>NZ_CP062500.1:3041031-3345134 GCF_014879975.1 Vibrio bathopelagicus | reverse complement strand
GTTCAAGCACGCAAGTTACTTGGTCGTTCTGAGCCATTTTATTTAGCTCGCGGTAAACTTGTTGGTGGCTAGCTTTCCAGAAGTAACCAATGCTTGCGGAGAATTCTTTTGTGATATCGTAACCAGTAGCATCGCGTGTACTTAAAACGGTTAGAATTACGTGTGGTAATGACATGTCTGAAATCCAAATGGTAAACAGTAAACAAATACTTAGACAACAAGTGTGCTTCTAATGGCACGTTATATTGGTTATGTCTAAGTAGCACCAACTCGGCGGTTGGTTATGTCACCTTACAAAGCCGTTTATCACCTAGGTTGACCAGTTTATTGGTCAAGTTGCTGCAGATTATTTTTTTGGAGTGTTTCTGCAGCGGAGCAGTAGTATATCTAAATAATAAGCATAAAGTAGAATACATGGACAAAATAACCCAAAAAACTGACAAAATACTTATTAGTGGTTATATGGCGAAATAAAAAGGCCGCACATGGCGACCTTTTGTTCTTTTTATGGTGGGAATCACTGATTAACCAGTGTTTCGCATACCTGCCGCAATACCTGCAATTGTCACCATTAGTGCTTCTTCTAGCTCTGCAGGTGGTGTTTCACACTTACGAGTACGGTAAAGCAGTTCCGCTTGAAGCATGTTTAGTGGCTCAACGTAGATGTTGCGAAGGCGAATTGATTCAAGTCCCCAAGGGTCACTTTGCATCAGGTTCTCGTTGTTCTCTACATTTAGTACGGCTTTGATGTCTTTTTGCAGCTGTTCACGCAGTAACTCACCTAACGGCAGTAGTTCTTTATCAACAAGACGTTGGTCGTAGTACTTCGCAATTTCCATGTTGCACTTCGAGTACACCATTTCCAGCATGCCCAGACGAGTTGAGAAGAACGGCCATTCGCGACACATCTCTTCAAGTAGCGCTTGATGCCCTTGATCGACAGAATATTGAATTGCTTCACCTGCACCTAACCAAGCTGGAAGTACCAAGCGATTTTGGCTCCAAGAGAAGATCCATGGAATCGCTCGCAGGCTTTCTACGCCACCGTTCGGGTTACGTTTTGCAGGTCGAGAACCGAGTGGCAGTTTGCCTAGCTCTAGCTCAGGTGTTGCTTGACGGAAGTAAGGTACAAATTTCTCTTCGCCACGAACTACGTTGCGGTAAGCCTCACAAGAAACTTGAGAAAGCACTTCCATTAGGTCGCGCCACTCTTGCTTTGGCTCAGGTGGCGGCAGAAGGTTCGCTTCTAGAATCGCACTTGCGTATAGGTTGAAACTGTTTACGGCAACATCTGGTAAGCCAAGCTTAAAGCGGATCATTTCGCCTTGCTCTGTTACACGTAACCCGCCTTTCAAGCTCTTAGGTGGCTGAGAAAGAAGTGCAGCATGTGCCGGAGCACCACCACGACCAACCGTACCGCCACGACCGTGGAATAGAGTCAGTTCAATGCCTTCTTCGTCACAAACCTTAACCAACTTGTCCATTGCGTCGTATTGCGCCCAACCTGCAGACATTACGCCAGCATCTTTTGCTGAGTCAGAATATCCGATCATCACCATTTGGTGGTTCTGGATAAAGCCACGGTACAAATCGATGCTCATTAGCTGTTTCATTACTGCTTCTGAGTTGTTCAAGTCGTCCAGCGTTTCGAACAATGGACATACGTCCATGCGGTACGGGCAACCACATTCTTGCAAAAGCAAGTGAACAGCCAGCACATCCGATGCTGTACGAGCCATAGAAATTACGTAAGCACCAAAGGCTTCGCGAGGTTGAGCAGCAACCACCTTACAGGTGTCTAAAACCTCTTTGACTTGTTCAGATGGCTCCCAGTCGCGCGGTAGCAGTGGACGTTTTGAGCTTAATTCATTGGTTAAGAAAGCAATCTTGTCTTGCTCGCTCCACTGGTCGTAATCGCCAATGCCTAGGTAGCGAGTCAGTTCAGATAGGACGTCTGAGTGACGTGTGCTTTCTTGACGAACATCGAGACGAACTAAATGTACACCGAATGCTTTTAGGCGACGTAGGGTATCAAGCAGAGAACCATCTGCGATTACGCCCATGCCACATTCGTGCAGCGATTGGTAACACGCGTAAAGTGGTGTCCAAAGTTGGTCGATGTTCTGTAGTGTTTCTTTCTTCGGTACTTCAGCGTCGTGCAGTTTTGCGTCAAGCACTTCTAATGTGTTGTTCAGCAGAGTACGTAGGCTCTTTAGGATTGCACGGTAAGCTTCATGCTCATCACCTGCTAGCTCACGAACGGCATCATTACACTTAGTCATCGACAGTTCGGTAATCAGCTCGTTCACGTCACCTAGGTACAGATCAGCGGCTTTCCAGCGAGATAGGCGCAGTACTTCTTTGGTGATGGTGTGCGTTACGAATGGGTTACCATCGCGGTCACCACCCATCCAAGATGAGAAGTGAACTGGACGTGCATCGATTGGTAAGCCTTCACCAAGGTAGCCTTTTAGTCGGCCATCCATATCACGTAGGAAATCAGGTACGGCTTCCCATAGAGAGTTTTCTACAACCGCAAAGCCCCACTTAGCTTCATCAAGTGGTGTCGGGCGTTGCTGACGGATCACATCAGAGTGCCAACCTTGCGCGATAAGCTGCTCTAGGCGACGCTCTGTTTTCACACGTTCTTTGTGTGATAGGTCGCTTAGTTCTAATTTAGACAGACACTCGTTGATCTTAACCAGCTTGTTGATCATGGTTCGACGAGTGATTTCTGTTGGGTGAGCAGTCAAAACGAGTTCAATGTTCAGGTCGCGAACGGCTTGAGCCGCGTCTAGCTTGCTGATGTCATTTTGATTGAGTTTAGAAAATAGAGATTGCAGCACGTCTGGTTCGCAAACATGCTCCTCACAGTGGCGAGAGATGGTGTGGTATTGCTCTGCCATGTTGGTGAGGTTGAGAAATTGGTTAAATGCACGAGCAACAGGAGTGAGTTGTTCGTTCGGCAGGTTTTTGATTTCTTCAACTAGGCTGTCACGGTCAGCTTTGTTGCCTGCGCGGGCGGATTTGGAAAGTTTACGGATAGTCTCCACTTTCTCTAAGATAACGTCACCATGTGCATCTTGGATTGTGTTACCTAGCAAGCGTCCCAGCATGCTTACGTTACTCTTGAGAGCGGCGTATTTCTCGTTCATTGTCATCCTGCCTCGTAAAAAAATTACATCCATTGTTCCTTGTTAAGTACACAATCTAGCGAAAAGTGCTGTATCTAGTCAAATAAAGCATTCTAAGTTTGCAATTATTAGGTTTAAAAATGCGGGAGAAGTAAATTTTTCAAAACTTAGAGAAAAAGTGAAATTTAATTACAAGATGAGGCTGTGTCAGGGATAACAGAATAAAAGCCACCTTTTTGGGTGGCTTTTATACGAAAATATTGGAAGGGAAGTAATAACTAGAAACAATATTTACGGATAGATTTACTCAGAACATCAATTGTTGGGTCAATAAAATCGAAGCTTAAGAACTCATCCGGTTGGTGAGCTTGGTCAATTGAGCCTGGACCTAACACTAAGGTTGGACATAACTCTTGAAGAAAAGGTGCTTCAGTACAGTAGTTCACGGTTTGCGATTCAATTTCACAAACTGATTCCATTCCACCAATAAATGGATGGTCGTGCTGACACTCATAGCCTGGGATTGGCTCATGCAGGGGAGTAATCTCAATTCTGCCCGGCCATTTTGCTTCTACTTCTTTGAGCGCACTGCGCAGCATGTTATCTAAACCGTCTAAGCTGATGCCCGGTAAAGGACGAACATCGTAGTGTAGTTCACAACAGCCACAGATACGGTTAGCGCTGTCCCCACCGTGAATATGACCAAGGTTTAGAGTAGGGCTTGGAATGGCGAAACCTGGGTGGTGGTACTCCTTGACTAACTTGTCACGCAGCTGCATTAAAGCAAACAGCACTTCATGCATAATCTCGATGGCGTTGACGCCTAACGCCGGATCAGAAGAGTGACCTGACTTACCCGTTACTCGCACAGCATTAGCAACATGGCCTTTATGACCACGAATCGGCACTAGGCTAGTTGGCTCACCAATGATGCAGTAGTCCGGTTTGAATGGCGCATTCTCAGTGAAGTGACGCGCACCTAGCATGGTGGTTTCTTCATCGCAGGTTGCTAATACATATAGCGGCTTAGTCTGTTTGCTCCAATCCATCTTCTTCGCGGCTTCATAAACGAAAGCGAAAAAGCCTTTCATATCGGCCGTGCCTAATCCGTAGAAGCGATTGTTGTGTTCTGTTAGTGCGTGAGGATCGAAGTTCCAACGTCCTTCATCGAATGGCACGGTGTCGCTGTGTCCTGCAAGCAGTAAGCCCCCTTCGCCAGAACCCATCTTTGCGACCATATTATGCTTGCCGGGTTCGACCTCTACCACCTCAACACTAAAGCCTACGTCTTTAAACCATTGAGCCATTTTTTCGATCACTTTCTCGTTGCCATGATCCCAGCTTGGATCGGTCGAGCTAATGGAGTCGGTGGAAATCAGGCCTTTATAGACCTCAAGAAAACTCGGTAATTGCATAATAACTTCACTTCTACTATTGACAGGAAAACCATAAGTCGGTAAAACACATATTAAATCATATTTAATGCATAAGAAATCAAATAAAGCTAAAAATTAAGTATGAATAGTCAAATTTGAAATGTAACTTACCTCAAGAATGGATGTGTTGAGATGTTGAAAACCACGATCATTGGCGCAAGCGGCTACACAGGAGCAGAACTGGCTCTAATGATAAACAGACACCCTGAGCTCACGCTATCAGGTTTATATGTCTCAGCCAATAGTGTAGACGCAGGTAAACCTATTGCGGCACTGCACGGTAAGTTAGCTGGCTTGATTGATATGCCAGTACAGCCATTAACGAATCCAGAAGAGGTGGCAAAGCAGTCGGATGTGATTTTCTTAGCCACTGCACACGAGGTAAGTCACGACCTAGCGCCAATCTTCCTTGAGAACGATTGCCAAGTGTTCGACCTATCGGGGGCATTCAGAGTTAAAGGCGAAAACTTCTATCAAGAGTTTTACGGTTTTGAGCATCAACACGAACAATGGCTAGATAAAGCGGCTTACGGTTTAGCTGAATGGAACGAACAAGAAATTAAAGAAGCTCAGCTTGTTGCAGTCGCGGGTTGTTACCCAACAGCATCACAACTGGCGATTAAGCCTTTGGTTGAAGCAAAGTTACTGGATGAGAAGCAATGGCCAGTGATTAACGCAACCAGTGGTGTCACCGGAGCCGGTCGTAAGGCGAGCATGGTCAACAGCTTCTGTGAGGTGAGTTTACAAGCTTACGGTGTATTTAATCACCGTCATCAACCAGAAATGGCTGCACACCTAGGATGTGATGTAATTTTCACCCCGCACCTTGGAAACTTTAAGCGTGGCATTTTAGCGACCATCACCATGAAATTGGCTGACGGTGTGACAGAACAACAGATACAAGATGCCTTCGAGCAAGCTTATCAAGGTAAGCCAGCCGTGAGATTACTCGAAGAGACATTGCCAAGAATTCAAGATGTAGAACAGACACCTTTCTGCGACCTAGGTTGGAAAGTTCAAGGTCAACACATCATCGTTGTTTCAGCGATTGATAACTTATTAAAGGGTGCATCTAGCCAAGCGATGCAGTGTTTGAATTTACGTTATGGTTTTGCGCCATTAACTGCGTTAGTGTAAGGGAATCTAGATATGAGCCTTAATAATCAACCATTAATCATAAAGTTAGGTGGCGCTGCGCTATCTTGTGGTGAAACACTTAGCAAGTTATTTGGTGCTATCTCTGCTTACCAACAACAGGCAAAACGACCAATCGTGATCGTTCACGGTGGTGGTTATCTTGTTGATGATTTGATGAGTAAGCTAAATCTCGAAACAGTTAAGAAAGAAGGGTTACGTGTTACCCCTTATGATCAAATCCCTCTGATCGCAGGTGCGCTAGCGGGCACAGCCAACAAATTACTTCAAGGTCAGGCGATTAAAGACGGTATCAATGCCGTTGGTTTGAGCCTAGCAGACGGTGGCTTATGTAAAGTCAGCGAGCTGAACCCTGAATTGGGTGCGGTAGGTAAGGCTGAGCCGGGCGACTCAACCGTTCTGCAAGCCATCCTTAATGCTGGTGCATTGCCAATCATTAGTTCTATTGGTCTGACTGAGCAAGGCCAACTGATGAACGTTAATGCCGATCAAGCCGCGGTTGCCGTTGCAGGCGCACTTGATGCTGAACTGGTACTGCTTTCTGATGTGAGTGGTGTGTTGGATGGTAAAGGTCACCTGATTCCAAGCCTTAATCAACAACAAGCTGATGACCTCATCGCAGGTAAAGTAATTACTGACGGCATGATCGTTAAGGTTAAAGCTGCACTAGAAGCGGCTAACGACCTCGGACGACCAATCGAAGTCGCCACTTGGCGATACCCAGACAAACTGACACAACTTTTTTCAGGTAAGAGCATAGGAACACAGTTTTTACCTCAGTAGGTCTCACAGCGAGTCACTACTTAAAGAATTTAGACAAACTAAATAAACATATAATTATGAAGTCATTTCCAACGCTGACCGCCATGTGCAGTATGGAAACTAGGAGAAAGAAAATGAGCAAAGTTAACGTAAAGAAAGTTGTAGTAGCCTACTCTGGCGGTCTAGACACATCAGTAATCATTCCATGGTTGAAAGAGAACTATGACTGTGAAGTTATCGCATTTGTTGCTGATGTTGGCCAAGGTGATGAAGAGCTGATTGGCATTGAAGAGAAAGCAAAAGCTTCTGGTGCTTCTGAGTGTTACATCGCTGACCTGAAAGAAGAGATGGTGGCAGATTACATCTACCCAACGCTAAAGACAGGCGCTTACTACGAAGGTAAATACCTACTAGGTACTTCGATGGCTCGTCCAATCATTGCGAAAGCTCAGGTTGAAGTTGCACGTAAAGTCGGTGCAGACGCACTATGTCACGGCTGTACAGGTAAGGGTAATGACCAAGTTCGTTTTGAAGGCGCATTTGCTGCACTAGCACCGGATCTACACGTAATTGCACCATGGCGTGAGTGGGATCTAGTGAGCCGTGAAGAGTGTCTAGACTACCTAGCAGAGCGCAACATTCCTTGTACCGCTTCTCTTACCAAGATTTACTCGCGTGATGCAAACGCATGGCACATCTCAACAGAAGGTGGCGTTCTAGAAAATACATGGAACGCACCTGATGAAGATTGCTGGGCTTGGACTGTAGACCCAGAGCAAGCGCCAAACGAATCTGAAACAGTGACGCTTAAAGTTGAAAAAGGCGAAGTGGTAGCGGTTGATGGCGAAACAATGACGCCATACAACGCACTGGTTTACTTAAATGAGAAGGGTGCGAAGCACGGTGTTGGTCGTATCGATATCGTAGAAAACCGTCTTGTTGGCATGAAGTCTCGTGGTTGTTATGAAACCCCAGGTGGCACCATCATGATGGAAGCACTGCGTGCAGTAGAGCAACTGGTTCTTGATAAAGCGGCATTCGAATTCCGTGAAGAGCTAGGTGTTAAGGCTTCTCATCTTGTATACGATGGCCGTTGGTTCACTCCGTTATGTAAGTCAATCCTTGCAGCGACAGAAGAGCTAGCACAAGACGTGAATGGCGAAGTGGTTATCAAACTTTACAAAGGCCACGCAACGGTGACTCAGAAGCGTTCTGATAACAGCCTGTACTCAGAAGAGTTTGCAACCTTCGGTGAAGATGAAGTTTACGACCAAAGCCACGCTGAAGGCTTCATCCGTCTTTACTCGCTATCAAGCCGTATCCGTGCTTTGAATAGCCAAAAGTAATCCTAACAATGAGTTAGCGATCTAGCCTTTAGCGAAAGATTAAAGGCCAGTAAACCGACATTATTATGCAAAGCCCATTTACTACTAAACAGTGAATGGGCTTTTTGTTTTCTATTCGCTTAATAAATCAGCTTCAGCTTTTACCATTGAATGGCATATAATTCGCGCTCTACGCTGAAAATAATCAATGGAATGATCTTTTGGTGAATAAATATGTGAAAATAATGAATTAATACTTTATTTTCATTTTGAATTGCCGTAAGTTTAAACCATCAGAAAAATACTGAATCTTAATCAGAATTATCATTTGCAAAAACAGTGAGCACTGTGCAATTAGGAGATACACAATGGCATTATGGGGCGGTAGATTTACCCAAGCAGCAGACACGCGGTTCAAAGATTTTAACGATTCTCTTCGTTTTGATTACCGATTGGCTGAGCAAGACATTGTGGGCTCTATTGCCTGGTCAAAGGCTCTACAGTCGGTCAATGTTCTAACAGAAGAAGAGCAGCAAAGACTAGAGCTTGCACTGAACGAGTTAAAACTCGAAGTGATGGAAGACCCTGAACAGATCTTACGTTCTGATGCAGAAGATATTCACAGCTGGGTTGAGCAACAACTTATCGGTAAAGTCGGTGATTTGGGCAAAAAACTTCACACTGGCCGTTCTCGTAATGACCAAGTAGCGACGGACCTTAAGCTTTGGTGTCGTCAACAAGGTAATCAGCTGCTGTTAGCGCTTGATCGCCTACAAAGCCAAATGGTGAACGTTGCTTCTCAGCATCAAGAAACCGTGCTTCCTGGCTACACTCACTTACAACGTGCTCAGCCGGTAACTTTTGCTCACTGGTGCTTGGCTTACGTTGAAATGCTTGAGCGTGATTATTCTCGTTTGAATGATGCGATTAAGCGTCTAGATACATGTCCGCTGGGTTCTGGTGCCCTTGCAGGAACCGCTTACCCGATGGACCGCGAAGAGTTAGCTCACAACTTAGGTTTCCGTCGTGCAACGCGTAACTCTCTAGATTCAGTTTCTGACCGTGATCATGTGATGGAGCTGATGTCGATCGCTTCTATCTCTATGCTTCACCTTTCACGTCTTGCAGAAGATATGATTTTCTACAACTCAGGTGAATCGAACTTCATCGAGTTAGCAGATACTGTGACTTCAGGTTCATCTCTGATGCCACAAAAGAAAAACCCGGATGCGCTAGAGCTTATCCGTGGCAAAACTGGCCGTGTATACGGTTCATTAGCCGCAATGATGATGACAGTGAAAGCACTGCCTTTGGCTTACAATAAAGACATGCAAGAAGATAAAGAAGGTCTGTTTGATGCTTTAGACACTTGGAATGATTGTATGGAAATGGCTGCTCTTTGTTTTGACGGCATTAAAGTGAACGGCGAACGTACGCTTGAAGCCGCGAAGCAAGGTTATGCAAACTCAACAGAACTGGCTGATTACCTAGTAGCGAAAGGCATTCCTTTCCGTGAAGCTCACCATATTGTTGGTGTGACGGTAGTTGCGGCGATTGCTAAAGGCTGCGCATTAGAAGAATTAACCATCGCAGAGATGAAAGAATTCTCTGAGGTGATTGAGGATGATGTGTATGACATCTTGACCATTGAATCGTGTCTTGAGAAACGTAGCGCGCTGGGTGGTGTATCACCGAAGCAAGTCGCTTACGCGGTTGACCAAGCTGAGAAGCGTTTATCACAGCGTGATACTTCCATCGTTAAAGTTCGTCCAGCTCGTTTGACCGATATCGAATCATTGGAAGGCATGGTGGCCTACTGGGCTAACTTAGGTGAAAACCTACCTCGTTCTCGTAATGAACTGGTGCGTGATATTGGCTCGTTCGCGGTCGCTGAGCATCATGGCGAGGTAACGGGTTGTGCATCACTTTATGTGTATGACTCTGGTTTAGCGGAAATTCGTTCGTTGGGTGTTGAAGCTGGCTGGCAAGGTCAAGGGCAGGGGACTGCAATCGTGCAACACCTTGTTGAGAAGGCTCGTCAAATGGCAATCAAGAAAGTGTTTGTACTGACTCGTACGCCGGAGTTCTTTATGAAGCATGACTTCTTACCGACATCGAAATCTCTGCTACCTGAGAAGGTGCTGAAAGATTGTGACCAGTGTCCTCGTCAACATGCATGTGATGAAGTGGCGTTGGAAGTGAACTTGGTAGAGCAGATTATTGCTAAGGTGAATGTTGCATAAGGCATTGATTTTATAGCTCCTAAAAAAAAGATCAAAAATCTGATCTTTTTTGGGAACAAACTAAGAAAAGTCCGGTCTATTAAAGTACCACTGCTTTTTCTTAGAATTTTCTAAGAAAGCCCTAGAATCGATTGGTTCTGGGGCTTTTTTCTATCTGCTGTTTGGGAAGTGAGGATGGGCTGCTAAATCGAAGCACTATCAGGTCATTGAATCGGTATTTAACCGTTATCACTTATCTCAAAAAAACCATCAGCTAACGCTTCTTGTTCCTTAGAGGCAGAACCAAAAACTTCATTATCCAATGCAGCGACAGCAAACTACTGAATGCCAACGCGGCCATCACCAAGGCGATTGCATTGATGGTTTTCGGGTCTTCTCTGAAAAATAACCACCATGCTCCCCAACTTACTAACGACAACACCATCAGTTGATTCATGCAACGTTGGCAGCGACCGAGTTTGTTGAAGATTTTTTCATTTTTATTGCAATGAACACATGTCATCTTAGGCTTAATTCGCGTTATGCTTGTTGCCTTGATAATACCACGTCACAAGATATTGGATCACGGTGACATAGAGAGAGAAAGTCGATGATTGAGCGCCAAGAAACTAAGCAACGCATGAGCCGTATTGTTAAACACAACGGTACTATCTACCTATGTGGCCAAGTTTGTGCTGATGCAACCAAAGACATCACAGAGCAAACACAGACAATGTTAGATAAAGTAGAAGCGCTACTTGAGCAAGCAGGTAGCGACAAAGAGCACATGCTGTCAGCAACAATTTACTTGAAAGATATGAAAGACTTCCAAGAAATGAACGCAGTATGGGATGCATGGGTTCCAGAAGGTCACGCTCCAGCTCGCGCATGTGTGACTGGTGATATGGCTCGTGAAGCGCTATTAGTTGAGATCTCTGTGATTGCAGCTGAGAAGTAACTCTCTAGTATTTGGCGATAAGTAACGGGTTTAAGAGATTCCAGATACCTGGCCCCTCGGTTCTGGAATGACGGGTTAAGTTTTGGTTCAACTGATGTCATTTTGGTTGGATTCAGCTTAGATGCGTTTTGAAAAGCGTTGTTATACTGGTTAGCTTCGGATTGACGATATAGGAAAATTATCGTCATTCCCGGTAGCGACGAAGGAGCATAGTCGGGAATCTCTATTTATATGTGATAAGAGATTCCAGATACCTCGTACCTCAGTTCTGGAATGACGAGTTTGATTTGGACTTGCTGGCGCGTTTAGCCAAAAACAAAAAGGAAAGCCAATGGCTTTCCTTTTTAGTATCTAATCTATGTGTTCTGTCTCAATCAACCGAGATTAACAACCAGGACCACAGTCTAGACAGTGTTTCACCATCTCTGGACCTAAGTGCAGTTTCGCGTTGAGGTCACGCAGCGCGGTTCGTACACCTTCTTCAATTACTGGATGGTAGAACGGCATGTCTAGCATTTCAGAAACCGTCATCTTGTTCTGGTGTGCCCATGCTAACAAGTGAGCTAAGTGTTCTGCGTTTGGTCCCATCATTTCAGCACCAAGGAAACGACCTGTACCTTGTTCGCCGTAAACGTGCAGAATACCTTTGTTGCGTAGCATCACTCGTGAACGACCTTGGTTCTCGAAAGACACTTCACCCGTTGCGAAACAACCACATGTGCCTAAGCGGGTTATGATCTCTTTGTATGTTTCACCAACCATCGCGATTTGTGGATCAGAGAATACCGCAGAGATTTTAGAGCGGCGTAGGCCTGCACGAATCTCAGGGAAACGACCTGCATTATCACCCGCAATACGTGCTTGGTCTGCTGCTTCATGCAGTAGAGGCAGTTGGTTGCTTGCGTCACCGGCAATAAATACTGATGGCAGTGATGTTTGTAGCGTGTAGTGGTCGGCAATTGGCACACCACGTTCATCAAGCTCTAGAGAGGTGTTCTCTAGGCCGAGTTTGTCAGTATTCGGACGACGACCTGTTGCTGCCAGTACATACTCAACGATGTTAGTTTCTAGTTCACCTTGCTTATTGATGAACTGGATTTCGACGCGAGCCTCACCCGATTCAGTGGTAATACGTTTCATGCTTTCGATTTTTACATCAGCATCTAGATAGAACTCTTCATTGAAGGCTTTGTCTGCGTAAGCCATGATCTCTGGGTCGGTTACTGGGCCAACTTGACCACCTAAACCGAACAGTTTTGTTTTCACACCCAAGCGGTGTAGTGACTGACCAAGCTCTAGGCCAATAACACCAGGGCCAAATACCGCAACTGATTCTGGTAAATCATCCCAGCTGAATACGTCATCATTAATGATCAGGCGATCACCAAGCTCGTTCCAAACTGCAGGGTATGCTGGGCGAGAACCCGTCGCGATAACAATACGCTTAGCGGTCACAACCGTGTGGTCATCAATTTGTAGCGTGTTGTCGTCTAAGAATTTTGCGTATCCAGAGATCTTGTCTTGCTCTGGGATTTCATCAACACCTTCTAAAACAAAACCGACAAAACGGTCACGTTCAAACTTCACTCGGTCCATCACTTCACGGCCGTTAATCACGATATCACCTTGTGGGTGAACGCCAAAAGCCGGAGCTTTCTCGATGTGATGTACACTTTCTGCAGCTGCAATAAGCAGTTTAGATGGCATACAACCAACACGAGCACAGGTTGTACCGTAAGGGCCGCCTTCAATCATCACGACACTGTCAGTGTGTGCTTTTGCAGCGCGGTAAGAACCTAGACCTGCCGTACCGCCCCCGATAACTGCTACATCTACATTGACTTGTTTCATAATAATTTTCTCGCAATGGCTAAATTTAGTGTGAACGAACCCCTCCAACTCTGGTGATTTTTTGAGAGTCAGGATAGCGGGTCAGTTTTGTGATTCTGTTTTATTCGGTTTAGCTTGTGATTCAGCTTTTTGTTACTAACTGCTTCTTATTACTAACTATAGGTTAGTTAAAGACGGGCGAGTCACAAGCTATATTCTTTTTCCAAAGCTCAGATAAGAGTGGTTTGGAATCGCTAACCCACAAGAGGGTGGGTTAGCTGGTATTACGAAGTTATTTAATTGCTAAGCTTTTATTAGCGACTAAGTGATTAACCTAGGAAAGTTTCTAGTTCTTCGCTACCACCGATGTGTTTGCCACCGATGAAGACTTGAGGAACGGTTGTGCGACCAGAGATTGCACGTAGGCTTACTGTTGTTGCATCTTTACCTAGAACGACTTCTTCGTAGTTTAGACCTTTGTCGATTAGGTTTTGTTTCGCTTTCATACAGAAAGGACAGCCTGGCTTAGTGAATACTGTGATTGACTCTTGCTCTTTGTGCTCAGGAGCAAGGTAGTTAAGCATAGTATCAGCATCAGAAACCTTGAACGGGTCGCCTGGTACGTCTTCTTCGATGAACATTTTTTCTACCACGCCGTTTTTAACTAGCATGCTGTAGCGCCATGAACGTTTGCCGAAGCCGATGTCGTTTTTCTCAACTAGCATACCCATGCCGTCTGTGAAGTCACCGTTGCCATCTGGGATGAATGTGATTTTTTCAGCTTCTTGGTCTGCTTTCCATGCGTTCATTACGAACGTGTCGTTTACAGAAACACAAAGGATGTCATCAACACCGTTTTCTTTGAACACTGAGTGCAGTTCGTTGTAACGAGGTAAGTGGCTTGAAGAACATGTTGGTGTAAACGCACCTGGTAGGCTGAATACGATAACTGTCTTGTCTTTGAATAGCTCTTCCGTCGTTACGTTAACCCATGCATCGCCTTGGCGAGTTGGGAATGTTACTTGAGGGATTGATTGACCTTCTTTAGATGCAAACATATTGATTTCCTTAAATAGTATTTTTAATTTTGTTCTATCAGAGCTTAACGTTTTTCTTTGCTCTGTTTCGTTTCGTTGAGCCCATTATTAGATAAATCCTTTGATAGCTCTAATCGTTTGATGTTATGGTTTTGATAGGTAAATTCTATCAAGAGCATTTTATTGTAAAATGTCTCGATTAAGACTTTAGATAAGAGACTGATCATGAACATTCGTGACTTTGAATATTTGGTGGCGCTCGCAGAGCATAAGCACTTTAGAAAAGCGGCAGAGGCGTGCTTCGTCAGTCAACCTACTTTGAGTGGGCAGATACGCAAACTCGAAGATGAAATCGGTCTTCAGCTAACCGAGCGTAGTCCAAGAAAGGTAATATTTACAGAATCAGGCTTACAACTTGTTGAGCAAGCCAAGCGTATTCTCAACGAGGTGAAGACCTTTAAAGATATGGCGAGTGGACACGGCGAAGCGATGACGGGACCAATGCACATTGGATTTATCCCGACCGTTGGCCCGTACATTTTGCCTAAAATCATTCCTCATCTGAAAGAGAGCTTCCCAGATCTTGAGCTTTACCTGCACGAAGCTCAGACTCATCAATTGGTGAGCCAGTTGGAAGATGGCAAACTTGATTGCTTGGTATTAGCTGCGGTTGATGAAACGGCGGTGTTCAAAGAGATTGATGTGTATGACGAGCCATTAAGTGTTGCAGTTCCATGTGACCATGAGTGGGCTCAGCAAGACACGGTAGATATGCTTCAGCTCAATGGACAGACAGTGTTGGCGTTAGGTGACGGTCACTGTTTAAGAGATCAAGCTCTAGGCTTCTGCTTTGCTGCGGGTGCAAAAGACGATGAACGTTTTAAAGCGACCAGCTTAGAAACGCTACGCAACATGGTAGCAGCAGGAGCGGGTATTACTTTATTACCTCAGCTATCGGTACCGAAGGAAAAGCAAAAAGATGGCGTGTGTTATGTGCCTGCAGTGAATCCAACGCCTTCACGTCGCATTGTTGTTGCTTACCGACCGGGTTCTCCGTTAAAGGGGCGCTTTGAGCAATTGGCTGAGGCTATCCGAACTCAATTAGATAAAGCGATGTAGCTGCCTGCTTGCAATAGTAGACACAAAAAGTTCAAGTTGTAGATATTAAGAAAGCTGAAATAGCAGATATTAAAAAGGGTTGATATGAATTCATATCAACCCTTTTTTGTTGGTTCAGCTAACGACTAGAACAGCTCTTCTACTGCTTCGCCTGATGACGTTGAGTAGATGTCGTCATTGAAACGTTCAGTGATGTATTCGGTTGGCTCTGTGCCTTTCTCGAAGTACTCGAACATTGATGAGCTATCGAACTTGTTGGTCAGTAAGCCAGTTTCACGGTCGATACGAACTCGGATGATGTTTTCCGGAAGTTCTTTACGCTGGGCAGGGACACCGGCTAACGCCGTTCCCATGAAATCAACCCATGCAGGTTCTGCTGTTTTCGCGCCAGCTTCTGCTCCTGTAATCTGGTTTTTACCAAGGTTCGAGTTTGCTTTGGTCCTGCCTAGATTACGGTTGTGGTTATCAAAACCGACCCATACCGTTGCAACCATGCCAGGGCCGTAGCCGCTGTACCAAGTATCTTTCGAATCATTGGTTGTACCGGTTTTGCCGCCAATGTCACGACGCTTCAACGGTTGAGCACGCCAGCCAGTACCGTTCCAACCTGTACCTTGGCTCCAATCACCGCCACCCCAAATGTTGCTGTACATCATTTCACGAACAAGGAATGCGTTCTGTGCAGAGATAACCTGAGGTGCGTATTGCACTTTAGCGTCAACATCATGCTCAGCAAACTCGTCTGCCATTGGGTCTGTGGTGATTTGCTCTTGGCAATCATCTTTACAAACCACTTTTGGCGTTGCTTCAAACTCTGTCTCACCAAATGGTGTCTCAATGTGGCTGATGTAGAAAGGTTCAACGTAGTAACCGCCATTAGCGAATACTGAGTAACCTTGCGCTACCTTCATTGGCGTTAAGCTACCCGCACCCAGAGCAATAGTTTCAGAACGAGGTACTTCGTCAATATCAAAGCCAAAGCGTGTTAGGTAGTTACGTGTGTCATCTAAGCCCACTTCACGCAATACGCGCACGGCCATTACGTTTTTAGATTGCGCTAAGCCAATACGTAAACGAGTTGGACCCACGTAAGTCGGTGGTGAGTTCTTTGGTCGCCATGCTGTACCTTGGCTCTTATCCCATTGGTTGATAGGCGCATCGTTGATCAATGATGCCAACGTTAGGCCTTTATCAATCGCTGCTGAGTAGATAAATGGCTTGATACCAGAACCAACCTGACGAATAGATTGCGTCGCACGGTTGAATTTGTTGTGAACAAAGTTAAAGCCACCCACCATCGACAGTACTGCGCCGTTGTTCGGGTTCATTGCAACAAAAGCGGTGTTCGCATTTGGTACTTGGCTTAGTCGCCATACAACAGGTGTTTCAGTTTCCGTCGTTGCTTCTTCTGTTGGCTCTTCAGAGACTTCGTCGCCTGTTACTGCTTCATGGCGAACCCAGATCTGTTCACCAACCGCAAGAATCTCTTTTGCTTGAGATGGGGCAGGGCCTTGGCGATTATCCGTTAGGAATTTACGCGCCCAGTTCATGCCTTGCCATTCGATAGAGCCTTCACCTTGGTTCTTAACCCAGATCTTTGCACTCTTCGCATCTACATCCGTCACAACGGCAGGCACAAGATCACCATAGGTTGGTTGAGACTTAAGGTGTTTGACGATTTGTTCATGATCCCAAGCTGATTGCTCGGTTTGCCACAATACTTTTTCAGCACCACGGTAGCCGTGACGTTCATCGTAGCCAAGTAGGTTTTTAATCGCGGCTTGGTTAGCGGCTTTTTGCAGTTTTGAATCAACGGTCGTGTAGACCTTCATGCCTGACGTATAAGCAGCTTCGCCGTAGCGTTCCACCATCCAAGCACGTGCCACTTCAGCAACATACGGTGCGCTGAGTTCAATTTCAGCACCGTGGTATTTAGAGATAAGTACTTCATTACGCGCTTCATCGAACTCTTCTTGAGTGATGTATTGCTCGTCTAACATGCGACGTAATACCACGTTACGACGGTTTGTCGCGCGCTCAAGCGAGTAGATAGGGTTCATGGTTGATGGTGCTTTTGGCATACCCGCCAGCGTAGCGATTTCACTCAGAGTCAGTTCAGGGAGGTCTTTACCAAAGTAAACGCGTGCAGCAGCGCCAAAGCCATATGAACGGTGGCCTAAGAAGATCTTATTTACGTACAGCTCCATGATCTCTTCTTTGCTAAGCAGTTGCTCAATGTGGATCGCAATGAAGATCTCTTTGATCTTACGCATGATCTTTTTCTCATTAGATAAGAAGAAGTTACGCGCTAGTTGCTGAGTAATGGTACTCGCACCTTGTTTGGCAGAACCTGACATCGCAACCACGATCGCAGCACGAGTAATACCAATTGGGTCAATACCTGGGTGCTCGTAGAAACGGCTGTCTTCGGTAGCAATCAGGGCTTCAACCAGGTGACGAGGTATCTCGTCATAAGTCACTGGGTTACGACGCTTTTCACCAAATTGAGAGATCAGTTTTCCGTCTTGACTGAAGACTTGCATCGGGGTTTGGAGTTCTACGTCACGCAAAGTGGCAACATCAGGTAACTCGGGTTTTACGTAATAATAAAACCCGAAAATTGTACTGACTCCAAGAATCATGCAAATCAATGTAAATATGAATAATCGCTTTATGAACTTCACCGGATAATCCCTGATTAGTTAAGGCTGATAAGCAGCAAACCCTTGTACTCTAGGTTAAAAACTTAGCTTTCGTTTATTAACGCTTATTTAACTAATAATCACAACCCCTAGATAATCAACGAAATGCTTGGCACTTCAGGAGCTAGGTCACATGGGTTCATCATTAATTACAGGTATAGATATAAATCATCACAGCATCAAAGCTGTGGTCCTAAAACCCGTTGGGGAGTTGTATGCCTTAGTGGGATACAAAGAGCTGCCGATTTCGGACGACATTTTTACAGCTAACCATACTCTGGAGTATCAGAAAACTGTTAAGAAACTCAAAGAACTTAGGAAAGGTCTGCCTTTTGGCTGCCGCAACGTCGCCATTTCGGTACCTGATAACACGGTGATCAGCAAAGTACTGCAAATAGAGAGTGAATTAGAAGACAGAGAAAAAGAGTTTTCGATCTATCAAACCTTTGCTCACCAGTCTCCCTTTCCTATCGAGGAGCTGAGTTTAGATTTTGTAAAGCTGGAAGACAAACGATTTGGTAAAGGATCGACAAGCAGTTATCAGGTGTATGCCACTCGCAAAGAAGTAGTGGAGAGTCGGGCGGATGCTTTAAACAAAGCCGGCTTTAAACCTGTCGTCGTCGACACCCAAGCACATGGCCTGCTCAATATTTGGCAGTTGGCTTCTCGTCTTTATCCAGAAAAAAAGAATTGGTTATTGGTTGATATCGGAATCGACCAAACCTCGCTCGGGATTATCCCGCAGGATTCGGCATCCTTCTATAAAGACATCGCTTTTGGTACTCAAGACCTTCGCGGTACTGACAGCCCTAATGATATAGAGGATGTGTTCGGCACGGCTGAGGATACACATCGGTTTATTGTTAATTTGATCGAAAAGCTCAAGCGTCAGTTACAACTCTATTCCTCGGTGAATGCACTTCAGCCGATATCCGGGATTTGGTTGATGGGCGAGGGAGCCAGCACGCCGATGCTGACGGAAGAGTTACAAAGACATTTTCAGTTAAGTTGTGAATCGCTGAATCCTTTGTCGTTATTTGAAAATAAGGTCGCGAAGAAGCGTCGCTTACCCATGGACTGGCAACATTTTGGGATTGCCGCGGGTATGGCGATGAGCGGACTCAAATGGCAAGGGGGAAAGCATGTTGCATCAAATTAACCTGCTGCCTTGGCGCGATGAGATTCGCACTCAGCACAAAAAGCGCTTTGTTCATCTGGTCATTCTTGGCGTCATCATCGCGCTTGCAGGGCAATGGGCAGTCGGTACCTATTTTCATGACCAACAAGACAAGCAGCAAGCTCGTCTTACTTACCTAAAGCAATACATTGCCCAGCTCGACCGACAAATTCAGTCGCTGAAAGTTGCGGAGCAAGAACATAAAGCGATCCTGACTCGACTCGACGTTGTGGAGTCCTTACAGCTTGGGCGCAACAAGACCACCGACTTTATGAACCTGATGCCGGAGCTGATTCCTGAGGGCGTCTATGTCGACAAGATAAAGATGAATGGTCAGGAAATTGAAATGTCGGGCATCAGCGACAGTACCGCTCGCCTCGCGACTATGTTGGATAATTTAGAGCGCTCCGAGTCACTTGAAAGTGTCGAAATGCATTCAATTGTTCATAACCGCAAGCGCTTCAATAAGGAGTTCCAGACCTTCAAGGTCTCCTTTGTGTTTAGCCCTGTTTCTTTAGAAAAAACAACCGCAGAGAGCACAACCGCGAAGATAAAAGATACGGGGGCGAACCATGGCTAGTTTTCAAAATATGGTCAGCTTGCAAGACCTTGATGTCGATGAGATCACTGAATGGCCGTTACTGCCTCAATTAGCGGTGGTTCTACTGCTGATGGTATTGATTCAGGGCGTTGGCGTTTGGCTGTACATCATGCCAATGGATGATGAACTGCAACAATTGAAGCAGCAAGAGCAGACTTTGAAAGCCACTTTAAGGATTAAAGCCAATAAGGTCGCTGCTCTACCTAAACTTCAGAGCCAGTTGGATGAACTGACTAGCCGCTACGATTATCTGTTAGAGCAATTACCTGTGCAAAAAGAGCTCGCCAGTATGTTGGCTTCCGTCAATGAACTTGGCTTAGATAATGCGCTGACCTTTACTCGAATTGATTGGGGACAAAAGCAGAACAAAGAGTTTCTTTATCGCTTACCACTCAATATCGAGCTAACTGGTGATTACCACGAGATTGGCGACTTCTCCGCAGCCATCGCAAAGCTGCCGCGCATTATTAGCTTCGATGATGTGAATTGGCAGCGAGTCAGTCAAGAAAGCAGCACGTTGCACTTCCGAGTTCGCGCTTATACCTACCAGTTTAAACCGGAGGTAGACGATGAAATCCAATAGAGCGTTGTATTCAACCTTGTTATTACTCGCGCTGATGGGCTGTAAAGCCAATCAAGATTCGTTAGAAGATTTTGTGGTGCAAGTTGAAGCCAAAGCAAAAAAAGAGGTCGAGCAACTTGTCCCAGCAACGGAGTTTTCAGCCGCTAACTATCAGCGAAGAGCATTTCGCCCTCCCTTTGAACTTCCCAAAGAAGCCATTGTGCAAAACCAACCTCTGGTTAAGAAAGACTGTTGGCAACCGAGCGCACGCTCTCGCAATGGCAAGCTAGAGAAGTACCCGCTGAGTAAGCTGCGTTTAAGAGGCGTGATGGGCAGTGGCTCAAGTGTGTTTGGTTTAGTGCAAACACCAAGGGGCAACGTGGTGAATGTGAAGAAAGGCCAGTTTATCGGCCTCAACAATGGCCGAGTGACTAAGGTGACGAGCCAGTACGTTCAGATTAATGAAACTCTTCCAGATGGCTTAGGTTGTTGGCATAAGCGCAACGTTAGGCTGGCTCTGAAGTAAACCAATGCCACACGATGTGGATATGAGATGTAACTATGATTAAAGGAATAAGCGAGATAATGAACAAAGGGCTACAGGGTGTACTGCTGTCTATGATGTTGTTTTTTAGCGTGATGAGTTACGCAGAGACATCACCCAATAATTTGGACAACATCGATTTCAGGGTCAACAAGAACAAAGATGCGGTCATCATTATTGAATTGGCAACCAGCACTGCGGTGGTCGATGTTCAAAGAGTTCAAGAAGGGCTGAGCATTGAACTGCTCAATACTAAGGTTGATGACGACAAGCTCTATTTGTTGGATGTAAAAGATTTTGCCACCTTAGTTGAAGGGGTTGAGGTCTTCAGAGAAACGCCGAGTACCCGACTGTTAGCCACGATCGCTGATGATTATCAATATGAGTACAACCTAAAAGGTCGCTTTATCGAGGTCATCGTGAGTAAGCCTTTGGTTAAAGAGAGAGCCGTTGAGAAGAGTGTGTTGGAGAAAGAGGGCAAACTTATCTCAATTAACTTCCAAGACATTCCTGTTCGTAATGTTCTTCAACTCATTGCCGATTATAACGATTTCAACCTGGTGGTGTCTGACTCGGTCTCAGGGAACCTCACTTTACGGTTAGATGGCGTACCTTGGCAGCAAGTTCTCGACATTATCTTGCAAGTTAAAGGCTTAGATAAGCGCGTTGATGGTAATGTCATCTTGGTTGCGCCAAAAGCTGAACTTGACCTTCGAGAGCAGCAAGCCTTAGAAAAATCTCGTTTGGAAGAAGAGTTGGGTGAGCTTAAATCGGAAATCATCAAGATTAACTTTGCTAAAGCGACCGACATCGCCGATATGATTGGTGGGGATGGGGCGGTGAGTATGCTGTCTGATCGTGGCTCGATTACCATTGATGAGAGAACTAACTCGCTGCTCATTCGTGAATTGGAAGAAAACATTGCGGTGATACGAGGCATCATTGAATCGTTAGACATTCCCGTGAAGCAAGTTCA
Source organism: Vibrio bathopelagicus (assembly GCF_014879975.1). NCBI lineage: Bacteria > Pseudomonadati > Pseudomonadota > Gammaproteobacteria > Vibrionales > Vibrionaceae > Vibrio > Vibrio bathopelagicus. The sequence continues at coordinate 3,323,594 of NZ_CP062500.1, read as the reverse complement.
GATAGAGGCGCGTATTGTTACAGTGACCGAAGGTAACCTTGATGAGTTAGGCGTGCGCTGGGGCGTTTCTTCGACCAACGGAAGCTTCAAAGTCGGCGGCTCGATAGAGGGTAATCATCCATCACAAATTGCACCGTATGACGATAATGGTGGGGATAGTGCGATTGACGATTACCTTAACGTTAATCTAGGGGCGACATCGCCTAATGCATCAAGCATTGCGTTTCAGGTGGCCAAGCTGGGTTCAGATACCTTGCTTGATCTGGAATTGTCGGCACTACAACAAGAATCAAAAGCTGAGATTATTTCTAGCCCACGCTTAATCACCACTAATAAAAAGCCCGCTTACATTGAGCAAGGTACTGAAATCCCTTATTTAGAATCCTCTTCCAGTGGTGCAACTTCCGTCGCATTTAAAAAAGCAGTCTTGAGTATTAAGGTCACACCGCAGATAACCCCCGACAATCGTTTGGTATTGGATTTGAGCGTGACTCAAGATAGACCAGGGCAAGTGGTAAAAACCGGAACCGGTGAAGCGGTAGCAATTGACACGCAAAGGATAGGTACGCAAGTGCTTGTTAATAATGGTGAAACTGTCGTTCTTGGCGGGATATTTCAACACAGCGTAAGCAGCACGGTGGATAAAGTTCCTCTGTTGGGAGACCTGCCAGTTTTGGGTGCATTGTTCCGTCGCAGTTATGAAAATGTGGGTAAAAGTGAACTACTTATTTTTGTCACACCCAAAGTTGTGATTCAGTAATGAACAATTAGATTAAAAATAAAGTTGCATTAGTGGCACCTAACCTTGATAATTTCGGGTCTTATCACGAATTATCTGTGAGGAATCGGTGCCACGGGCCTTTTAATTTCAGTACTTGTACTGACCTACCTTGTGGCGATGTCATTGAATTAACGTTGTAAATTACTGCTAAAAACATGGCTGAGAAACGCAATATTTTTCTTGTTGGCCCAATGGGCGCCGGCAAAAGTACAATTGGTAGACACCTAGCTTCCCAACTTCATATGGAGTTTCTAGACTCTGACACTGTGATCGAAGAGCGCACTGGCGCAGACATCGCATGGGTTTTTGATGTTGAGGGCGAAGAAGGTTTCCGTAAGCGCGAAGAATCTGTAATCAACGATCTGACAGAAGAACAAGGTATTGTTCTTGCGACAGGTGGTGGTTCAGTGCTGAGCAAAGAAAACCGTAACCGTCTATCTGCACGAGGCATTGTTGTATACCTAGAGACAACAATTGAAAAGCAACTTGCTCGCACTAACCGCGACAAGAAACGCCCTCTACTTCAAACAGACAACCCGCGTGATGTGCTAGAAGATCTAGCTGTATCTCGCAACGCACTATACGACGAAGTGGCGGACTACACAGTTCGTACTGACGATCAAAGTGCAAAAGTGGTAGCCAACCAGATCGTAAAAATGCTAGAAGAACGTTAAGTTCATTTTTTCGGAGAGCAAACCCATGGAACGGATTACGGTCAATCTAGCTGAGCGTAGCTACCCTATCTCTATTGGCGCCGGGTTATTTGAAGACCCGGCGTACCTTTCTTTTTTATCAGGCAAACAGAAAGTTGTTGTTATCAGTAATGTGACAGTAGCGCCTCTTTATGCCGATAAAATTTTATCGCTATTGGATCAAGTAGGCTGTCAAACTTCTCTTTTAGAGTTGCCAGACGGTGAGCAGTACAAAACACTTGAAACGTTCAACTCAGTGATGAGCTACATGCTTGAAGGAAATTACAGCCGCGATGTGGTGGTGATTGCTTTAGGTGGTGGTGTTATCGGTGACTTGGTCGGTTTTGCTGCCTCTTGTTACCAACGCGGTATTGATTTCATTCAGATCCCGACGACACTTCTTTCTCAAGTGGATTCCTCTGTAGGTGGTAAAACCGCAGTGAACCATCCCCTTGGCAAGAATATGATCGGCGCTTTCTATCAACCAAAATCTGTCATCATCGATACGAACTGTTTATCAACGCTTCCTGAGCGTGAGTTTGCAGCGGGTATTGCTGAGGTCATCAAATACGGCATCATCTATGATGAAACCTTCTTTGATTGGTTGGAACTGAATCTAGAGAAACTTTATCAACTTGATGAACAAGCACTGATCACCGCAATTGCTCGTTGTTGTGCAATTAAGGCTGAAGTGGTTGCTATCGATGAAAAAGAGTCAGGAATCAGAGCGTTATTGAACCTAGGTCATACATTTGGTCATGCGATTGAAGCTGAACTAGGCTATGGTAATTGGCTACATGGCGAAGCTGTATCTTCAGGTACTGTAATGGCAGCCAAAACGGCTCAATTACAGGGACTGATCTCTCAGCAGCAGCTTGAGCGAATTATTTCTATACTCAAGAATGCGAAATTGCCAATCCATACGCCAGAAAGCATGTCTTTTGAAGACTTTATGAAGCACATGATGCGTGATAAAAAAGTGCTGTCTGGTCAGTTACGTTTGGTATTACCAACAAGTATTGGTACTGCTGAAGTGGTCGCTGATGTGCCTCAAGACATCATTAAACAAGCGATTGATTTCTGCCGTACTCTTTAAATTTGGTGCGATGTTGCCTAGTTAATCCCTAGGCAACGGAAGCGTTTTACTGATCGATCTTATCAGTAGGGATCCCCAATGAGTTTGGCTCATGAATTAAGAGTATTAGAGTTAGAATCTCAAGTTGAGCTATTAGAACGCTTACAGCTTTTGACTAACTTTGGCTCAAACCTAGTCACGGTGGCTGGTAAAACGGGCTCTGGCCGTTCATGGTTAGCTCAGCGTTATCTAGAAGCGTGGTCGACAGAAAAGAATCAGTGTTTACTGCTTTGTCACCCTAGCCAAGATGATCAGCAACACCGAGCTCTTATTCTTAGTCAGATCGTTTCTGATCCACTCTTTAATCAACATGACTCTTTATCAGATAGCCTTGCACGGTTACTGGATGGAGACTCGTGTCATGTGGTTATCGTTATCGATGATGCCCACCGACTCTCAGAGCTTTTGGTATCCGAACTATGGATGCTGGTACTTGAGGCTCAATCTAATCCTCAATGGACGATCAATATCGTTCTCTTCTCGGAAACTGGCCATTTAGACCCGCTGTTAACACGTCTGAGCTACGGTCAACAACACAAGCCTATCGATCTAGAAATCGATAACCTATCCCAACCCGAAGCTGAACATTTCTTTGAATCACTGGTGATTCGATATGTTGATGATGAGTCTGAAGCTCGCGTGCGACGTGCGTTTAATAAAACGCAACCTTTGCCCGGTGAGTTAATGGCCTTAGGAGAATTGAAAGTGGAAAAAAGGATTATTATTCGCTCAATCATTGGTTCACCTATCAATATCGCGATTGTGGTGGCGTTGTTATTGGTTGTTATCGGCGGCGGTTACTGGTGGATGTTCAGTCAGCCAACCCCTGATGATAAAGCGCAATCTCTCATTGCTCCAATTGAACAGACAGTTATCCCGACGGTTGAAGTAGAAAGTGGTACTGAGCAAGCTGGAATTGATGGTACGGTTGATTCTGAAACCGACACCGACATGAGTTACCAAGGTGCTGACGATGACAGTTCATCTTTACCACCGGTTGTGGTGGAAGGTACAGCCAGTGTTGGCGAGGTGAAACAAGAGCAGCAACGTGTGGTGATTACTTCTGATGTGGTTGATGCCTTGCTGGATGACAAGCCGAAAAGTGCTGATACCAGTGCGATTGATGCTGCCGTTGAAGAAAACACAGGTGCAGAGGTTAGCTCGCAACCTGATGCAGCGAAAAACGAGTCACCAGCTTCAGTTGATGACGATTCTGACCTAATTGAATCAACACCGCCGACGAAAAAGATCACCTTCTCATTTGCTCGCGAAGAGTTACAAGCTATCTCACCACGCGCTTATACCTTACAGTTGAGCGCGATGACGTCATTAGAAGATGTTCAGTCTTTTATTGAAGAATATGAAGTCGAGGGTAAGGTTCGTATTTATCCAACTCTTCGTAACGACACCAAGTGGTTTATCATCACTTATCAAGATTATCCGACGATTCAAGTGGCGCGAGACGCGGTAAGTGCTTTATCAAAACCACTTCAACAGTTGGAACCTTGGGCAAAATCGATGAATCAAGTACATCGAGAGATAGAACGTGCGAAATAACCCTGAGCTTAGCCTCAAAATATGTTACATTCCGCAGCCTTATTTTTGAGTTGATAGATAGAGCAGTAAATGAAAAAGCAGCGTGCCTTTCTAAAATGGGCTGGTGGTAAATATGGCCTAGTTGAAGACATCCAACGTCACCTGCCACCTGCTCGAAAATTGGTAGAACCGTTTGTCGGTGCCGGCTCAGTGTTTTTGAATACTGATTTTGAACAGTACTTGCTAGCGGATATCAATCCCGATCTTATCAACTTGTACAACCTTCTTAAAACTGACCCTGAAACCTACATCTCTGAAGCGAAGCGCTGGTTCTGTCCTGAGAATAATCGCAAAGAAGTCTTTTTAGATATTCGAGCTGAGTTCAATGGTACCGACAATGTCATGTATCGCTCGCTTGCTTTCTTGTATATGAACCGATTTGGCTTCAATGGCTTGTGTCGATACAACAAGAAAGGTGGTTTTAACGTTCCGTTTGGTTCTTACAAAAAACCTTACTTCCCAGAAGCTGAGCTTGAGTTTTTCTCTGAGAAAGCGAAAAAAGCGACGTTTGTTTGTGAAGGCTATAGTGAGACCTTTAGCCGCGCCCGTAAGGGTTGTGTGGTTTATTGTGATCCTCCTTATGCGCCATTGTCTAGCACCGCTAACTTTACCTCTTATGCGGGTAATGGCTTCAGCTTAGATGACCAAGCAGCCTTGGCTGATGTTGCAGAAAGAGCGGCAATGGAACGAGGCATCCCTGTCTTGATTTCAAACCATGACACCACCTTAACGCGCCGTTTATACCATGGTGCGGAACTGAACGTGGTTAAGGTTAAGCGCACCATTAGCCGTAATGGCGCAGGGCGCAATAAAGTCGATGAGTTACTGGCACTTTTTCACAAAGAGAAAAACCAGCAACACGCTTCAACTGAATTGTAGTAGTCAGAATAACCCTCGAACTCATCAAATTGAGTGCTCCACGGGTACTTTCATAAACTAATCTTTCGAACTGCTAGGATCTGCTTAGGTGCTTAGGTAGAATTGCACACCAAATAGTCTTGGGATTGAGTCTTGTATTTGTATATGAGATGTCACCAAGGCGGTGATATTCGCAATTTACTCACTCTTAAGAGGTTTGGTATGAAAGATTTTCTAATCGCTCCATCGATTTTGTCTGCAGATTTTGCTCGTCTTGGTGAAGACGTAGAGAAAGTACTCGCAGCCGGGGCTGATGTTGTGCACTTCGATGTGATGGACAACCACTACGTACCTAACCTGACTTTTGGCGCACCTATCTGTAAAGCGCTGCGCGACTACGGTATTACTGCTCCTATCGATGTTCACTTAATGGTTAAGCCTGTAGATAGCATCGTGCCTGAGTTTGCTAAAGCTGGCGCATCAATGATTACCTTCCATGTTGAAGCCTCTGAGCACGTTGATCGTACTCTACAGCTGATCAAAGAGCACGGCTGTAAAGCGGGTGTAGTATTGAATCCAGCAACGCCACTTTCTTGTCTTGATTACATCCTAGACAAAGTCGACATGATTCTACTGATGTCAGTGAACCCTGGCTTTGGCGGTCAATCTTTCATTCCTCACACACTTGATAAGCTGCGCGCTGTTCGTAAACTTATTGACGACTCAGGCCGTGATATCCGCCTTGAGATTGATGGCGGCGTGAAGGTTGATAACATCCGTGAAATCGCAGAAGCGGGCGCAGATATGTTCGTTGCAGGTTCCGCTATCTTCAATCAACCGGACTACAAAGAAGTGATTGATGAGATGCGTGCAGAGCTTGCAAAAGTTAACGCATAAAAGTAGAACTAAGGTCTGTTGACCTAAAATCAAAAATTTAGATTAAGGGGCTCATTAGCCCCTTTTTTACGTCTTATAGCTCAACTCATAAGGCAACAATTATAAATAGGAAAGTAAGATGTCATTAAGCTCAATAAAACTGCTCGCCTTTGATTTGGATGGAACCTTATTAGATAGCGTGCCTGATTTGGCTGTCGCCGCTGACCAAGCTTGTCAGGAACTGGGTTTTTCTTCAGTAAGCGAAGAACAAGTTCGTGACTATGTAGGTAATGGTGCTGATGTTCTTATCGGACGTTCACTGAGCCGCAACCTTACGGTTGACCCAAGCCTTGAGCCTGAACTACTAAAAAAAGCGCGCATCCTGTTTGATGATTTCTACGAGCAGGGCGGTCACAAGCTGAGTCACCTTTACCCATCGGTTAAAGAGACACTGGCTGAGCTGGATAAAGCGGGTTTCACTATGGTACTTGTTACCAACAAGCCATCGAAATTTGTACCAGACGTTCTGGCGCAGCATGGTATCGGTAAGTACTTTGTTGATGTGTTGGGCGGCGACTCTTTCCCAGAGAAAAAGCCGAACCCAGTGGCGCTGAACTGGTTGCTAGAAAAGCACAATGTGAAGGCTGAAGAGATGCTGATGGTTGGCGATTCAAGCAATGACATCAAAGCGGCTAAGAATGCAGGCTGTCACTCGTTTGGTCTGACTTACGGCTACAACCACGGTGAGCCGATTTCAGCATCAAACCCTGACTATGTCGCAGACAACATTGCGCAATTACTAGATGTCGTTCTAGTTTCAGCATAAAGCGGACAAAAGTTAGCAAACCTACTAGCAAAATACTTGTCAATGAGTACACTGGATGAGCCGCGTAGAAAGAGCTACGCGGCTTTTCTATATTTAAGTTAAGAAGCTAGGCGAACAAGCGAAGTTAACAAGCGAAGTTAACAAGCGAAGTGAAAAACCAAGCTACCAAGCAAAGGAATTAAAACCATGAGCAAGCCCATCGTATTGAGTGGTGTTCAACCATCTGGTGAACTAAGTATCGGTAACTACTTGGGTGCTCTACGTCAATGGCAACAGATGCAAGATGATTACGATTGCCAATACTGTGTTGTAGACCTTCACGCAATTACGGTTCGCCAAGACCCGAAAGCACTGCATGAAGCGACTCTAGACGCATTAGCAATCTGTCTTGCTGTCGGTGTTGATCCAAAGAAGAGCACGCTATTTGTTCAGTCACACGTACCAGAGCATGCTCAACTTGGTTGGCTTCTTAACTGTTACACACAAATGGGTGAACTGAGCCGTATGACTCAGTTTAAAGATAAGTCTGCACGTCACTCAAATGACGTAAACGTAGGCCTATACGATTACCCAGTGTTGATGGCTGCAGATATCCTGCTTTACGGTGCTCACCAAGTGCCAGTAGGTAGCGACCAGAAACAGCATCTAGAGCTAGCGCGTGATATCGCCAATCGCTTTAACAACATCTACGGCCCTGAAACACCAATTTTCCAAGTTCCAGAACCTTACATTCCAACAGTGAATGCACGTGTAATGAGCCTGCAAGATGCGACTAAGAAAATGTCTAAGTCGGATGATAACCGTAAGAACGTAATTACTCTGCTAGAAGAGCCTAAGTCGATCATCAAGAAGATCAACAAAGCGCAAACCGATGCAGAAACGCCACCACGAATTGCTCACGATTGGGAAAACAAAGCGGGTATCTCTAACCTAATGGGTCTGTACTCTGCGGCGACGGGTAAAACGTTTGAAGAGATCGAAGCGCAATACCAAGGCGTTGAGATGTACGGTCCGTTCAAGAAGGATGTAGGCGCAGCATTGGTTGAGATGCTTGAGCCGATTCAATCTGAATATCACCGTATCCGTGCTGATCGTGCTTACATGGACGCAGTAATGAAAGCGGGTGCTGAAAAAGCGTCTGAACGTGCTGCAGTAACACTGAAAAAAGCATACGAAGCGGTAGGTTTTGTTACTCGCCCATAGGGTGAACTAACACAACTCGTTTGAGAATTTGAGCCCAAAGTAGCTTTTGTTTACTTTGGGCTTTTTAATGCCCATTCCATTTACCTTCCTCGAAAATCCCTTGTTTGAATTGATGATTTACGGAGTATCTGACTAGCATATTCATCACTTTAATGCTGTGCAGATGATCTTATTCAGCACTCCTGAGCTTTATAAATTGATGCTCATTTCTATATATGTTGGAAATATATAACGTGCCAAACAATTGATGATTCCAAAGTGATAAGTTCCTCATTTTCTTGCCAACTGACTTATTCATTTCATAAATAAACCTGATAGTTACCACAAAATACATGACTGCCCATAGATGGCAGTGACTATAAATCGATGAACTCAGGTGAAACGGATGGCTCTTTTACACAAACCTTCATTGCTAGCAGTGGCAATTGGTAGCTTGCTAACGGCAAGTGCACACGCTGATTTGTTTATTTCACAATATGTGGAAGGCGGCAGCTACAACAAAGCGGTTGAGATTGCTAATAACGGCGATAGCAGCATTAATTTAGATGGTTATTCACTGGCTAAATCAGCGAACGGCAACGGAACATGGGGTGCCACTTTACCTTTAGATGGCCACGTTTTAGCACCCGGTGAAGTACTTGTGGTCGCACATTCTAGCGCGAGTGATGAGATTAAAGCTCAAGCTGACATCATTAATGCTTCTATCGCTAATCATAACGGTGACGACCCGCTGGCTATCTTGAATTCAGATGGATCGGTACATGATGTTGTTGGTTTGATGGGCGATGTGGACTGGGGTAAAGATGTTACTTTGGTTCGTGCGACACAAACACCATCGGTGACATTTGATGCTTCACAGTGGGTATCGCTACCAAAAGACAGCATTGAAGGCCTAGGTTCACTAGACAGTGTTGAGCTGCCAGAAGCGTTCACTTGTACACAAGATGGCTCTGATCCAGTATTCACAACCATTCAAGAGATCCAAGGAGAGGGCGCAACATCACCGTTCATTGATGGCTACCCGTACATCACTGACGATGAGTACTTCGTGAAAGGTGTTGTGAGTGCGGTGACAACGGGCATAACCAAAGGCTTCTATCTGCAAGCACTTGAGGATGACTTCAATTCAAGTACTTCTGAAGGTCTATTTATCCACACGAATCAATCGAGCTCAGAACTGGCTGCGGGCGATGTAGTGTGTGTGAAAGGTAAGGTTCAAGAATACTACAGCCATACTCAGCTTAAAGTTGAAAACAACCAATGGCTAAAACAGGGCGAACAACAAGCGCCTGAAGCAACGGCGATTGAAGCTCTAGACAGTGATGAAAACTTCGCTGCAACGCTTGAACGCTATGAAGGCATGTTGGTGAAAACAACAGAAGCGCTTGATATGCGTGTAACTCGTACCTTTGGTTATGACTACGCAGGTCGTCGTAATAATATGGTACTGGCGCATGAGCGTATTAACATGCAGCCGAACCAGCTTTTCGCAGCAGGTTCTGAAGACGCGAAACAACAAACGGAAGATAACGCAGACCGTCGTCTTTTCGTTGAAACCGATCAAAAAGCGGGTGACGGACAAGTTCCTTTTTATCCAGACTTTGGCCGTACCGATATTGACCAAGATGGCTCGACGGAAGACTACATCCGTATCGATGACACCATTGTTGGCCTAGAAGGCGTATTGACCTACAGCTACGGTGAGTATCGCTTAGTGACAACTAACCAGATCTCGGCTGAGAACTTTATCCGTAATGACCCACGTACTGACAAGCCTGATATGGATGAAGGCGATCTGCGTATCGCGACCTTCAATGTCTTGAACTACTTCAATTCTCCATTTGGTGGTGATGCGAATCAACATGGTAACAACCGTGGCGCGAACACCATGACTGAGTTTGAGATGCAGCAAGAGAAGATTGTGAACGCAATTCTTCGCTTAGATGCTGACATCATTGGTTTGATGGAAATTGAGAACAACGGCTTTGGTGAAGGTTCTGCCATTCAGCAGCTGGTTAGCCAACTGAATGATCGTATTGAGCGTAAGAAAGACCGCTATACCTTTGTGGCTGTCGATTCAAATGAAGATGGCGTAACCGATGAGATGGACTCGATTGGTACTGATGTCATTACAACGGGTGTTATCTACCGTAAGAAAGTGGTTAAGCTTAAAGACAGTCGTGTTATCGCGATGCCAAGCCAACAAGCACCAGAGGTATTAGACGATTCTGGTAAGGTGATTGAAGACGGTAAAAACTACCAACGTGACTCATTGGCGCCAACCTTTAAAGTTAAAGGCACCAAAGAGAAGCTCACTGTAGCGATCAACCACTTTAAATCGAAAGGTTCTAAGTGTTGGGAAGATGCAGCTCCTGTTGAGCAGGGCGGCCAAGGTGGCGTTGATGCCGACAAGCAAGGTTCATGTGAGAACTTCCGCGTGGCAGCCGCGGTTGCGCTGGGTGAAGCGCTAGATGGCATCAAAGGCCATAAAGTGATTCTGGGTGATATGAACTCGTACGGCATGGAAGACCCAATGTTGGTACTGACGGATTACTCTGAAGAGAAATACGGTAAGCAAATTAAAGCGGCGCGTAACACTTACATTGACGGCGTTGAGCAGTTTGGTGACAGTGGTGCTGTGATCACTAAGAACTACGGCTACATTAATGCTGTGGCTCAAAAGCACCCAGACAGCTGGAGCTACTCATACAATGATGAAGTCGGTGCCTTGGATCATTTGTTGATCAGTGACAGCCTGAAAGACATGGTTGTGGATGCTACTGATTGGCATATCAATGGTGGTGAGTCGACGTTGTTTGACTATAACGAAGAGTTCAAAGGTGACCTACCTAAGTACCAAGATCACTTCCGTTCGTCGGATCATGATCCTGCTGTTCTTGAACTGCGAGTGGGTGGTTCATTTGGCTTCGGTGCACTGATGTCATTGTTTGGCTTAGCAATGTGGCGTCGTCGCAAGTAGCGACATCGTTAATCATGCAAGCAACCTGATTCAGGTAACTGAAAGTTATCTGTAAACAATTAAGGTCAACTCAGGTTGGCCTTAATTATTGGCGAAATGCAGTTTCCACTTGCCTTTCGCCATGGGTATTGCACAATACCGCCCCTATATCTCCCAATCATTTAGTATTTAGCAAACGATTTCGACCCATGTTACTTATCATCGATAACTACGACTCTTTTACCTATAACTTGTATCAGTATTTCTGTGAGTTAGGGGTCACTGTGAAAGTTGTTCGCAACGATGAGATTGATATTGCGGGCATTGAATCGCTAAATCCTAGCCACCTTGTTATCTCGCCGGGCCCTTGTACGCCTGATGATGCGGGAGTCTCTCTGCAAGTCATTGAACACTTCGCTGGTAAACTGCCGATCTTAGGTGTGTGTCTTGGTCATCAAGCCATTGCTCAAGTCTTTGGTGGTGAAGTGGTGCGAGCCAGACAAGTGATGCACGGTAAAACCTCTCCAATACGCCACAATGGCAAGAGCGTTTTTCAAGGGCTTAATAACCCTTTAACCGTGACACGTTACCATTCTCTAGTGGTGAAAAATGGCACGTTACCTGACTGCTTTGAACTGACGTCTTGGACAGAATTTGAAGATGGCAGCATGGATGAGATCATGGGTTATCAACACAAAACCTTGCCGATTGATGCCGTACAATTTCACCCTGAGTCGATTAAAACAGAGCAAGGACACCAGCTTCTCGCTAACTTCTTAGCGCGTTGAGTGTTTAAATTTGACTCTTTCTGCGTCTAAATAAGCCAGTTAAACCTGTTAGCCTATTCGTTAAGCGTTTAAATTCGGGCGCTACGCGTCTCTTACTCCTCTGACGCCGATCACTTTTTATAACATTTCTCTCTCTTCAGGCTAAGTTTTTAGCCTATGCAAAATTATTCGCCTTATTTCGTCTCGAACCCTATATACAGCAATGCCAGTAAGGCTTTGCTGTTACTGGTTATGCGTTTAAGTAAAAAAAGCTTCATAAAACAGATTAATTGATGCATAAATAGTCATAGGTAGTGACGTTTAGCTGGTTGTTAGGGATGGCTAAAGAATAATCTACTATTGAAAGCGTTAATTAAATGTAAATATAATGCTGCAGCGGGATTATGGCGAGAGAAAATATCTTTGTCTCACTTATGAACCAGTACGCTTATTTGCGAAGCTTGCGGTATCGAAAAGGAATGTACGATGACAGTGGAAAAAAAAGTAGAACGTAGTCTGTTTAATGAGGTGATGGTGCCTTGTTATAACCCAATGGAAATGATCCCAGTAAAAGGGGAAGGCGCACGCGTTTGGGACCAACAAGGCCGAGAGTATATCGACTTTGCTGGTGGTATCGCTGTGAGCTGTTTGGGTCACTGTCACCCAGCAATGGTTAACGCAGTTACTGAGCAAGCAAACAAGATTTGGCATTTAAGTAATGTAATGACCAATGAACCTGCATTGCGTCTAGCGAAGAAGCTAACAGAAGTATGTTTTGCAGAAAAAGTATTCTTTGCCAACTCAGGTGCAGAAGCGAACGAAGCAGCATTGAAGCTAGCTCGTCGTTGGGCGGTGGATGTTCACGGTCCTGAGAAATCTGAAATCATTGCATTCAAACAAGGTTTCCACGGTCGTACTTTCTTTACCGTAACCGTTGGTGGACAAGAGGCTTACTCTGATGGCTTCGGTCCTAAACCAGGTGATGTTACGCACCTGCCTTATAACGATATTGCAGCGCTAGAAGCGCACATCTCTGATCGCACTTGTGCAATCATGATGGAACCTCTGCAAGGTGAGGGCGGTATCATCTCTCCAACATCTGAATTCGTGAACACAGTTCGTGAATTGTGCGACAAACACAATGCATTGCTTATCTTTGATGAAGTGCAAACAGGTAATGGCCGTACGGGTAACTTTTACGCTTACCAAGGCCTAGGTGTTACACCTGACATCCTAACCACTGCGAAATCACTAGGTGGTGGTTTCCCTATCGGCGCAATGCTAACAACATCTAAACTCGCGACACATCTAAAAGTGGGTACGCACGGTTCTACTTACGGTGGTAACCCACTGGCATGTGCCGTTGCTGAAGCGGTTGTTGACGTGGTTAGCCAGCCTGAAACTTTGGCTGGCGTGAAAGAGCGTGAAGCAATGTTCCGTGATGGTTTAGCTAAGATTAACGACAAATACCAAATATTCAGTGAAGTTCGCGGTAAAGGCCTATTGCTAGGTGCTGCGCTTAATGAAGCATGGCAAGGTCGTGCTCGTGATGTATTAGTAGCAGCAGGCGAGCAAGGCTTGATGGTACTGGTTGCGGGCACAAACGTGGTTCGTTTCACGCCATCACTGGTTATCACTACACAAGAAATTGAAGAAGGTTTATCAAAACTAGACAAAGCAATCGCTACGCTAGTTTAGCCTGAGCGGCGTCATAGGAATGATCGCCATTAGAGCGATCCCATGACGTATGCTAAAGGCCCAAGCTTCTGGTTTTGGGCCTGTTTTGCATCTGGAGGGAATATTGATGCTAGTTGTTCGCCCAATAAAATTATCTGATTACGATGCGCTGCATACCTGCGCGGTTGAATCTGGTCACGGATTCACATCTCTTCCGGTTAACGAAGAACTGTTAACCAACCGAATTACTCATTCTGAATACAGCTTTGCTAAACAAGACGTGACTGAACCCGGTGATGAAGGCTACCTAATGGTTGGCTTCGACACTGAAACGGGAGAAGTCGCCGGTACGACAGGCATCGAAGCCTCAATTGGCTGGGATGTTCCGTTTTACTCTTACCACATCAGCAAAGTGGTTCACTCATCGCAAAAGCTTGGCGTGAATAACGTCGTGAAGCTACTGACTTTCGGCAATAACTACACAGGATGCAGTGAGATCTGCACACTGTTCTTGCGCCCAGCTTTCCGTGGTGGATTGAATGGTCGTTTGATGTCTAAGTGTCGCTTCCTGATCATGTCTGAGCACCCAGAGCGTTTCTCTAAAACGATTTTTGCTGAGATGCGTGGTGTATCCGATGCGGAAGGTAATTCTCCTTTCTGGCAATGGCTGCAAGAGCACTTCTTCTCAATTGATTTCACGCTTGCAGATTACCTAACTGGTATTGGTAAGAAAGGCTTCATTGCTGACCTAATGCCGAAGCTGCCTATCTACGTGAACCTACTGAGCAAAGAGGCTCAGGCGGTGATTGGAGAGGTACATGATAATACACGTCCTGCACTTAAGTTGCTGGAACGTGAAGGTTTTACTAACCGTGGTTATGTCGACATCTTTGATGCAGGCCCGACGGTTGAGTGTGATTTAAGAAACATTGAATCAGTGCGTCATGCGATTCGAGCACAGGTTCAAATTGCAGAGCACTCCAGCTCTAAAGACTTCCTAATTGGTAATACCTCGTTTGAGAACTTCCGCGCAGTAGCCGCGAAAGGTGCGTATGACCAAGCAAGCGACACAGTGATTTTATCATCTGAAGTAGCAAGCGCTCTTGAAGTAAAAGAAGGCGAATTCGTTCGCATGTTGGCTCAGTAAGAGCGGCGATTATCTGTCGAAGATTTTAAGGATAGAAGTATGACTCAGTGGATAGCAGGGCAGTGGGTGGCAGGTCAAGGCGACGCCATGACATCAGTAAGCCCATACAACAATGAAGTGGTGTGGCAAGGCGATAGTGCAACACCAGCGCAGGTTGAATCTGCAGTAGCAGCGGCTCGTGACGCGTTCTTAGTTTGGAAAAAACTGAGCTTTGCAGAGCGTGAAGCGATCGTGTTGAACTTTGCTGAGAAGGTAAAAGAGAACAGCGAAGAGATTGCACAGATTATTGCAAAAGAGACGGGTAAACCGATTTGGGAAACTCGCACTGAAGCGGGCGCAATGGCGGGTAAAATCGCTATCTCTATTCGTGCTTACCACGAACGTACTGGTGAGGCTTCGCGTGAAGCGGCGGGCAACCAAATCGTACTGCGTCATCGTCCATTAGGCGTTATGGCGGTATTTGGCCCTTATAACTTCCCAGGTCACCTACCTAACGGTCATATTGTCCCAGCTCTGCTATCGGGTAATACCGTGGTATTTAAGCCGTCAGAGCAGACGCCTTGGACGGGTGAGTTTGCGATGAAACTATGGCAAGAAGCTGGCCTTCCTGCTGGCGTGATTAACCTAGTACAAGGTGCCAAAGAGACAGGCATCGCACTGGCTGATGCTAAAGGCCTTGATGGCGTACTATTCACAGGTAGTGCTAATACTGGTCATATCCTTCACCGTCAATTTGCTGGTCAACCGGGCAAGATGCTAGCGCTAGAGATGGGCGGTAACAATCCAATGGTGATCAGTGATCAATTTGGTGATGCTGACGCGACGGTTTATACCATTATCCAATCGGCTTTCATCAGTGCGGGTCAACGTTGTACATGTGCACGTCGCTTGTATGTTCCCGTTGGAGATAAGGGTGATCAACTGCTTGATAAGTTAGTTTCGGCTACCTTGAAGATTCGTGTCGATCAGCCATTCGCTGAGCCAGCACCCTTCATGGGTCCACAAATCTCTGAGGCGGCGGCTAAGTTCATTCTGGACGCGCAAGCTAATCTGCAATCGTTAGGTGGTGTAAGCCTAGTAGAAGCAAAAGCGGGCGAAGCGGCATTTGTTTCTCCGGGTATTATCGATGCAACTAACATTGTTGAATTGCCAGATGAAGAGTACTTCGGCCCATTGCTGCAAGTGGTTCGTTACCAATCGCTAGAGCAAGCAGTGGAACTGGCTAATGACACACGCTTTGGTTTGTCTGCAGGCCTAGTTTCAACAGACGATTCAGAGTGGGAATACTTCGTTGACCATATCCGTGCGGGTATTGTTAACCGTAACCGCCAGTTAACAGGCGCAAGTGGTGATGCACCATTTGGTGGCCCGGGTGCTTCAGGTAACCTACGCCCAAGTGCTTACTATGCGGCTGATTACTGTGCTTACCCAATGGCGTCAATGGAAGGTGGTGAAACTCAACTGCCAGCGACATTTAGCCCAGGTATTGAGCTTTAGTTTAAGCTCTTAAGCTATAAGTTCATGAATCATAGGCTTATGAGCTCTAGGTTCATGAATAACAGCTTCATTGGTTAATTGTGTAATAAGGAAGCAGTGTTATCGCTTCCTATTTTCACCCACGTCCGACACCTCGATTGGGCGGTAAATAATAATAGAACAAGTATGTCACAGGCTGATGGCTGCTGACTCTATGTCCAGCCTCTCCCTTTCTAATCCAAATTACTAGCTTGCTAGAACCTCTGACAAGGAGTCACCATGACGCCCGATCTACTCTTTAAATCACTATGGGACGATTACATTCACAGGCTTTGTCCATCGGCTGAGAAAGTACATCACTTGCTGAAAGAAGACGAAGCTCTGATTAATGATCACATTGCACTGCGTACTTTCAATGTAGCACCGCTAGGTATTGAAACACTGGCCAAGCCTTTCCTTGAATTGGGTTACAAGGCGTGTGGCGATTACTTGTTTGAGAGCAAGAAGCTAGTGGCTAAGCACTACGAGCACCCAGACCCAAACCAACCGAAAGTGTTCATTAGTGAGTTGAAGGTAGAAGAGTGTTCAAATGACTTACAACAGATCGTTGCTAAGTTGGTTGAGCAAGTAGACGCAAGCAAGCTTCAAGGTCATGAGTTCTTGTTTGGTGGTCGCCTTTGGGATCTGAGTTTCGCGGATTTCCAAGTACTAGCAAAAGAGAGTGAATACGCTTCTTGGCTCGCAGCTCATGGCTACGGTGCAAACCACTTTACGGTGAGTGTGAACCAACTTGATACTTTTGATGAAGTGCAGGCAGTGAATGATTATCTGAGTGAATCAGGCTTCACTATCAATGCGTCTGGTGGTGAGGTTAAAGGCTCTCCAGAGGTCTTATTAGAGCAATCATCAACAATGGCAGACAAAGTCCCAGTTTCATTTGTTGAAGGCAATGAGATGATTCCTGGTGGCTTCTATGAGTTCGCTAAGCGTTATGCGATGGCTAATGGTGAGCTTTATACAGGATTTGTCGCAGCATCGGCTGACAAGATCTTTGAAAGCACCAACGGTTAAAGAAAGATACGAGTATGGGCTTTGCCCTAGAGATGCGGGTAAGCTTCGCTTCGAGATACTTTAGAAGAGCGAAGTCCGATCTCTAATATCGGTTCCCGCATCTGATCTTTAGAAAACAAAAAAGCCACCAAATTCGCATTTGGTGGCTTTCAAATTTTTGGCTCAGTCAATCGAGATTAACGAGTGCCGTATACCACGATAGTCTTACCGTGTGCAGAAATTAGGTTCTGCTCTTCAAGCATCTTCAAGATACGACCTACTGTCTCACGAGAACAACCAACGATCTGGCCAATCTCTTGACGAGTGATCTTGATTTGCATGCCGTCAGGGTGAGTCATTGCATCTGGCTGTTTCGCTAGGTTAAGTAGCGTTTGAGCGATACGACCGGTTACGTCAAGGAACGCTAAGTCACCAACCTTTTGGCTAGTTACTTGTAGACGGTTTGCCATTTGCGCTGAAAGGCGCATCAGGATATCTGGGTTCACTTGGATAAGTTGACGGAATTTCTTGAAAGAAATTTCAGCTACTTCACAAGGAGATTTAGCACGAACCCACGCAGTACGTTCTTGGTCTTCTTCGAAAAGTCCAAGTTCACCGATGAAGTCGCCTTGGTTTAGGTAAGAAAGAATCATTTCCTTACCTTCTTCGTCTTTGATAAGAACAGCCACAGAACCTTTAACGATGTAGTACAAGGTTTCTGCCTTTTCACCAGCATGAATCAAAGTACTTTTTGAAGGGTACTTATGAATATGACAGTGTGAAAGGAACCACTCTAATGTTGGATCGGTTTGAGGTTTACCTAGAACCATAATATCTCACTTCCTCTGCAGGGTATGCTTGCCGCTTTCCGTATTTTAGCTAAGCCTGAATTGACTCAGTTAGGATAAGAGCACTCGTTGAGTGCTGCAAGCTATCTTGTGTTTCGTTTAAGAATAGTATCCTTTTTCAGGTACTATTTCTTGATTTTAATCGTGACCAAGCTACGATTTTTTACGCAAAATTGTGCACATGATCACGGTATGAAAAGTAATCAACCAGAATGACGTTTTGTTAACCTATTTTTCCGGTTTCGATTAGTTGTTGTAGGATTGGCCTTACAATGAGCTCCATAGCAAAACTCATTTTACCTCCTGGCACCACAAGCGTGTTATGACGTGACATAAATGAGCCATCAATCATTGCCAAAAGGTAAGGGAAATCGACGTTTTTGATACCACGCAAACGTATAACAACGAAGCTTTCGTCTAAACTAGGAATCCCTTTGGCGTTCAGTGGGTTCGATGTATCTACGGTTGGGACACGCTGAAAGTTGATATGAGTGCGCGAAAACTGCGGGGTAATGTAGTTAAGGTAATCATCCATTGAGCGAACAATAGAGTCCATCACCGCTTCGCGAGAGTGCCCACGATCGCGTGTGTCACGAACGAATTTCTGGATCCACTCTAGGTTTACGATAGGTACCATGCCGATCAGCAGGTCGACGTGTTGCGAGACGTTAATGTCGCCATCGACTACGCCACCATGAAGGCCTTCGTAAAACATCACATCTGAGTTTTCAGGGATCTCTTGCCATGGCGTAAAAGTGCCGGGCATTTGGTTGTAAGGAACGGCTTCATCGAAGGTATGTAGATAGCTGCGGACTTTGCCCGTGCCTTCATTACCGTATTGACGGAAGAACTCTTCTAATGCGCCAAAATCGTTAGCTTGTGGACCAAAGTAGCTGATGTGCTTACCTTGCTCGCGCGCTTTACGGATCTCGACATCCATCTCTGGGCGAGTGAAGCGATGGAAACTATCCCCCTCAACCCAAGCAGCCTTCACGTCCATCATATTGAACATTTTACGAAAGGCTTCTGAGGTGGTGGTGGTGCCGGCTCCAGATGAACCCGTCACCGCAATAATTGGATGTTTAGCGGACATGACAACCCTTGTCTTTTGAGTAACTTACTTGTTAGCAATCGTTTACCACTATAACACGGCTCCTTTATGAGCGCAGCCTAGAAGCGTTTTGTGACTTGAATATCAACGGTTTCATGGAGCTCAGAAAACACGATGCTGACTTCTCCTGAGGCTAATTGATGTTTCACTTGGTCAATCTTGTTTTGCAGTGAAACCTCTACGTCACCATAGTCTGTGCCTTCACGTAGCACGAATTCTTTGATGAGGTTTTCCAGTGTCTCTGGCGCAATGTCTTGCCATGGGATGATCATAAATACTTCTCTCTTTTATGTTCATGGATATGTTCATAGATATGTTTGTTGATGTGGAAATGAGTGTGCTTAGTAATACTTTTACTTCTATTTACTAAGGCTCGGTCATTATGCCGAATCTTGGATACTTTCATAGTAGGCAGGCAACGCTTCTTCTAACCAAAACCTTGGCTTGAGTGTGCTGCCAGTAATAAACCCAACATGCCCACCTTTTTGAAACAGTCGATAATCGATGTTATCGGGCAGAACGAATTTTGGGATCACATCATCGGTCATGAAAGGATCGTCTTTGGCATGAATGATCTGAGTCGGCAGTTTAATCCGATTCAATTTAGGCAAGGCTGAACATTGTGCGTAATAGTCTTGTGCATTCTTGAACCCGTGCAGAGGTGCAGTGATTCGTTCATCAAACTCATACAGCTTGTCGATCTTCTTGATGCTTTCCGCTGAGATGCCAATCTTCTCTTGTAGCAACTTATGCTTCTTCAACGCATTCGATTTCAAAGAATTGAGCAGGTACTTTTTGTAGAGTTTGGAAAAGCCTTGTTCGATACGACTTGAGCAACAAGCAAGGTCAAAGGGCGCAGAGACAATTGTAGCCGCTGATATTAACGGATCATCTGCGTAGTCGGCGAGATAATTAGCCAACATGTTGCCGCCCAGCGAGATGCCAACCGCAACCTTAGGGTTATTGGGAAATCTTGAATGCAGGTGTCTCAAAAAGAAGCGAGCATCTTCGACCTCTCCAGAGTGGTAAGCTCGAGCCAAGCGATTCGGTTTTCCGCTACAACCTCTGAAGTGCATCATCACGGACAACCAACCATCCTTAGCAAACGCGTTCATCAGTCCATTGGCATATGGGCTCTCAAAGCTCCCCTCTAATCCATGGAATAGGATGAAGATGGGCTTATTGCTTAGTTTGCTTGAGCTTAGTTTGTCAGAGCTTAGGTTATCAGAGCTTGGGTTGTCACTGCTTGGATGGTCATTACTCGAGTTGTCACTACTGGGCCTGCCACCATCGGGGGATTCGCTCCATGCAAGGTCGAGAAAGTCACCATCGGGTGTTTCTAAGGTTTGCCATTGAGGAGCAAACAACGCCTGCTTTCTAATAAATCGTGGCACCAAGGTTTGTAGGTGAGGATTTGATAAACCAGCTGCAGCGGTAAATATTGTCATAAAAACAGTCCATGCTTCTTTTATGGGCTTTGATAAAGTGTTGAGCTTTTAGCGAAACGCCCACGTTTTTATTTGAGCTTGGTTGATTCTCGGCATAAGCGCAAGGGTTTCACAGAGACGGGCTAAAAAAACACGCCATGAGTAACTGATTGAATAATATCGAGGTTAAGCTTGGATCTTGATGGAATAAAAGGGAAAGGTAACGAGTTAAGGCTGAGGGGCTGGTTCAGAAAAAGCATCATAGAGGTTTTCTGCGCCGAGTAGCCGACAATATTCAAACGCGAGTGGCGATTGTTGATTGCCAGAGAGATGCAGAGAGTTGATACAGTCGACGAGATCAGATTGCTGTTGCTTCTCTAGCTGCAGCTCAAACTGGAGTGCTTCGCGGTAGAGAGAATCGACGACTTGAGGTTTGAGATGCTTACGCAGCTCTCGATAGCTATGAAGAAGAGTTTCAGAGCGGCTTAAACACTGCTGTACTTTGTGCCACTCTTCTTCAGCAAAAGACAATTGCTGCTCATCAAGCCATTTGAGAAGCAGCAGTAGATTGACGTTGCCGTGGAACTGGTTTTGTAAAGCTAAGCACGCATCCTTTACACCACGCACACTGTAATACTGAAGGCTAAATTGCCATAGTCGTTCCAGTGTTAGTGATATCGGGGCGTGCTCTGGGCTCATAAGCTATCCATTTCCTGTTCCATTTGCTCAAGCTCTTCTTGAGTGGACATCCAATCCATTTCAACTTCTTCTAGCTGTGATTTACTGCTCGCTTGCAGAGCGAGTACTTTATTCAGTCTAGCCTTATTTTCAGCTTCATAAAGTGAAGTGTCAGATAATTGCTGTTCAGCCTCTTCAAGATCAAGCGTCAACTTATCCATTTTCTTTTCAAACTGAGTCAATTGTTTGCGAATAGGTGCGGTCAGTTTTCTGAACTCGGCTTCCTTACGCTTTTGTTCTTTCTTCGATGCCGCACTATTTGCACTGTCTTTAGCCGGAGCTAATGCTTGCGCTTCTTTACGTTCAATTTTTTGCTGTTCAGTTAGCCATTTATAGTAATCGTCAAGATCACCATCAAATGGTGCAACCTGACGGTCATGTACTAGGTACAAGTCATCGGTTGTTGCACGCAGTAAGTAACGGTCGTGCGATACGATAACCATCGCACCTTCAAACGTTTGCAGCGCGAAGGTCAGCGCTTGACGCATGTCGAGATCCAAGTGGTTGGTTGGTTCATCGAGTAACAATAGATTCGGTTTTTGCCATACCAGCAGAGCCAGTACCAATCGTGCTTTTTCACCACCCGAAAAAGGAGCCACTTTATCGAGTGCTTTCTCACCTTGGAAGCCGAAGCTACCTAGGTAATCTCGCAATTGTTGCTCAGTGTGTTTAGGCGCAATCTGCATCATGTGTTGCAGTGGCGTTTCTTCTGGATGCAGCGTCTCTAATTGATGCTGAGCGAAGTAACCCATCTTAACACCTTGCGAATAGCTCAGTTCACCACCTTGCTGCTTCAGTTCGCCTGAAAGCAGTTTGATCAGCGTTGATTTACCTGCACCATTTCGGCCCAGCAAACCGATACGGCTACCTGGAACGAGGTTAAGGCGAATCTTTTCTAGAATCAGGTTGTCATCGTAGCCTGCCGATACCTCATCCATCATCATGATTGGGTTAGGCAGCGCGTCTGGCTCTCTAAATTCAAAGCTGAATGGGTTATCAAATTGAGCAGGTAGCACTTGTTCCATTTTCTCAAGCGCTTTAATACGGCTTTGCGCTTGGCGAGCCTTTGAGGCTTTGTAGCGGAAACGATCAATGTAGCTCTGCATGTGAGACATCTGTTTCTGCTGCTTTTGGAACATCGCTTGTTGCAGGATCAGTTTTTGAGCACGTTGAGTCTCAAACGACGAGTAGTTACCGGTGTATTCGTTCAGCTGCTGGTTTTCAACATGCACGATGCGGTTGACGATAGGGTCTAAGAAGTCTCTATCGTGCGAGATAAGAACTAGTGTGCCTGGGTAGTTTTGTAGCCAGCGCTCTAGCCACATCACAGCATCTAAGTCTAAGTGGTTGGTAGGTTCATCGAGTAGTAGTAGGTCACTGCGACATAGTAGGGCTTGCGCTAGGTTCAAGCGCATACGCCAACCACCTGAGAATTGAGTCAGGTTCCACGTCATTTGTTTTTGGCGAAAACCAAGGCCATCAAGTAATTCAGCTGCTCGTGAATTGATGGTGTAACCACCGATGGTTTCAATCTTGCCATGTATTTCTGCTACCAGTGTGCCGTTGTCGGCCTGTTCAGCTTTCGCCAGCTGCTCTTCAAGGCCACGATATTCTCTGTCACCATCAATCACATATTCAATGGCTTTTCTTTCTAAGGCTGGGGTTTCTTGTGCAACCCAAGCCATTTCCCAGTGAGCGGGTTTACTGAATGAACCGGCATCAATCGATAGCTCGTCTTTAATTAAGGCGAACAGCGTAGATTTACCACAGCCATTTTTACCTACTAAACCGACTTTGTCGCCAGGATGAAGGGTTGCAGATGCTTGGTCGAGAAGTGGCTTACCGCCGCGTAGCAATTGAATATCAGAGAAAGTAATCATATAGAGGTAGCATAGAAATTAGAGGTGAACAGACGCCTGCATAGTAGGCTGAATCCAGATAAAAGTCGATCACAATGCAATTTGCGTTATGATGCCAATAACATATTAATAACTTTTGCTTAAATTCTTGTGGCCTTGCCACCGTTTAGCTCTAAAAGGAATGTTTCAAAGGAATGAGTAATACTCCCTCGACACAAAAAGCTGTGCCAAAGGTGCTAGTGATCTACGCACATCCTGAGCCACAAACCTCTATTGCCAATCAAATGATGGTCAAAAAGATAGAGTCGCTTGGGCATGTCAAAATCCATGATCTCTACGCGACGTATCCTGATTTCTTTATTGATGTGCCTTATGAGCATGAGCTACTGCTTCAGTATGATGTTATTGTCTTTCAACACCCTCTATTTATGTATTCATGCCCATCACTACTAAAAGAGTGGTTTGACCGAGTATTAGGCAAAGGTTTTGCGTTTGGTGAGCAGAGTGCCCTTAAGGGAAAACACTGGCGCAGTGTGATTACTACCGGTGGTAAAGAAGAGGCATTTGGAGAGACAGGCTATAATAAATATCCATTACAAGAAATTTTGCAGCCATTCGAGTTAACCGCCGCTTTGTGTCAGATGCACTGGATGTCACCTTTAGTTCTACACTGGGCAAGAAACGTCTCGGATATGACGCGTTACCAACACGCGGAAGCTTATCGAAATTGGCTGCGAGACCCGCTACAAGATATAGGAGCGAATGATGGCTCTGACTAACGATTTTCTACAAAGTAGCGTTATTTTTTTAGCCGCAGCAGTGGTTGCGGTACCTATCGCGCAGCGCGCAGGTTTAGGTTCGGTATTAGGCTATCTATTAGCCGGTGTGGCAATTGGCCCATGGGGGCTCGGTTTAATCAGCGATGTAGAAGCGATTTTGCATTTCTCCGAGTTCGGGGTGGTACTGCTACTCTTTCTAATTGGTTTAGAACTTAACCCTAAAAAGTTATGGCAGATGCGAGCACCTATTCTCGGATTGGGTGGCGCGCAAGTGCTGATAACCACTCTGATTATTACCGCCATCGCCTGTTTGTTCGGATTAACTTGGCAAACTAGTTTGGTCATAGGTATGGGCTTAGCCCTATCTTCGACTGCAATCGCCTTACGTGTTATTGAAGAGCGAGAGCTCGGTGGCAAAGAGGCGGGGCAGTCAGGCTTTGCAGTATTACTTTTTCAAGATATTGCCGTAATCCCTATGTTGGCGATGCTGCCTTTGCTTGCTGGTAACACGGGCGGCAGTTGGGCTGATATGCTGTGGATGCTAGGTGGTGTGATTGGCTTGCTTGTCGGTGGTCACTTTTTGTTAAGACCACTATTTCGATATGTAGTCATGAGCGGTGTTCGTGAGTTGTTCACGGTCGCAGCGCTGTTATTGGTGATTGGTATTGCTGTCATCATGCAACAGATTGGTTTGTCGATGGCTCTGGGTACTTTCTTGGCGGGCGTACTTCTGGCTGAAAGTGAATATCGACACGAGTTAGAAATCGCGATTGACCCATTCAAAGGGTTGCTGCTTGGTTTGTTCTTTATCTCTGTGGGTATGGCGGTAAACCTAGGTTTATTGGCAGAAAGCCCATTCGCAATACTTATCGCAGTGTCGTCTCTGGTCGTATTGAAAGGTTTGGTGCTGTATGCGCTGGCTCGTATCTTCGGTACTCAAGCTAAAGCGCGCAGCCGAATGGCGATGATTCTCAGCCAAGGTGGTGAGTTTGCCTTCGTTATTTTTACCGCGGCGAGTGCACAAGGTATCTTAAGCGGCGCCCAAGTGTCGTTCTTACTGGTTGTTGTGAGCCTTTCTATGGTGACCACGCCATTGATGCTTAAGCTGCAAGATCGATTCTTTGCTCGTCAGCTAAATCAAATCAGTGAAAGTGCGATGTCTTCGGATGTAGTTGATCGCAGTCCTCGAGTGATTATTGCGGGCTTTGGTCGTTTCGGTCAGATCATTGGTCGTCTGATGTATGCCAATAAGATTCGTATCACCGTCCTTGAAAGTGATGCTAGCCAAATACACATCCTTAGAAAGTTCGGCTACAAGGTATTCTACGGTGACTCTACTCACCTTGAACTATTACGAGCTGCGGGAGCTGACAAAGCGGAAGCGATTGTGTTGTGTACCGACTCTCCCGATGAAATCATGAAAACCGTGGATTTGTGTAAGCAACACTTCCCACAGTTGAAGATTTTAGCGCGTGCTCGAAGCCGTGTTGAAGCGTATCAATTACTTAACCATGGTGTGAGCAACTATTCGCGTGAAACCTTCCTTGGGGCATTAGATTTAGGTCGTCAAACACTGACCGAACTTGGCATGCATCCATACAAAGCGAAGCGAGCAGAAGCACACTTTAGGAAATTGGATAATGGTATGCTGAAAGAGTTACTCCCTCAGCATAACGAAGATGCCGAGTTAGCCCAAAGAGCGAAAGAGGCTCGTAAAGAGCTTGAAGAGATTTTTGGACACGAGATGGAAAATGATCACCAATCTCGAAATTATTGGCAGTAGCCTAGTCTAGAAATATAGCCTGAGTTAAAAACAATCACTTAAAAGAGCCAATCTAAGAATAAACACGGTCTCTGCTTAGCCTTAAATTGAGCGAGTGGGAAGAACTGTGAATCCAGAGTAGTAAAGGATATGAACGTGAAACAGAAAAAACGCTTTATTGCTGGGGCGAGCTGCCCAAGCTGCAACACTCAAGACACACTTCGCTGGTGGGTTGAAAATAATATCGAGCTGGTGGAATGCGTCGATTGCGACTTCACAGAGCAGCGTAAACCGAAAACTGTAGAGAAATCTGAACACGCGAATCAAGAAATGATCGGTATTTTTAAGCCAGAATGATTGAGTTTCGTTAATTGATCCCCATAATACCTCGGTACAGAATTTTTCCTAAGCTCAACTGTTCGAGCTTAGTCCAAACCTCCTTGGAGCTCTCATGAAAATTGAAAAGAACGTAGTAGTTAGTGTTGCATATCAAGTGAAACTTGAAGATGGCGTAGTAGTTGACCAATCAACTGCAGAAGCTCCACTAGATTACCTTCACGGTCACAACAACCTAATTACAGGTCTTGAAAAAGAGCTTGAAGGCAAAGTAGCTGGCGACAAGTTCTCAGCAACTGTTACTCCAGAAGACGCATACGGCGATCACAACGATGACCTAGTTCAACGTGTTCCTGCTGACGTGTTCCAAGGTGTTGAGCAAATCGAAGTTGGCATGCGTTTCCTAGCGGATACTGACCAAGGTCCAATCCCAGTTGAAGTGACTGAAGTAGATGGCGACGAAGTTGTTGTTGACGGTAACCACATGCTTGCTGGCCAAACTCTAACGTTTGACGTTGAAGTTGTAGCTGTTCGTGAAGCGACTGAAGAAGAAGTTCAACACGGTCACGTACACCAAGAAGGCGGCTGTGGCAGCCACGGTCACGACCATGATCACGACCACGAAGGCGGTTGCTGTGGTGGCGAAGGCCATGACCACGGTGAAGAGAAAAAAGACGGCTGCTGCGGCGGCGGTAGCTGTGGTTCTCACTAATACCGAATTAACGGTTTAGTTTAAGAATATTGAAAGCCTCCCTTGTGGAGGTTTTTTTCGTTTAGGAGCCGAGCTTTCTGAGCTGACTTTTAATCTACCGAACTAAGTGTCCGTAAATCTAAGCCTTCGTAAAAAGTTTGGTTTTATCTATCAGACATCAAACCATGAATGTGGTATTGATAGCACAACATTATAAGACGACGTCAGTGGAGAGTTCGCATGTCACAGCCTTTTTCAATTGCTATTCATGGTGGTGCAGGAACCATCTTACGAGAGCAAATGAGCGATGAATTAAAAACGGGTATTACCGATGCTTTGGAAAAGTCTGTTTTAGCCGGCTATCAAGTACTGCAATCGGGCGGCGATGCTCTAGATGCGGTGGTTGCATCGGTTAAAGTGATGGAAGACAGCCCACACTTTAATGCCGGTAAAGGTTCGGTTCTGACTCATGATGAATTTGTTGAGATGGATGCTTCTGTTATGCATGGTCGCGAAATGGACGCGGGGGCTATTGCCGGTGTCCGTCATATTAAAAACCCGATAGAGTTGGCTCGTGATGTGATGCTTAAAAGCGACCACGTATTACTGATTGGTGAAGGCGCAGAGAGGTTTGCGTTTGAGCATGAGTACACCTTCACCGAGCAGGATTACTTCTTTACTGAGCGTCGTTATGACCAACTTCAGTCGATGAAAGATAAAGGCATCTTTGCTTTGTCTGAAGCAAAATACGATGAGCAACAAGCTCAAAAATACCCAGACGATAAAAAGTATGGCACCGTTGGCGCGGTGGCGTTAGATCAAGCTGGCAACTTAGCCGCCGCAACCAGCACTGGTGGCGTAACCAATAAAAAATACGGTCGTGTGGGGGATTCTCCAATCATCGGTGCAGGCACTGTTGCTGAGAATGGCAACGTGGCTGTTTCAACGACAGGCATGGGTGAGTTCTTCCTTAGAAAGATGGTTGCCAGTGATGTGGCTGCACGAATGCGTTATCTCAAAGAAGATGTGCATACGGCTTGTGAACACATTATCCAAGGTGAACTGAAAGCCATAGGCGGAGAAGGCGGCTTGATCGCTATCGATGGTCAAGGTGATATTCACTTCGCTATGAACAGTTCAGGAATGTATCGCGCGAGTGTTGATACTAACGGCCGTGTGGAAGTGAAGATTTATGCCGATGATTAAGCTTGTATTTGGCTTAACTAGCTTTGGTTGAGTTAGCGCAGACTAAACAAGCAAAAGGGCGACAGATAAGAATCTGTCGCCCTTTTGTTTTAGATTTAGATTTAGATTTAGATTTCTAGCGATATGCGTCACTAGAACCAATTCGTTATTTGGAACCGCACTTAATAGTGTGGAGGTGGCGTCTCTTCTGATGCGTCAGCGAGGTTTGAGCCATCCATATTTTTCACTTTACCCACCACGAACTTCATTTGATCTTGCATTCTCGTGATCAACATCTGTTGTTGGCTAAGCGCTTCATTGAGTTCTTCAATGGTTTGTTCTTGGAAAGCCAACTGACATTCTAGGTCATTCACGCGGCTTTCTAGTTGTTCAATTCGCTTTTCTGTCATCGTTCTTAATCCACATTCCAAGCTTGGGCGATGCCCGCAGAGGTGCCCGATATCACACGGTTCTTTTCATCAAAGGCTGCATCATACACTACCGCACGGGGAGGGCGAGCATCTTTTAATGGCTCGGCATCGTGACGAGAAATTCGTTTTCCATCTTGAGTATTCCACACACTCACTTGGCTTGATGGTGTACCCGTCACCAACATACTGCCGTCGTCAGAAAAGCGAGCACTAGAGAATATCAGCTGTCGAGACCAGCTCTGTAATTGCGCTTGAGGTTCACCTGTTTCTAGATCCCAAATCATCGCTTGGTTGCCGCCATCAGAAGTAAAAGCCAATTCTCCATCCCGTTGTAGTGCAACTCGTACTACTCTTTGTTCATGCTCGAAGGTACGTAACACCAAGCCTGATTCGGTATCCCAAAGGTAAGCTTTGTAGTCGTTACCACCTGATAATGCGTAGCGCCCATTCGAAGATAGGGAGACGGAATTAACTTTTTCTCGGTGGGCGAGGAACTCCAGACGGCGTCCGGTGACTAAGTCCACATAGATGGCTTTTCCGTTAGACAGACCAAGTAAGACTTTTTCACCATTGCTGGATATGTCGACATCGCGAATCAAGCCATCGGAAATAGACCAAAGCCCTTCAGCTTGAGTCCAAGATAAGTCCCAAACGGCGAAATTCATCTGACTTGCGGTAATCGCAAAGCGACCATTGTCAGAGATGCGAATACGCGATATTTGGTTTTCGGATTGATCTTGCGGGCCGAGTTGAGCGAGCTCTTTGTTTTGGTCTAAGTCCCAGAGCAGTAAGTGTTTTTGCTGAGAGTAGAGTAGAGCGAAGCGTCCATCTCTGCTCAGGGCAAAGCTGGTGGCACCATTGGGTTCAATTTCCCAACGTTGCTCATCATCTTGGAAGAAAAAACATCCATTTAACAAGGTGATGACAATAGCACATAGCAATGAATGGAAAAATATTTGCATCACGTCTAATAATCCGGTTTTTGTCGAAAGACATATGACTAGTATATTGTTATAACTAACGTATTCACACCAATCTAATCATTAGATTTGTGCACAATAACCAATGGCTTGGCCATTAATTGGAGAATTCAATGAAATCAGTTTTAAAAGTATCACTGCTTGCCGCAACGGTTATGCTAGCAGTTGGTTGTCAGAAAGAAGAACCAAAGGCAGAAGCTCCACAGGTAGAAGAAGTTAAAGTTGAAGCAGTAAACTTTAAAACAGAAGATGACAAAGCGGCATACGCAATCGGTGTATCTTTCGCTAACTACCTAAGCACAAGCATTGATAAGCCAAGCGAGCTAGGCATTAACCTAGACAAAGATATGGTTCTTCAAGGTATTGAAGACGTATTTGCAGAGAAAACTGCACTGAATGAAGAAGAAACTCGCGCTGCACTTGAAGCTCTAGACAAGCGTGTTGCTGAAACCATGCAAGCACAAGCGGCAGAGAAATCAGCTGAAGTGAAGAAAGCGGGTGATGACTTCCGCGCAGAGTTCGCTAAGACTGAAGGCGTGAAGCAAACTGAATCTGGCCTACTTTACCAAGTTATGACAGCTGGCGAAGGCGCTTCTCCAAAAGACACAGATACGGTTCAAGTACACTACAAAGGTACGCTAACAGACGGTACTCAGTTCGATAGCTCTTACGATCGTGGCGAACCAGCAACATTCCCACTAAATCGCGTAATCCCAGGCTGGACTGAAGGCGTACAACTGATGCAAGTTGGATCTAAGTACAAATTCGTAATCCCGCCAGAGCTAGCATACGGTGAGCAAGACACACCGACTATCCCAGCTAACTCAACGCTAGTATTTGAAGTTGAGCTACTGAAAATCGATAACGCTGAAGCAGCTCCTGCTCAGTAATATCGAACAAAGTATCGAATGAATATCTCGTATTAAAATACGCAGATTGAATAAAAAGCCTAACGTTGAGTTGGGCTTTTTTTTGCTTTTTAAATGAGTATTTGATTTTTAAAGTTGTTCTAAATCACTAGTTGCAATGTTAGCTAGGTGTGCAATTAAAATTTTCTGATAAACTTACATAAATTTGTTGATTTTTCACACGAAGGTAAGGAATAAGTGACTACTACAGAAACAGTCAATGCGGATGTGTTACTTGAAATGGAATCAGTCCACGTCATGCCATTCAGTGAACACGATAAAATTATCTTAAGATCTTATGAGGCCGTGGTTGACGGTATTGCGAGTCTTATCGGTCCGTTTTGTGAAATCGTTTTACACTCTTTAGAAGACCTCAATACTTCTGCGATTAAAATCGCCAACGGCGAAAATACAGGTCGCCAGGTTGGTTCGCCGATCACCGATCTTGCATTAAAGATGCTGAAAGATATTGAAGGTTCTAAGCGTAATTTCTCACGTTCATACTTTACTCGCGCTAAAGGCGGAGTATTGATGAAGTCGATCACGGTTGCTATCCGCAATGGTGAAGACCGAGTGATTGGCTTGTTGTGTATTAACGTAAACTTAGATGCGCCATTCTCACAAGTATTGCAATCTTTCATGCCTACGCAAGATGCGGACGAAGCTGCCTCATCAGTAAACTTTGCAAGTGATGTAGAAGAACTTGTCGACCAAACGGTTGAGCGCACAATTGAAGAAATCAATGCAGACAAATCAGTATCGAACAATACTAAGAACCGTCAAATCGTGATGGAGCTTTACGACAAAGGTATTTTCGATATCAAAGATGCGATTAACCGTGTGGCTGAGCGATTGAATATCTCTAAGCACACCGTGTACCTATACATCCGTCAACGCAAAACAGAGGATGAAGAGGGTTGTTAAGCTATACACTCCTAGTTAATGGGCCCGTTTACGGCTCACAATCCGCAAGAAGTGCTTATCAGTTTGCCGTGGCTCTATTGAAGCTGGGCCACAAACTCGACAGTGTGTTCTTCTATCAAGATGGTGTCAGCAATGGCTCTGACATTACTGTGCCTGCTAATGATGAATTTGACTTGGCTTCCGCTTGGCAAAAGCTGGCGGATGAGTACGATGTTAGCCTAGAGACATGTGTTGCAGCTGCGCTCAGACGCGGAGTGATCAGCACTGAAGAAGCCACGCAACATCAATTGAGTGCATCTAACTTAGCGACTGGGTTTACCCAAGCTGGCTTAGGGAGCTTATCTGAAGCACTTTTAACGCAAGATAGGGTTGTGCAGTTTTGAGTAAATTGGCCTTTGTATTTAACACTTTCCCTCATACGACGGCTGCGGGTAGGGAAGGGCTAGACGCACTGCTAGCGGCTTCAGCCTATAGTGAAGACATTACCGTATTCTTTGTTGGTGATGGCGTTACACAGCTTCTCAAGGCTCAACAGCCTGATGAATCCCTATCACGTGACTATATTTCTGCATTCAAGCTCATGGATCTCTACGATATCGAGCAGGTTTACGTATGTCAGCATAGCCTCAATCAGTTCGGCCTCTCGACAGATAACTTACTGATCGATGTGACTGTGCTAGAAGTGAGTGAGTTGACGCAGAAGTTAGCTCAGAGCCAAAAAATACTGACTTTCTAGGGAACGTTATGCTTCATATTGTAAAATCAGTAGACAAACTCAAGCTTGCATTGGCGTACTCGCAACAACAGGATCACATCCTTTTGGTTGAAGATGCGGTGTATGTTTGCCTTCCAAATCATGAGTTATTCAATCAAATCTCAACCGTTGAACACGTGTCGGTATTAAAAACAGATCTAGATAGCCGAGGTTTACAACAACTTGCTTCAAGCACTCTGAATCAAGTGGACTTCGATGGATTCGTCAAACTGACTGTTTTGAACGACAAATCAGTGACTTGGTAGCTGTGTTTTATCAGCATGGTTAAAAAAAGACCATCCTGAGCTCTAGACGGCTAAAAAAGATCTGTATATTTCTTGACACACATCCCACTGCTGAATAGAATTTTGCGTCCCTATTTACACTATGTGTAATAGGGCTAGATTTTTCATCAAGCTTACTTTCAAGTAAATCAGGAGCTAGTTAATGGCAACTATTAACCAGTTGGTACGTACTCCTCGTGTAAAGCAGGTTGTTAAAAGCAACGTGCCTGCACTAGAAGCGTGCCCACAAAAACGTGGTGTATGTACTCGCGTATATACTACTACTCCAAAAAAACCGAACTCAGCACTACGTAAAGTATGTCGTGTTCGTCTAACTAACGGCTTTGAAGTTACTTCATACATCGGCGGCGAAGGTCATAACCTTCAAGAACACAGTGTTGTTCTTATCCGTGGTGGTCGTGTTAAAGATTTACCAGGTGTGCGTTACCACACTGTTCGCGGTGCACTTGACTGTGCAGGCGTTAACGACCGTAAGAAAGGTCGTTCTAAGTATGGTGTGAAACGTCCTAAGTCTTAATGCGTCTTTTTTTAAAAGAAAGCGTTAAGTAAGGCCAAACACTATTTATTTATTATTCTGAAAAGTTTTGGAAAAAACCTGAAGAAGACAACGGAGAAATTCCATGCCACGTCGTCGCGTAATAGGCCAGCGTAAGATCCTTCCAGATCCTAAGTTCAAATCTGAACTGCTGGCAAAATTCGTTAACATCCTTATGGTTGACGGAAAAAAATCTACTGCAGAGAAGATTGTTTACACTGCACTAGAAACTATGGCTGAGAAATCTGGTAAAGATCACTTAGCTGTATTTGAAGAAGCTCTTGAAAATGTTCGCCCAGCGGTAGAAGTTAAATCTCGCCGTGTGGGTGGTTCAACTTACCAAGTACCTGTAGAAGTTCGTCCGGTTCGCCGTAACGCTCTTGCTATGCGTTGGGTAGTTGAAGCTGCGCGTAAGCGTGGTGAAAAATCTATGGCTCAACGCCTAGCTGCTGAAATGCTAGACGCGTCTGAGAACAAAGGTACTGCGGTTAAGAAACGTGAAGACGTTCACCGCATGGCTGACGCAAACAAAGCGTTCGCACATTACCGCTGGTAATACCTTTTCAGTGCTGCAAGGTTCCTTGCAGCACTTCTTTAGTTCCTATGCTTATGCTAGGAACTATTGCTATTTCTAGGGCAAAGCTTTTTAGCGAAGCATCGCTTTTAACGCATAATCTAGACATAGCAATAGTCCCTAAGTCTCTAATAAGAGGATTCAACCGTGGCTCGTAAAACTCCTATTGAGCAGTACCGTAATATCGGTATCGTTGCTCACGTAGATGCAGGTAAAACAACCACAAGTGAACGTATTCTGTTCTATACCGGTCTTTCTCACAAAATCGGCGAAGTTCACGATGGTGCAGCAACCATGGACTGGATGGAGCAAGAGCAAGAGCGCGGTATTACGATCACTTCAGCAGCAACTACTACGTTTTGGCGTGGTATGGAAGCTCAGTATTCTGACCACCGTATCAACATCATCGACACTCCTGGACACGTTGACTTTACTATCGAAGTAGAACGTTCTCTGCGTGTACTTGATGGTGCAGTTGTTGTTTTCTGTGGCTCATCTGGTGTTGAACCTCAGTCAGAGACAGTATGGCGTCAAGCTGATAAGTACCAAGTTCCACGTATGGTTTTCGTTAACAAAATGGACCGTACAGGCGCAGACTTCTTGCGCGTAGTTGAACAGATTAAGGACCGCCTAGGTGCGACTCCTGTGCCTATTCAACTTAACATTGGTGCTGAAGAAAACTTCCAGGGTGTTGTCGATCTTATCAAGATGAAGGCAATCAACTGGAACGAAGCTGACCAAGGCATGACTTTTACGTACGAAGACATTCCAGCAGACATGCAAGAAATGGCTGAAGAATATCGTATAGAACTTGTTGAAGCTGCTGCAGAAGCTAATGAAGAGCTGATGGATAAGTACCTTGAAGAAGGTGAATTGACAGAAGCTGAAATCAAACAAGGTCTTCGTACTCGTACCCTTAATAATGAAATCGTACTTGCAACTTGCGGTAGTGCTTTCAAAAACAAAGGCGTACAAGCTGTTCTAGATGCAGTTGTTGATTTCCTTCCTTCTCCAGTCGATGTACCTGCAATTAAAGGTATCGATGATGACGAGAATGAAATTGAGCGTCACGCGGACGACAAAGAACCGTTCTCAGCGCTAGCATTTAAAATTGCAACAGACCCATTTGTTGGTACTTTAACTTTCATCCGTGTTTACTCTGGTGTTGTTGAAAGCGGTAAAACAGCTTACAACTCTGTGAAGAAACAACGTGAACGTTTAGGGCGCATTGTTCAAATGCACTCAAACAAACGTGAAGAAGTAAAAGAAGTACGAGCAGGTGACATCGCAGCCATTATCGGCCTTAAAGATGTTACTACTGGTGAAACGCTATGTGATCAGAACCATAAAATTGTTCTTGAGCGTATGGAATTCCCAGATCCAGTTATTCAGATCGTTGTAGAGCCTCGCTCTCAAGCTGATCAAGATAAAATGACTATCGCGTTAGGCAAGCTAGCGGCAGAAGATCCATCGTTCCGTGTTGAAACGGATGACGAAACTGGCCAGACACTAATCTCTGGCATGGGTGAACTGCACTTAGATATCATCGTTGACCGCATGAAACGTGAATTCAGCGTGAACTGCAACGTTGGTAATCCGCAAGTTGCTTATCGTGAAACCATTCGTGGTACAGCGAAAGCTGAAGGTAAATTTATCCGCGAACATGGTGGTAAAGGACAGTACGGTCACGTGTGGCTGAAACTGGAACCATCAGAAGCCGGTGAAGGCTTTGTCTTCGTAGATGAAATTGCCAATGGTATCGTGCCAAAAGAGTTCATTACCTCTGTCGCTAAAGGCGTTGAAGAGCAAATGAACAATGGTGTATTAGCGGGCTATCCAGTTTTGGATATCAAAGCTACACTATATGATGGTTCTTACCATGAAGTAGATTCAAGTGAGATGGCGTTTACAATCGCTGCCTCTATGGCTTTCAGAACGGGTGCGCTAGAAGCGCAACCAGTTTTGCTTGAGCCTATGATGAAAGTTGAAGTAACTACTCCAGAAGACTGGATGGGTGACGTTGTTGGCGATATTAACCGTCGTCGCGGCATCATCGAAGGTATGGACGAGGGGACAGCTGGCCTGAAGATAATTCGTGCACAAGTTCCGTTGTCTGTCATGTTCGGTTACGCAACTGATTTGCGTTCTGCGACACAAGGTCGTGCTTCTTACTCTATGGAGTTTAGTGAGTACGCTGAAGTGCCAAAAAATGTTGCTAATGCAATCATTGCAGAGCGTGGTTAAACAAAAGGGATGCATTTTTTTCATTTTTTGAAAGATCAATGCGTCCAAATATTGCGCTAACGAGAGTTGGCGCATAAAATAGCAATTTCTGGCGCGTCTCGCTCAATAATGAACGTGGCGAATCATAACTAGGAAGGAACACGATTGTGTCTAAAGAAAAATTTGAACGTACGAAACCGCACGTAAACGTTGGTACTATCGGCCACGTTGACCACGGTAAAACAACTCTAACTGCTGCTATCTGTACTACACTTGCAAAAGTGTACGGCGGTGTTGCTAAAGATTTCGCATCTATCGATAACGCTCCAGAAGAGCGCGAGCGCGGTATCACAATCGCAACTTCTCACGTTGAGTACGATACTCCTGAACGTCACTACGCACACGTAGACTGTCCTGGACACGCCGATTATGTTAAAAACATGATCACTGGTGCTGCTCAAATGGACGGCGGTATCCTAGTTGTTGCTGCTACAGATGGCCCTATGCCACAAACTCGTGAGCACATCCTACTTGGTCGTCAAGTTGGTATCCCTTACATCATCGTATTCATGAACAAATGTGACATGGTTGATGACGAAGAGCTACTTGAGCTAGTAGAAATGGAAGTTCGTGAACTTCTTTCTGAGTACGAGTACCCAGGAGACGACCTTCCAGTAATTCAAGGTTCTGCACTTGGCGCTCTAAACGGCGAAAAGCAGTGGGAAGACAAGATCGTTGAGCTTGCAGAAGCACTAGATTCTTACATTCCACTTCCAGAGCGTGCTGTTGATCTACCGTTCCTACTACCTATTGAAGATGTATTCTCAATCCAAGGTCGTGGTACTGTAGTTACTGGTCGTATCGAGCGCGGTATCCTACGTGTAGGTGACGAAGTAGAAATCGTTGGTATCAAAGAAACTACTCTTACTACTTGTACTGGTGTTGAAATGTTCCGTAAGCTGCTTGACGAAGGTCGTGCAGGTGAGAACGTTGGTGCACTTCTACGTGGTACTAAGCGTGATGACGTTGAACGTGGCCAAGTACTTTCTGCTAAAGGTTCAATCAACCCACACACTAAGTTTGAGTCTGAAGTATACGTACTTTCTAAAGACGAAGGCGGCCGTCACACTCCTTTCTTCAAGGGTTACCGTCCACAGTTCTACTTCCGTACAACTGACGTAACAGGCGATATCACTCTACCAGAAGGCGTAGAAATGGTAATGCCAGGTGACAACGTTCAAATGACTGTTGAGCTAATCGCTCCAATCGCAATGGACGAAGGTCTACGTTTCGCAATCCGCGAAGGTGGCCGTACAGTTGGTGCTGGTGTTGTAGCTAAAATCTTCGCTTAATCGCGAATTGATTTTGCACACTCTTCATTAGAAGAACTGCATTAAAAAAGGGAAGCTTCGGCTTCCCTTTTGTTTTTCTGACCCCTTTCGTTTTTACAATTCCCCAAGTGTCCCCCTGTTCTTTGTAATTCGACTTTCGTCATTCAACTACCGTTGATTACCCCCATCAAAGAAATTCCGATTATTTTTCCAACGCCACTTGCATACCAAAATGTGATCTGTATAATGCATCGCACTGGCTAACGCCGGTTTGTGAACCAATGAGCACTGAGGAGTAGGTCTTACCTAGTAATGTATACTCAGCTTATGTTCGCGGTTAATAAAAATAGCAAATCTTGTATTTGCTTCAAAAGTTAACTGACAATGCGTCCTGATTTTGGATGCTACGGTTTCACATAAATCAATCGGCATTCTCTCGTTCTTTCGAGCTTGAGTGGCGATATTGTTTGTGTAATTTTTAATAATTGGAGCTCTGTCTCATGCAGAACCAACGTATTCGTATCCGCCTTAAAGCGTTTGATTACAAGTTAATCGATGCTTCAACTGCGGAAATCGTTGAAACAGCAAAACGTACTGGCGCACAGGTTCGTGGTCCTATTCCACTTCCTACTCGTAAAGAGCGTTTCACTGTTCTTACCTCTCCACACGTCAACAAAGATGCACGTGACCAGTACGAAATTCGTACTCACAAGCGTTTGATCGACATCGTTGAGCCAACAGATAAAACTGTTGATGCTCTAATGCGTCTTGATCTTGCAGCTGGCGTTGATGTTCAAATCAGCCTAGGTTAAGGGAGATAAGAATAATGATTGGTCTAGTCGGACGTAAAGTGGGTATGACCCGCGTATTTACCGAAGAAGGCGTTTCTATCCCAGTAACTGTTGTTGAGGTTGAAGCGAACCGTATTTCTCAAGTTAAAACTCTTGAGACAGACGGCTACGCAGCAATCCAAGTAACTACTGGTGCTAAGAAAGCTAACCGTGTAACTAAACCTGAAGCTGGTCACTTCGCGAAAGCGGGTGTTGAAGCAGGTCGCGGTCTTTGGGAATTCCGTTTAGAAAACGGCGAAGAGTTTGAAGTTGGCGCTGAGCTAAACGTAGAACTTTTCAACGAAATTAAAAAAGTAGACGTTACTGGTACATCTAAAGGTAAAGGCTTCCAAGGCGCTATCAAGCGTTGGAACTTCTCTACTCAAGATATGACTCACGGTAACTCTTTGTCTCACCGCGCACCGGGTTCAATTGGCCAATGTCAAACTCCAGGCCGCGTGTTTAAAGGCAAGAAAATGGCAGGTCACATGGGTGCTGAGCGTGTAACGACTCAAAACCTAGAGATCGTACGTGTTGACGCTGAGCGCAATCTACTCCTTATTAAAGGTGCAGTACCAGGCTCAACAGGCGGTAACGTGATCGTAAAACCTGCTGTTAAAGCATAACGTCTAGGAGTAAGTAATGGAATTGATGGTTAAAGGTGCTGATGCACTAACTGTTTCCGAGACTACTTTCGGACGTGACTTTAACGAAGCTCTAGTACATCAAGTAGTTGTTGCGTATGCAGCAGGTGCTCGTCAAGGTACTCGTGCTCAAAAGACTCGTTCTGAAGTATCAGGCGGCGGTGCTAAGCCATGGCGCCAAAAAGGTACTGGCCGTGCACGTGCTGGTACAATTCGTAGCCCAATCTGGCGTACAGGTGGTGTTACTTTTGCTGCGAAACCACAAGATCACAGCCAAAAAGTTAACAAGAAAATGTACCGCGGTGCTATGAAAAGCATTCTTTCTGAGTTGATTCGTCAAGAGCGTCTAATCGTTGTTGATAACTTCTCTGTAGAAGCACCAAAAACAAAAGAACTTTTAGCTAAGCTTAATGAGCTTCAGCTTAACGACGTTCTGATTGTAACTGGCGAAGTAGATGAAAATCTATTCTTAGCTGCTCGTAACCTGTACAAAGTTGACGCACGTGACGTTGCTGGTATTGATCCAGTATCTCTAATTGCATTCGACAAGGTTCTAATGACTGCTGACGCAGTTAAGCAAGTTGAGGAGATGCTAGCATGATCACTGAAGAACGTATCTTAAAAGTTCTACGTGCTCCGCACATCTCTGAAAAAGCAACTATGGCGGCTGAGAAAGCGAACACTATCGTTTTCAAAGTAGCTAAAGATGCAACTAAGAAAGAGATCAAAGCAGCTGTAGAAAAGCTATTTGAAGTTGAAGTTAAGTCAGTAAATACTCTTGTACAAAAGGGTAAGACCAAACGTCAAGGTATGCGTGAAGGCCGTCGTTCAGACGTGAAAAAAGCCTACGTTACTTTGAAAGAAGGTCAAGATCTTGACTTCGTTGGCGGCGCGGAATAACAGGAGTAGTAAAAATGGCTATTGTTAAATGTAAGCCGACTTCCCCTGGTCGTCGTCACGTCGTTAAAGTTGTTAACGCTGACCTGCACAAGGGTAAGCCATACGCACCACTTCTAGAGAAAAACTCTAAGAACGGTGGTCGTAACAACAACGGTCGTATCACAGTACGTCACATCGGTGGTGGTCATAAGCACCATTACCGTTTGATTGACTTCAAACGTACTAAAGACGGTATCCCAGCGAAAGTTGAGCGTTTAGAATACGATCCAAACCGTAGTGCTAACATCGCTCTAGTTCTGTACGCAGACGGTGAGCGTCGTTACATCATTGCACCTAAAGGTGTTAACGCAGGTGACCAGATTCAATCTGGTTCTGATGCGCCAATCAAAGCAGGTAACACTCTGCCGATGCGCAACATCCCAGTAGGTTCTACTGTACACTGTGTTGAACTTAAGCCTGGTAAAGGTGCTCAACTAGCTCGTTCGGCTGGTGCATATGTACAAATCATCGCTCGCGATGGTGCATACGTAACTATCCGTCTACGTTCTGGTGAGATGCGCAAAGTACTTTCTGAAGGTCGTGCAACGATCGGTGAAGTTGGTAACTCTGAGCATATGCTACGTGAACTTGGTAAAGCTGGTGCTTCACGCTGGCGCGGCGTACGTCCAACCGTACGTGGTGTAGTAATGAACCCGGTGGATCACCCACATGGTGGTGGTGAAGGCCGCACATCTGGTGGTCGTCACCCAGTTTCTCCTTGGGGCGTTCCTACTAAGGGCTTCAAGACTCGTAAGAACAAACGCACTGACAAGTACATCGTACGTCGTCGTAATAAATAATCTATAAAGAGGAATCGCCATGCCACGTTCTCTCAAGAAAGGTCCTTTTATTGACCTACACTTGCTGAAGAAGGTAGAGAAAGCGGTGGAAAGCGGAGACAAAAAGCCTATTAAGACTTGGTCCCGTCGCTCAATGATCATCCCAACAATGATTGGTTTGACCATCGCTGTCCATAATGGTCGTCAGCACGTTCCAGTTTTCGTTACCGAAGAAATGATCGGTCACAAACTGGGCGAATTTGCACCAACTCGTACTTATCGCGGTCATGCTGCAGATAAGAAAGCTAAGAAGAAATAAGGAGTAGATGATGGAAGCTTTAGCTAAACATAACTTTGCTCGTATTTCTCCACAGAAAGCTCGCTTAGTTGCAGACCAAATTCGCGGTAAGTCGGTAGACCAGGCTCTAGAAATTCTAACTTTCAGCAACAAAAAAGCTGCTGTACTAGTTAAGAAAGTTCTTGAGTCAGCTATCGCTAACGCGGAACATAACGAAGGTGCAGATATCGACGATCTAAATGTCGCTAAAATCTTCGTAGATGAGGGCCCTATCATGAAGCGCATTATGCCTCGTGCTAAAGGTCGTGCGGATCGTATCTTGAAGCGTTCAAGCCACATCACTATTGTTGTAGCAGATCGCTAAAGACTAGGAGATTAAGCAATGGGTCAGAAAGTACATCCTAATGGTATTCGTCTTGGCATCGTTAAGCCTTGGAATGCTACATGGTTTGCTAATACCAACGAATTCGCTGACAACCTAGACGGCGACTTCAAGGTACGTCAGTTCCTTACTAAGGAACTACAAAAAGCATCATTATCTCGTATCGTTATCGAGCGTCCAGCTAAGAGCATCCGTGTGACTATTCACACTGCTCGCCCTGGCGTTGTTATCGGTAAGAAAGGTGAAGACGTAGAGAAACTACGTGCAGCTGTAGCTAAAATCGCAGGTGTACCAGCGCAGATTAACATCGCTGAAGTACGTAAACCTGAGTTAGATGGTCAGCTTGTAGCTGATAGCATCGCGTCTCAACTAGAGCGTCGTGTTATGTTCCGTCGTGCAATGAAGCGTGCGGTACAAAATGCTATGCGTCTAGGCGCTAAAGGCATCAAAGTACAAGTAGGCGGCCGTCTTGGCGGCGCTGAAATCGCACGTTCAGAGTGGTACCGTGAAGGCCGTGTGCCTCTACACACTCTACGTGCAGACATTGATTACGCAACTTCTTCGGCTCACACTCAATACGGTGTGATCGGCATTAAAGTTTGGATCTTCAAAGGTGAGATTCTAGGCGGTATGCCAGCTGCTAACGCAGTAGAGCCTAAAGGCGATAAGCCTAAGAAGCAGCGTAAAGGCCGTAAGTAAGGAGTCGAACGATGCTACAACCAAAACGTACTAAGTTCCGCAAGGTTATGACTGGTCGTAACCGTGGTCTAGCTAAAGGTACTGAAGTGAGCTTCGGCGAATTCGGTCTTAAAGCTGTTGGCCGTGGTCGTCTGACTGCACGTCAAATCGAAGCGGCACGTCGTGCTATGACACGTCACATTAAGCGTCAAGGTCAAATCTGGATCCGTGTGTTCCCAGACAAACCGATTACTGAAAAGCCTCTTGAAGTTCGTCAAGGTAAAGGTAAAGGTTCAGTTGCGTACTGGGTTGCTCAAATCCAACCAGGCAAAGTTATGTACGAGATGAATGGCGTACCTGAAGAGTTGGCACGTGAAGCGTTCCGCCTAGCGGCACGTAAACTGCCTGTTAAAACTACTTTTGTAACTAAGCAGGTGATGTGATGAAAGCACAAGATCTACGCGAAAAGAACGTTGAAGAGCTTAACGCTGAGCTATTGAATTTGCTACGTGAACAGTTTAACTTGCGCATGCAAGCTGCAACTGGTCAACTACAGCAAACTCATACTCTAAAAGCTGTACGCCGTGACATCGCACGTGTGAAAACTGTTTTGACTGAAAAGGCAGGCGCATAATGAGCGAAACTAACCGCATCCAGCAAGGCCGTGTAGTAAGTGACAAGATGGACAAGTCTATCGTTGTTGCTATTGAGCGTACTGTAAAACACCCAATTTACGGTAAGTTCATCAAACGCACGACTAAAGTACACGCACACGACGAAGACAACACTTGTGGCCTAGGCGACAAAGTTGAAATCGCTGAGTGTCGTCCTCTGTCTAAGACTAAGTCTTGGACATTGGTTAAAGTTCTAGAAAAAGCGAAGATTTAATCTTTGTAATTCTATAACTTAAAGCGGCTCCAAATAATTTTTTGGAGCCGCTTGTTTTTTGTCTACCCAATTTAAAAAAAGGGTGGTACAATTCGCGTCCCTTTTAAAGAGGCAGCCCGACCCGAGAGGGTCTAGTTTTAATATTTAGCGGAGCACTAACAATGATCCAGATGCAAAGTACACTTGACGCAGCAGATAACTCTGGCGCGCGCAAGGTAATGTGTATTAAGGTTCTGGGTGGCTCTCACCGCCGTTATGCACATATCGGTGACGTCATCAAGGTTACAGTGAAGGAAGCGATTCCTCGCGGTAAAGTAAAGAAAGGTGATGTTCTGAAGGCGGTAGTAGTGCGCACCCGTAAAGGCGTTCGTCGCCCAGACGGTTCTGTCATTCGCTTCGACAGTAATGCTTGTGTATTGTTAAATGACACTACTGAGCAACCAGTCGGCACACGTATCTTTGGTCCTGTGACTCGTGAACTTCGTAACGCGAAATTCATGAAGATTGTATCACTAGCACCTGAAGTTCTGTAAGGAGCGGCAACATGGCAGCTAAAATCCGTCGTAATGACGAAGTAATCATTCTTGCTGGT
Source organism: Vibrio bathopelagicus (assembly GCF_014879975.1). Lineage (NCBI taxonomy): Bacteria > Pseudomonadati > Pseudomonadota > Gammaproteobacteria > Vibrionales > Vibrionaceae > Vibrio > Vibrio bathopelagicus. The sequence continues at coordinate 3,280,820 of NZ_CP062500.1, read as the reverse complement.
AAAGATAAAGGCAAGAAAGGTAAAGTAACTAAGGTTCTGACAACTGGTAAAGTTGTTGTTGAAGGCATCAATCTTGTTAAAAAACACCAAAAGCCGGTTCCGGCTCTAGGTCAACAAGGTGGCATCGTTGAACAAGAAGCAGCTATTGATGCTTCTAACGTTGCAGTTTTTAACACGGCTACTGGTAAAGCAGACCGTATCGGTTTCCGTATCGAAGATGGCAAGAAAGTTCGTTTCTTCAAATCTAACGGCGAAACTGTTTCTAACTAATTAGAAGTAATTTGGAGTTCTACTATGGCGAAACTGCATGATTACTACAAGTCGTCTGTAGTCGCTGAGCTTACCAAAGAGTTCAGCTACACAAGCGTCATGCAAGTCCCTAGGATTGAGAAAATCACCCTAAACATGGGCGTTGGTGAAGCAATCAACGATAAGAAACTGCTAGAAAACGCAGCAGCTGATATGGCAACGATCTCTGGTCAAAAGCCACTTATCACTAAAGCGCGTAAATCTGTAGCTGGTTTCAAAATTCGTGAAGGCTACCCAATCGGTTGTAAAGTAACCTTGCGTGGTGAGCGCATGTGGGAATTTTTAGAGCGTTTAATCTCTATCGCACTTCCACGTGTACGTGATTTCCGTGGTGTTAGCGCTAAGTCTTTTGACGGACGCGGTAACTACAGCATGGGCGTTCGCGAGCAAATCATCTTTCCGGAAATCGACTACGATAAAGTCGATCGTGTCCGCGGTCTTGATATTACTATCACGACATCTGCGGGATCCGATGAGGAAGGCCGAGCTCTGCTGGCTGCCTTTAACTTCCCATTCCGTAAGTAAGGGTAGGGTTACTGTTATGGCTAAACAATCAATGAAAGCACGTGAAGCTAAACGTGCAAAACTAGTAGTTAAGTTCGCTGAAAAGCGTTCTGCGCTAAAAGTTATCATTAGCGATGTAAACGCATCTGAAGAAGATCGTTGGAATGCGGTTCTTAAACTGCAATCTCTTCCACGTGATTCAAGTGCATCACGTCAGCGCAACCGTTGCAACCAAACTGGTCGTCCACACGGTTACCTACGTAAATTCGGTCTAAGCCGTATTAAGGTTCGCGAAGCTTGCATGAAAGGCGAGATTCCGGGTCTTCGTAAGGCTAGCTGGTAATTGCCACTTAATCATTTGGAGTAAATCTTATGAGCATGCAAGATCCGATTTCGGATATGCTGACCCGCGTTCGCAACGGTCAGGCAGCAAACAAAGTTGCTGTAAAAATGCCTTCTTCAAAGCTTAAAGTTGCAATTGCTGCATTACTTAAAGCTGAAGGTTACATCGTAGACTTCGCTGTTGACGGCGAAGCAAAACCTGAGCTAGAAGTTACTCTTAAGTACTTCCAAGCTAAACCTGTAATCGAGCAAATCAAGCGTGTATCACGTCCTGGTCTAAGAGTTTATAAGAATAAAGACTCTTTACCTACAGTGATGGGTGGTCTTGGTATTGCAGTTGTTTCTACTTCCAAGGGTCTGATGTCTGACCGTGCTGCTCGTAAAGCAGGTCTTGGCGGTGAAATCATCTGTTACGTAGCTTAAGGAGTAGATTATGTCTCGTGTTGCTAAAGCACCTGTCGCTATTCCAGCTGGCGTAGAGGTGAAACTAAACGGCCAAGAAGTTACTGTAAAAGGTAGCAAAGGTGAGCTTACTCGCGTTCTTAACAGCGCCGTAGTTATTGCACAGGAAGAAACCAAGCTTACTTTCGGTCCGAAAGAAGGCGTTACTAACGCATGGGCACAGGCTGGTACAGCTCGCGCTCTAGTTAATAACATGGTTGTGGGTGTTACTGAGGGCTTCACTAAGAAGCTAACTCTTAAGGGTGTTGGTTACCGTGCTGCTATGAAAGGCAATACTGTAGCTCTAACTCTTGGTTTTTCTCACCCAGTAGAGCACGCTCTACCTGAAGGTATTAAAGCTGAGTGCCCTAGCCAAACTGAGATCATCATTACTGGTTGCGATAAGCAAGTAGTAGGTCAAGTTGCGGCTGACATTCGTTCTTACCGTGCTCCTGAACCTTATAAAGGTAAAGGTGTTCGTTACGCAGATGAAAATGTGCGTACTAAAGAAGCTAAGAAGAAGTAAGGTATCACTATGGATAAGAAAGCATCTCGCATCCGTCGTGCTACACGTGCACGTCGTAAGATTGCAGAACTTGGCGCAACTCGCTTGGTAGTACACCGTACTCCTCGCCATGTTTACGCTCAAGTTATCTCGGCAAACGGCTCTGAGGTTATCGCAGCTGCTTCTACTGTAGAAAAAGCGATCCGTGAGCAAGTTAAGAACACTGGTAACGTTGATGCAGCTAAAGCAGTTGGTAAAGCTGTTGCTGAGCGCGCTCTTGAAAAAGGCGTAGCTACAGTTGCATTTGATCGTTCTGGTTTCCAATACCACGGTCGAGTAGCGGCGCTAGCAGATTCTGCTCGCGAAGCTGGTCTGAAATTCTAAGGTAGGGTTGGAAGATGGCTAAAGAACAACAACAAGCTAATGATTTGCAAGAAAAGCTGATCGCTGTTAACCGTGTATCTAAGACGGTTAAAGGTGGTCGAATCATGAGCTTCACTGCACTAACAGTAGTTGGTGACGGTAATGGTCGCGTAGGTTTCGGTTACGGCAAAGCTCGTGAAGTACCTGCTGCGATTCAAAAAGCAATGGAAAAAGCGCGTCGTAACATGGTTACTGTTGCGCTTAACGAAGGCACTCTTCACCACCCGGTGAAAGGTCGTCATTCGGGCTCTAAAGTTTACATGCAGCCAGCTGCTGAAGGTACAGGTGTTATTGCCGGTGGTGCAATGCGTGCCGTACTTGAAGTTGCAGGCGTACATAACGTACTTTCTAAAGCATACGGTTCAACGAACCCAATCAACGTTGTTCGCGCAACGATTGGTGCTCTAGTAGACGTTAAGTCACCAGAAATGGTTGCTGCTAAACGTGGTCTAACTGTTGAATCTATTTCGGAGTAAGAACACGATGGCAACTATTAAAGTAACTCAAACTAAAAGCTCAATTGGTCGCCTACCTAAGCACAAAGCGTGTCTTAAAGGTCTAGGTCTTCGTCGCATCAACCATACAGTAGAACTTGAAGATACACCGTGCGTACGCGGTATGATCAACAAGGTTTACTACATGGTTAAGATTGAGGAGTAATCAGAATGCGTTTGAATACTCTATCACCGGCTGCTGGCTCTAAACCTTCTAAGAAGCGTGTAGGTCGTGGTATCGGTTCTGGCCTTGGTAAAACAGGTGGCCGCGGTCACAAAGGTCAAAAGTCACGTTCTGGCGGCTCTGTTCGTCCAGGTTTTGAAGGCGGTCAAATGCCTCTAAAACAACGTCTACCTAAATTCGGTTTCACTTCTCGTAAGAGCCTAGTGTCTGCTGAAGTTCGTCTAGCTGAGCTAGCGAAAGTAACAGGTGACGTAGTTGATCTTAACAGCCTTAAAGCTGCTAACGTTATCACTAAGAACATCGAGTTTGTTAAGATCGTTCTTTCTGGTGACCTAAGCAAAGCTGTGACTGTTAAAGGTCTACGCGTGACTAAAGGCGCTAAAGCTGCAATCGAAGCTGCAGGCGGTAAAATCGAGGAATAATCTCGAGGAACGAGGTACAGATGGCTAAGAAACCAGGAAAAGATTTTCGTAGTGCTCAGAGCGGCTTAAGTGAATTAAAGTCGCGCTTGTTATTCGTAATTGGTGCACTTTTAGTATTCCGAGCCGGCTCTTTTGTGCCGATCCCTGGTATTGACGCAGCTGTACTTGCCGATTTGTTCGATCAGCAAAAAGGTACCATCGTAGAAATGTTTAACATGTTCTCCGGTGGTGCTCTTGAGCGTGCATCTATATTAGCATTGGGTATCATGCCGTACATTTCGGCATCGATCGTAGTCCAATTGCTAACTGTAGTTCATCCAGCGTTAGCGGAACTCAAGAAAGAGGGTGAAGCAGGCCGTCGTAAGATAAGCCAATATACACGCTACGGCACGCTTGTACTTGCAACATTCCAAGCTATTGGTATCGCAACAGGCTTACCAAACATGGTCGACAATCTGGTTGTTATCAACCAAACCATGTTTACGCTTATTGCTACCGTGAGTTTAGTAACTGGTACCATGTTTTTGATGTGGTTAGGTGAACAAATCACTGAGCGAGGAATCGGTAATGGTATTTCCATTCTGATTTTTGCAGGTATTGTTGCTGGATTGCCTTCTGCAATCGGTCAAACAATCGAGCAAGCGCGTCAAGGTGAATTGCATGTGCTTCTTCTGTTGTTTATCGCGGTATTGTCTTTTGCTGTAATTTACTTCGTAGTTTTCATGGAGCGTGGTCAACGTCGTATTGTCGTTAACTATGCGAAGCGTCAACAAGGTCGTAAAGTGTTTGCAGCACAAAGTTCTCACTTGCCACTTAAGATTAATATGGCAGGTGTTATACCAGCGATTTTTGCATCAAGTATTATTTTGTTCCCAGGAACATTAGCGCAATGGTTTGGTCAAAATGGTGAAAGCAGCGCGTTCGGTTGGTTAACTGACGTGTCATTAGCTCTTAGCCCAGGTCAACCTTTGTATGTAATGCTTTATGCAGCAGCTATAATCTTCTTCTGTTTCTTCTATACAGCGTTGGTGTTTAACCCACGTGAAACAGCTGATAACTTGAAGAAGTCTGGTGCATTCGTACCCGGTATCCGCCCAGGTGAGCAGACAGCGAAATATATCGATAAAGTGATGACTAGACTAACCCTTGCGGGTGCTCTATACATTACTTTTATATGTCTGATTCCTGAGTTCATGATGGTCGCGTGGAACGTTCGTTTCTACTTTGGCGGCACATCCCTACTAATCGTAGTGGTTGTTATCATGGATTTCATGGCACAGGTACAGACTCATCTGATGTCACAACAGTATGATTCTGTGTTAAAGAAAGCGAATCTTAAAGGTTACGGCCGTTAATCCGGTTGTAGCATTTAGATTCCATTACGGAGTTTAGCAATGAAAGTTCGTGCTTCCGTTAAAAAAATCTGCCGTAACTGTAAAGTTATCAAGCGTAACGGTGTCGTTCGCGTGATTTGCAGTGAGCCAAAGCATAAGCAACGCCAAGGCTAATTAGCAGAAATTTTTACTTGAAATACAAGGTAGAGTCGAGTATATTCCTCGGCCTACCTTTTGCGTGCAAAAGAAGTAGTATGCCGCAGCGTATCCATCACGGGCTTTGCTGCGGATAATTCTTTTATGAACCCCTTAGGAGTGAATAATGGCCCGTATAGCCGGCATTAACATTCCTGATCATAAGCATTCTGTAATTGCACTTACTGCAATTTACGGTATCGGTAAAACTCGCTCTCAAGCTATTCTAGCTGAAGTGGGTATTGCTGAAGATGCTAAGATCAGTGAACTAACTGAAGAGCAGATCGATCAACTGCGTGATGGTGTAGCTAAGTACACTGTAGAAGGTGATCTACGTCGTGAAGTATCGATGAACATCAAGCGTCTTATGGACCTTGGCTGTTACCGCGGTCTTCGTCATCGTCGCAGTCTACCACTACGTGGACAGCGTACTAAAACCAACGCTCGCACCCGTAAGGGTCCGCGCAAGCCGATCAAGAAATAGTCGGATAAGGTAGAGTACAATGGCAAAACAACCAACTCGCGCGCGTAAGCGCGTACGCAAGCAAGTAGCTGATGGCGTAGCGCACATCCATGCTTCTTTCAACAACACAATCGTAACTATCACTGACCGTCAAGGCAACGCTCTTGCATGGGCTACAGCTGGTGGTTCAGGTTTCCGTGGTTCTCGTAAATCTACTCCGTTCGCAGCACAAGTTGCAGCTGAGCGTTGTGGTGAAATGGCTAAAGAATATGGCCTAAAGAACTTGGAAGTTATGGTTAAGGGTCCAGGTCCAGGTCGCGAATCTACTGTTCGTGCACTGAACGCTGCTGGTTTCCGTATCACTAACATTGTTGATGCGACACCAATCCCTCATAACGGTTGTCGTCCACCTAAGAAACGTCGCGTTTAAGTTTCGTTTCTAGGAATATTGGAGAAAGATCATGGCAAGATATTTGGGTCCTAAGCTGAAGCTTAGCCGTCGCGAAGGTACTGACTTATTCCTTAAGTCTGGTGTCCGTGCGATCGATACCAAGTGTAAAATTGATAACGCACCAGGTGTACACGGCGCTCGTCGCGGTCGTCTATCTGAGTATGGCGTTCAGCTTCGTGAGAAGCAAAAAGTTCGTCGTATCTACGGCGTTCTAGAAAAACAATTCCGCAACTACTACAAAGAAGCTGCACGTCTTAAAGGCAACACAGGTGCAAACCTGCTTCAGCTTCTTGAAGGTCGTCTTGATAACGTAGTTTACCGTATGGGCTTTGGCGCTACTCGTGCTGAATCTCGTCAACTAGTTAGCCACAAGTCTATTCTAGTTAACGGTAAAGTTGTAAACGTTCCTTCTTTCAAAGTAGCGGCAAACGACGTTGTTTCTATCCGCGAGAAAGCTAAACAGCAATCTCGTATTAAAGCGGCTCTAGAAGTTGCTGAACAACGTGAAAAGCCAACTTGGATTGAAGTAGATGCTAGCAAGATGGAAGGTACATTCAAGCGTATGCCTGAGCGTTCTGACCTATCAGCTGACATCAATGAACACTTGATCGTCGAACTTTACTCTAAGTAAGGTTAAAAAAAGAGAGGACACAATGCAGGGTTCTGTAACAGAATTTCTTAAGCCGCGTCTTGTTGACATTGAACAGATCAATACGACACACGCGAAAGTAACTCTTGAGCCATTAGAGCGCGGTTTCGGCCACACTCTAGGTAATGCTCTTCGCCGCATTCTTCTATCTTCTATGCCGGGTTGTGCCGTAACAGAAGTTGAAATCGAAGGTGTGCTACACGAATACAGCACTAAAGAAGGCGTTCAGGAAGATATCCTAGAAATCCTTCTAAATCTTAAAGGTTTGGCTGTACGCGTTGCTGAAGGCAAAGATGAAGTGTTTATTACACTGAACAAATCAGGCTCAGGCCCTGTTGTTGCAGGTGACATCACCCACGATGGTGATGTAGAGATCGCTAACCCTGAGCACGTTATTTGTCACCTAACGGATGACAACGCTGAGATCGCTATGCGTATCAAAGTTGAACGTGGTCGTGGTTACGTTCCAGCTTCAGCTCGTATCCATACTGAAGAAGATGAGCGTCCAATCGGTCGTCTACTTGTTGACGCTACTTACAGCCCGGTCGATAAAATCGCCTACGCTGTAGAAGCGGCACGTGTAGAACAACGTACTGACTTAGACAAGCTTGTTATCGATATGGAAACGAACGGTACTCTTGAACCTGAGGAAGCAATCCGTCGTGCAGCTACTATTTTAGCTGAACAATTGGATGCGTTCGTAGATCTTCGTGATGTACGTGTACCTGAGGAGAAGGAAGAGAAGCCAGAATTCGATCCTATCCTACTGCGTCCTGTAGACGATCTTGAACTAACAGTTCGCTCTGCTAACTGTTTGAAAGCAGAAGCGATTCACTACATCGGTGATCTTGTACAGCGCACTGAGGTTGAGCTACTTAAAACGCCAAACCTTGGTAAGAAATCTCTTACAGAGATTAAAGATGTGCTTGCTTCACGTGGTCTTTCTCTAGGCATGCGCCTAGAAAACTGGCCACCAGCGTCAATCGCTGAAGATTAATCGAAAAGTTAGAAGGATTAGGTCATGCGCCATCGTAAAAGTGGTCGTCAACTCAACCGCAACAGCAGTCATCGCAAAGCGATGTTCAGCAACATGGCTAGCTCTCTTGTTCGTCACGAAGTTATTAAAACTACCGTGCCTAAAGCAAAAGAACTACGTCGCGTAATTGAGCCGTTGATTACCCTAGCTAAGACAGACAGTGTTGCTAACCGTCGTCTTGCATTTGCTCGCACTCGTGATAACGAAGTTGTGGCAAAACTATTTAATGAACTAGGCCCGCGTTTCGCGGCTCGCCAAGGTGGTTACACTCGCATTCTTAAATGTGGTTTCCGTACTGGTGATAAAGCTCCAATGGCTTACATTGAGCTTGTAGACCGCCCAGCTGCTGAAGAAGCAGCTGAGTAATCTATACTAGATTCTTAATACAAAAGCCGAGCATTAGCTCGGCTTTTTTGTATCTGGACTTTGCGTCTTTAAAGGTTGAAACTTGCACCACGATGTTTGGCATTTATTCTTGCCTTCTCTGCTTCACTATTCAAAAATATCTCGTATCTCGTATCTCGTATCTCGTATCTCGTATCTCGTATCTCGTATCATTCGTATCTCGTATCTCGTATCTCGTATCTGTATCTCGTATCTCGTATCTCGTATCTCGTATCTCGTATCTCGTATCTCGTATCTCGTATCTCAAATCCATTTTCCTCCACGCACAAAAAAGAGCACCGAGGTGCCCTTACAATATTCTACTAATCGCTAATCGCTAATCGCTAACCGCGATGTTCTTGTCTACTGCCATATAGCTGCAAGCGAATCCATCAATCCACTGGTTGCACCTTGAGATTGAAGTGTTTGAAGAATGATTGGTGCGAATGTTGTAATCATTGAAGAATCCATTCCTAATCCTGAAAAAGCACTTTCTACAGCACCTTGTGAGCTTAGAACTGATGATAAGCCAGTAGCTTCAAGTGAAGACATCCCAGGAATGAGTGATGCGAGTTCTTTATTGTCGGCAGATCCAAGTGAATTTTGTGCAAGCGCCAACATTGAACCTATTCCACCAATAGCTTGATCGCTTGTTACAGACGCTTGGTCAGCAACGGTATCAGCAAGTGGTGTTGTTTCATTTTGTTGAGACCACATATTCACCGCTGCCATCAGGGCAGTTTGCGATAGTTGGGAATAGTTGGTATCTGATGATGAGCTGGTTTGTTCAGAATCGCTCGTGCTAGCGCAAGAGACTACAGCAAGGCTGCTGAGCATAGTGATGAGTATTTTCTTCATTATTCTTCCTTAAGTAATAAAGTAATCGACCTATTCACTATAAACGAAAAACGGCGATGTAGTCACATCGCCGTTGGATTATTTCAATTTTATTTGCCTATAGTATTTTGTTTTACTAAAGGTTTTTATAAAAATTAAAGAATAGCTAGAAGTTCTACTTCAAAGACTAGAGCAGCAAATGGTGGGATTGCAGCACCTGCGCCACGCTCACCGTATGCTAGATCTTGAGGGATGTATAGCTTCCACTTAGAGCCAACAGGCATCATTTGTAGAGCTTGTACCCAACCTTGAATTACGCCAGTTACTGGGAATTCAGCAGGTTGACCGCGAGATACAGAGCTGTCGAAAACAGTACCGTCAGTTAGTTCGCCGTGGTAGTGAACACGTACTTGCTTGTCTGCAGTAGGGATTTCGCCAGTACCTTCAGTTAGTACTTCGTACTGAAGACCAGACTCAAGAACTGTTACTTCTGAACGAAGAGCGTTGTCAGATAGGAAAGCTTCGCCGTCAGCAGCTGCAGCTTTAGCTAGTTCTTGACGTGCAGCTTCACCACGAGTGTGTAGCTCTTGTAGTGCGTTGTTGATTTCGTCAACTTCGATAGCTGGCATGTCACCAACTAGAGCTGTTGCGATACCAGCAGCGATTGCGTCAACGTTTAGGCCTTCAAGACCAGAACCAGCAAGTTGTTGGCCCATTTGTAGACCGATACCGTAGCTAGCTTTTTGCTCTACAGTTTCAAATTTTACTTCAGACATTAAAAGTCACTCTTTTTGTCAGTACGAAAAGGGTAAGAATACCAGTATTAGCAGCCTGAATAAACGGCTAGCCCCTGATCACTTACGCTTTACCGTGTCCAAATCACAGCTATGTCAATTTTCTTGCTTTGGCCTCTGTTGTAGCGGAAAGATCTATACTGTTGGTACTTTGGTTTTTATACTGTAGTTATTCAATGTATAGGACGCAGTGGCATGAATCGTCGTCAAAAGAAAAAACAGAAAGTAGACCACTTAGCAGAGTTCAAGGATCGACTGAATCAGGTCAAAGAGAAATTAAGTTCGATCGATATAAAGAAAATGAAAACCTCAACAGTACAAACTTGGGGGGCGTTACCGAAATTACACCAGAGACTATTGATGGTGATTTCACCGATCGTATTAATCTTACTTTTTGTGCCGCTACCAGAACCTAAAGTAGACGCTGCCCCAACCACATCGCGCGTTGAGCTTGAGATAAATACCGTTGGCTTAAGCGAACAGCAAAATACCAAGAGCAGTTCATCAGAACCGAGTAACAACAACTGGCAGGAGTACCTGGTTAAGCAGGGCGATACGTTGGCACAGGTTTTTCGAAACAACGATTTGCCCTTGTCTGATCTGAATGCGTTAGTACGGATTGAAGGTTCAGACAAGCCGCTTAGTCAGATCAGAAAAGGTCAGCTGGTTCGATTCAAGCTAGCCGAAACTGGGCAGCTGGATATTCTTCAGCTAGAGAAAGGCGACACTTCGGTGATGTTTTTCCGTTTGTCTGACGGTGGCTTTGGCCGCAGCAAATAGGTCTAACGAAGAACCTTGAGCTATACGCTTTAGTAGACATAGATAGACGATAGAAAAGAGCTAAGTGTTAGCTCTTTTTTTTGGTCGCTTGAAAGGGGCGAGTGGCAAGATGATCAGCATAATACCGATAAAAGTTAACGTATCTGGTATCTCATCGAACCATATTGCGCCTATTAGCGCGACAAACACTAAGCCTGAATATTCAGCTAAGGCGATTTGACTAGAATGCGCTTTCTGATAGGCGGAAACAGCAAGGCCGTTATAGCTCAATATGAGTGTTGCGCTGAGTACTATGTATCCCAAATGCTCCGCAGATACCGGTTGCCAGTATAGGAAGCACAGTACTAATGATGCTGGAATAGAGAATAACGTTGTCCACCACAGCGTCGTGACTACAGATTGCTCACTAGGGAGCTTTCGCACCAATACATTGAACAGAGCGAGCGTCAACGCTGTGCCTAATGCAAACAGTGCTGCCCCATGAAATTGTGATGGCCTTAAGACAATCAGTGCGCCAACGAAGCCGATGGTTGTTGCTATCACCTTACCCAGTGCGGGTTGCTCTTTGAGTAAAAACATTGAGAGAGGCAACATCAACAAGGGTGCGACGTAAAATACAGCGTTAGCGGTGGCCAAAGATAGATGGGTAATTGCGACGACCATACATCCACTGCCAATTAATATCAGCTGTCCACGTATGATGGTCACTTTGGCTTGCTGTAAGCGTCGTTGTTCTTTTTTCTGCTGTAGCCACAAAGGGGTGATGATGAGCAGAGATATCAACTGTCGGAAAAAAATATACTGAAGGGCTGGCACTTCGCCATTCAATAGTTTTACCGCTACGTCCGAAAGTGAGGCAAACAAGTTACCTGCAATTAGTAATAGGATACCGACAGTGACATTCGACATTACTTCTCTAATCTCATATCGACGTGGGGAATATCGTCTTCCAAGTACATCTCAGAGATCGTCTTGAAGCCGTGGCTCGTATAGAAGTTCTCTAGGTGTTGTTGCGCGCCGATATCGATAGTCGTGCTCGGCCAAAGAGCCTCACAGCGTGTTAACGCTTCTTTTATCAATTGATGCCCTAAACCATCACCTCTTGCCGATTGTTTAGTCGCCACTCGGCCGATACTAGTGTTGTCGTAAGAAGTGCCTGGTGGTAACAAGCGTGCACACGCCACCAGCTCTGCGTCAGCATAGCCAAGCAAGTGTTCAACACCTGCGATTATATCTTTACCGTCGAGCTCTGGATAAGGGCAATTTTGCTCAACGACGAATACATCTACTCGTAATTTAAGTAGTTGGTAAAGCTGTTGTGTTGAAAGTTCAGAGAAGGGAATTGAGTGCCAAGTGATCATGTTTACATCCAGAGGTTATCGATGCTCTGAATGTACTATGCGCGATGATTGTTGGCATTAACTATTGTTAATTCGACCTTTAATTCTGCTCAGGCTGATCGCGGTTATTCCTAAGTAGGCCGCAATTTGATTGTCGTTCAAGCGCTGTTCAAGGTCGGGATAATGTTCGCAGAAAAGCTGATAGCGTTGCTCTGGAGTATAGAGCAGCATAAAGCGTTCTTTGTTTTCCTTATGCATGAGCTGAGTTTCTAACAACTTTAAATACAGAGGGTTGTTTGATGCCCGCCACTCGATAACCGCATTCATTGGCAGTTCTAACATTGTGATGGGTGTGAGTGTTTCTAACAGGTAAGGGGAAGCTTGGCTTTTTATCAGACTCTCAAAACCGATGATCCAGTCTTGCTCCCAGTAGAACTCTTTGCTGTATTGCTTACCGTCATTAGTGAGATAACAAGCGTGGCACAAGCCCTCAAGTACAAAGTAGATTGAACTCGCCATCTCACCTTGATTGATCAGGATGTGTCTGGTTGGTAGCTCAAGCGGTTTCGCGACAGCCAATAGAGATTCAATCTGACTTTCAGAGAAGTCGAAGCTTTGTAGTTGTTCGATAAAAGAGGTGTGCATGGAAATAACCTAACCCAAATAAGTGCCGAAATCATCGCACTTATTTGAGTATAGGTACAGAGTGAGCTAAATCAGCGTCGAGCGTGTTGCTCTAGATAGTCTTGAGCGAGTTCTCTGCCCATGTACTTACCTAGGGTTTTCAAGGGTACTTTTTTAAGGTTAACGACAATCAAACCATCTAAAGCATCATTAAATGATGGGTCGACGTTGAAGCACACCAATTTGCCGTTCATCCCTAGATACTGGCGCAGTAGTACAGGTAGGCCTTTTCCTTGCTCCATACGTGCTAACACTTTAGAGAGCAAGGGAACACTAGCTAATGACGATAACAGGTGATTTTGCCAGAACACATGATTACTGGTATTGAGTGGTGACGAAGGCGAAACCAAATTCGCTTTTTCCTCATCGTAATGGTGAATCGATAAGGTCGTCGCGATCAACAGACGAGCATTGTGGCTGTAATCATTACTGATACTGACTGGGCCGAATAGATGGGTGTATTGAGGATGACGATACACGAAGGCCGCGATGCCTTTCCATAATAGTAACAGCGAGTTAAGGCTCTTTTGATAAGGCTTGCTCACTACAGAACGCCCAAGCTCAATACTGTTGTCTAAGGTATCAATGAACTCTTGATTGTAGTTAAACAGACTTCGAGAGTAGAGCTGGTCAAGCCCATGCTCTGCGATTAACTTGTCGACCATACCGAGTCGATATGCACCGACTAATTCAGCCTTAGTTTTGTTCCAGACAAACAGTTGATGGTAATAAAGATCATACTCATCTAAATCACAGGCAAGCCCGCTCCCTTCACCGACTTCACGGAAGCTCTCCTCTCTGACTCGACCAATCTCACGCATTAAATTGGGGATCGACTGGCTCGGTGTGCAGTAGACTTCGAAGTCACCTTGCTCGAGCAGTTTCATCTCTTCCGGGAGCGAATTAATCTCGATTGACAATACTTCTGGTGAGATTGGCGCTATCACTTGAGTGTCAAAAGAGGGCGCATGGACTGCTGTGCTAGGACTATCTTGTTGACTCATCAGATAGGTATTGAGTCGCAGATAGTTGACGATATCCATCTCTTGTTCGAACGATTTTATCTCCGAATACGGAATCGATGAGCCAATAGAGATAGAGATAGAGATGGTGGTCGCTTGTTTATTAAGAAGTTCACGGCCGAGTAGAGCGGTTCTTAACAACGGATGGATACGGCCAGCTTGATAGAAGAGCTCACTGTTTTTACCATTGATAAAGATAGGAACCGTAGTGGCTTGGTGTCGTTTAACGAACTTGGCAACCGATTTGCTCCATGCGATGTCTGTCAGTGTTTTTGCCCCTTTACGGTAACTCGAGACTTCGCCAGCAGGGAATACAATCAGCAATCCACCGTCTGCCAAATGACGATTCGCATCTCTAATGGCTTTAGCGTTGGTTCGTTTCGATTCTTTACTATTAAAGACATCGACTCCGATGAAAAGATCATCCAGTTCAGGTAGTCGCTTGAGCAACTCATTCGCCAACACCTTTACATCCTTCCTTACCGATCCTACGAGATCAGCAAGGATCACACCTTCAATTGCGCCAAGCGGGTGGTTAGCCACAATGACTACAGGTCCTTCTTCTGGGATATTATCAGTAGCGCCTGCTGAAACGGAATAGTCGATATTCAATGCCGACAGGGTGTGATGCATGAATTCAAAGCTAGATAACTCATCCGGTCTATCTTGATAGAGTTTGTCTAGCTTAGATAGCCCAGTTGCCCACTCGACAACAGACTCACCTAAACCAAAAGGCGTGTAACGTGGTAAACGAAAAGGACTATCAATCATAATGAAGCTACCTTATTGACTAAAGTTGTTTAGGAAACCGTCTTGATTCTTGAAATCTTTCACACTTAAAAATGCACCGCACAGCCACACGAGACATGCCATACCAAACAGTAATCCGCCGTCATAGCCGACAATTTTACCTGCTGCATTAAACTCAGGCATTTGAATACCGAGCGGCGTAAACAGGTGGAAGAAAATTGCGCCACTCATAATCCCAACACTCATGATGGCACCTAGGCCATGCCAACGAGTAAATAATAAAATGGCAGCAATCAATTCAGCGAACCCAATCAAATAGCCGCCAAATGAACCGAACCAACTTAAGCCAGACCATGTCGCCAAGGTGCCAAAGATATGTTCTGTCTCGTATGAGCCTGTGAACTTAAAAAACAGCGACTGAATAAATACGAAAGCGATAAATGCCGCAGGGATATGTTTAGCTGGAGTGAATGTCATGGTTATTCCCTTATTTGATCAGTTGCGGCCAAACGGTGTCGGCTTTTTGAATATGTTGTGCTCGGTCTTGTTCCCAACGCTGTTTGATCTCTTGGTCGTAGTTGAGGTAAAGCTTGTTATCAACAATTGTCCATTGATTAGGATCACCGGGTGCAAAGTCACTTTTTGCTGAAACAGCCCACGCGCAATAGCCACCATATTGAGGTGCATATTTTTCAGGATTATTAACAAATAAAGTCAGGTTCTTTTCAGAAGAGAAATACCAGTCCGCGCCTTTGTACTCTGTGCTGAATTTTTTACTGCCTTCAATGGGCTTACGTGACGTGAAATAAGCCACAGTATCGTAGCCATCGAGTGCCTTGCTGCTAAAGAATCCGGTGTAGATTTCATCGGCGGCAAACACGTAAGGGCTAACAAGTAGCATGACCATGGTTAATAGTTTTCTCATGATGGACTCCATCTATAGATTGATTGCTGGTGATAAATCGAAGGTAAAACGCTGTTGATTTATCTGGCATGGTTTAATGGGTTCACAAGGCGAGCCGGGTGCGTAAAACATAGAGGCTTGGCCGTGTAGATTGCGTAAATGTGTGAAGCTCACTGTGTGCGCGTCTTCACGATGCATACAGGTCGCTAAATGAGGCTGTTCGCTGTGATGGTGAGAGTGAAACTTAAGTAAGTTCTGTTGATTCTTACCTGCCGCCATAAGCTGGTCGTATTTCGCTTGTCGATAGGCTTGCACTCGCTCTAAATCAACACCGGATGAGAAGAGCGGAGAATCAGTGTCGACTATTTTTTGCTTAATGCCATCCCACATGTAGGCGATAACTAAACCATGGTGTTGAGTTAAGTTCGGCGCGAAAGCCAGCAAGGTAAACGGGGCAAAAGAGTGCAGGTCGAGCTTATGAAATGCTTCAGAGAGCTGACTGATATTACGACTCGATGATAGGTTCTTGAGTAACAAACCACGGCTGACTAAAAGGCCATCAGGCACGATGCCTTGATAGTTATTGAGTAGGCATAGCGAAAGCCCGAACTCATTGATACTGATCCAGCTACCACCACCGGTTGGATCGAGTGGCATGATGATATCGACACCGTTGACTCGATATTGTTTAGGCGGCATCGCCAGCGCTCGTGTCTTTTGTTCATCACGATTAAAAAAGACTTGATAGCCATTCTCTTCAAGCAGCCAAGATACTGAACACATGATTATTGCTCCCTCAAATAGCTGCTGGTGGTTGGGGCGTAACCAAAGGTGTTGCATGTTTCGACATCAAGAAAGGTGGTGATCACTTTGATCATCGCGTAATGATGATTGGCATGCAGCGCGGCAAAGGTGACTTCTCTTTCTAGCGTAGAAGGCAGGCTTGCGAATACTTGTGTATCCATTGAAACTTCGGTTTGGATCATGATAGGCGCTTCGAGATCTCTGCGGTCTAATCGTTCAAGCCAGTTGATCACGTAATGGATCTCTTTCAACGCAATCGACCTGTCGAATTCGACGGGGTGACCACGACGACGAGTGTTATAATCAACGGTCGCATTCTCTTTTAAAATTAAAGCGTGAAAAAGATCGAGCGTGTGACGAGTGTGCTCACCAATAGAGCTTGTGACGTGCGGCTTTGCTCGTGTCAGATAGTCGCTGTCAGATATCGCTAACAAAAACTCTAAACCCTGATTCAATATTTCTACCGCTCCCTTGATACTAGGAGAGAAAGAAGTGAGGGCGCTCGGTTGGGCTATGGGGTTCATTCATGATCCTCGTACAAAGTTAATCGGTGGTCGGATATTGTTGAACAAGACGTCGCTCTTCTTGCCACGCGGTAAACAGGCTCTTAAAGGAAGGAGGCTGGTGGCCTCGCTGTTTTTGCTGAGCGCCAATATCAAAAAGAATGCGGTATTGCAGAAGTAGCGTAGAAAATATCTCTCGCAATGGTGTGTTGCGATCCCAGATATGCCCAGCCTCACTGCTTGCTCCATTGACCTCAAGGATAGTGAAATCCTCGCCGTTCATTAGGCTGTGCATGTCTTTGAATTTGACGTCGAGTCGACCAAAGTGGAAACCATCGAAGTCGTCGAATATCTCGTCTAAGCGTTGGGTTAAAGCCTGAGTGATGTATTGATTGCCGTCTCGGAAGATACAACCACGGCTATGGCTACCTGCGAACGCGAGTTGGAACTCTTCGCCCTCTGCGAGCACTTGATCCAATTTATCTTGATGCCTTGGCAGATAGAGGTGACTAAGTTGCCCAGCGCGCGGGCTATTTTCAATTAACTGTTTGAGTGTCGAGATGCCATCACCCATCACCATTGGTGCGTATTTGAGTGTGATCGAGATGATCTCGCCTTGCTTTTTGTTTGGGTAACGAACATAGAAAACACCCGCTTCGGCTTGATAAGGCGCTTTTTCTTGTAGTAGAAAGCGAGCATTATTTGGGAAAGATTCAACATACTGCTCAAGTTGATCTTGTGTGTTGATCAGCTTAACGCCAACGCCTCGACAGCCAAGATCCGGTTTAGCCACAATGGGAAAATCGAGATCCGATTGTATGAGTGCACTGCGCGCATCTTCAGCTTGTTTCTTACTGCTAAGATCCGTTTTGGTTAGGGTGATAAACGGAGAGATCCAACGCTGGCTCGATGATCCGGCAAGGCTCAGTATCTCGTGTTTCGATTCGCCTACCATGCCGCTTAACTTAATACTTGGGTTGGCGATGAGCGGTAGCGCCCAGTCAAAGTGCCGTAACCCTTGCATCAGGCTTTGAATTACCACTGGCGTGTAGAAAAACCAAGTGGGAAGAAACTCATAAGGAGAGACACTGCGCACGGTATCTTTTTCAAGCAAGGGCATGCCTGCATTGATTTGATGTGCGGGAATGATGCGAATATCTTGCGGTGAACTCATGATAATCCTCTAGAGTAGGTTTTATTCATTAATCGATTACCGATAAACAGCAAAGCGATGGCACACGGGATAACTATCCATTGATATTCAGAGGCTTGCAGCCACGCTGATGTCCCTAAATAGTAGATGGCAGAGAAGACAATGCCAGTCCAGATCGCGGTGGCGCTAATGACAGCAAACAAGAAAGTAGGCAGTGGGATTGCGAAAAAACCACTTAAGGTAAAGCCGACGGTACGAAGCCCAGGAATAAAGCGGATGACAAAAAGACTGCTGAAAGCGTTTTGACGTAATTTAGTGCGAAGTGCACGAAAGTATCGGTTGGTGAGGGCTTTGTAACGAACGCCTCGGAAATAACGTCCTGATTTACCTAGGTAATAGAGACCGAGATCACCTGTGGCAATGCCGATGAAAATGGCAAGCAACGCATATTGAGGAAGTATTAAGCCTTGAGTTGCCAAACCTGCCGCCGTAACAATCGCCAGATCTTCAAGCAGGTAAGAAAGCGCGATGATGCCAAGCATCAGCCATAGCAGCGACTCCTCTCCTGAATGTAACCATGCTTGAATGCTCTCGACGGTGCTCATCAAATGTCCTTATCTATCCTATAGATGAATGGCTTAATGACCATTCATTGAGTGTAGTAAATTAAATAGACAGGAGGAGCAGAGAAAAACTTACAACTGATTAGCGTTTTTTTGTGTTGGATTAATTCAATTGGTGGTTTGAGTCGTGCTGTTTGACTGCCGTTTTGAAGCTAAAGGCGTGGTATTTGGAAGCGGGTTTAACGAGAGTTTGTCGTTAAAAAATTAGGGCTTTGGATAAGAAAAGAAAAAGGCTGAGTCGTTAAACTCAGCCTTTCAGAACGTTAACTATCGATTACTTAAGCAATCTATTTAGTTAGGTCAATCTGGTAAACAGCAAAACCAACATCGTCAGTCGCAACACGTTTCATCGGGTATTGACCCTTCTCTTTAATGAAATCTGCTGCTTTGTCGCTTGGAGATGTTTCAAAGCGGATATCTAGCTTGTTATCCGTTTTGATTGGCGCAAATGACCAATTGTTATCCGCGCTTGGGCTAACTTGACCTTGCTCTTTGCTTACGCGAGAGATGTAGTTTGCAAGAACAGTACGGTTCTCATCTGGTGCATCAAATGCGATGAAGTCTTCACCTGTGCCTGGGAACTTAGCGCTGTATGCACGGTAGTTGTTGGTTGCGATCAGGAAGTCTTGCTTCATGTCGATTGGCTTACCTTGGTAAGTTAGACCAACAATACGCTGTGAATCAGGGTTAACCACTTTACAGTTTGCATCGTATTTCGCAGGTTGAGTTACGTCGATTTGGTAATCAACACCATCGATAACATCGAAGTTGTAAGTACGGAAGTTATCCCACTCGATTAATGATTGTGGAGCAGTTGAGTTAACGTCGATCTGGTTGAATTGACCAGCAGAACACTCAAGCCACTCTTTTACTTCGTGGCCTGTTACCTGCATCGCGACTAGCGTGTTCGGGTAAAGGTACAAGTCAGCTGCGTTACGGAATGTCAGTTGACCAGATTCAACTTCAGTGAAGTTTGCTGGGTCATTCTTACGGCCGCCAGCCTTGAATGGTGCAGCCGCTGAAAGTACTGGCGTACCATCTAGGTCAGGGTCACCTTGGATGAACTGCTCAACGTAATCCTTCTGTGCAAGGTTAACGATTTGAACTGTTGGATCGTCTTGTACTAGAGACAGGAAGCTGTACATTACATCGTCTGCTTTACCAATCGGTTGGTTAACAAACTCACGAGTACCTGCGTGGTCTTTTTCTAGTGCCGTTACGATGCCTTCATCAGCTGCGGCAAGAGATTTCTTCTCGATCTTATCGTAGATAGGGCGTGCTTCTGATTGGCCTTTAACGACTTCCCACTTACCGTCTTTTTGTGCAAGTGTTAGATCCATAACACCAACGTGGCTACCCCAACGACCAGGCATTACTGCCGCAACGCCGTTCATTGTGCCAGTTTCGTTGTCGATGCCTTGAATGTCATCAAAACCTTTACCTGGGAACACTGCGTGAGAGTGGCCGAATGCGATCGCATCGATGCCGTCTACTTCAGATAGGTAGAACGTTGAGTTCTCTTCACCATTTTTGTATGGGTCAGTTGATACGCCTGAGTGAGGGATAGCAACGATCACCTCTGCGCCTTCCGCTTTCATTTGAGGCACTAATTCGTTAGCCGTCTCAATGATATCGCGAGCGATCACTTTGCCTTCTAGGTTCTTCTTATCCCACGTCATGATTTGTGGTGGAACAAAACCGATGTAACCCACTTTTACTTCGTGCTTTACGCCAGCAGTATCTTCGAACGTGTGCGTCTTGATGATGTAAGGCGTGAAGTAGTGTTCTTTGGTTTCTGCGTCGTAAACGTTAGCACTGATGTATGGGAAATCAGCGTCGTTGATAGACTCTTCTAGGAACTCAAGACCGTAGTTGAATTCGTGGTTACCTAGGTTTGCAGCGTCGTAGCTTAGTTGGTTCATTGCTTTATATGCAGGGTGAACTTCGCCAGCTTCGATGCCTTTGTCTGCCATATAGTCACCCATTGGGCTACCTTGCAGCAAGTCACCGTTATCAACTAATACGCTGTTGGTTACTTCGCTTTGAGCTTCTTTTACTAGAGTTGCAGTACGTGCTAAGCCGATTTTTTTCGATGGCTTGTCTTTGTAGTAGTCGTAATCCATTAGGTTGGTATGGATATCCGTCGTTTCTACGACACGTAATTTAATCACTTCATCGGTATCTGGTGTTGTTGTGCAGCCTGCTAGAGTCAAACCAAGACCCGCAAGTACAGCCAATGACAAAGGTTTCATTGCAACTTTCATTTTGTAGCTCCAAAGTGGATAGTAGAAAATTCGTTGCGTAATGTAACAAAACCGAATGAAACAATGATTACAACGAATGTTAATTCGTGACTTAGATCGATTACTTTATGGTGTTCTGCAAGACGCCTCCCAAAGCTGCTCAATCGATGTACAAATCACATCGATAGTATAAGTCCATTCATTTCACCTATTTATCGATGAATCTCATCCCTTATCAGCTTTTCGAATAAAAAATGAAATTTTAGAATTTCCAGTAATATGAGAGGCTCGTCATAATGCCTATATCAAGGACGTATCAGGCAGATGAATAGCAAGGATAGCTCAAAACGAAGCTTCTGTTTTCTTCTAGTGCCAATACTCCCATTCACTCAAGTGGATGAGTTAAATCCCATGCTTGGCAAGACTAAGTAATGAATTGCTCGTAACGCGAGCCTTAAAGGAAGCACTGAAATGGACCAAGAACGTTTAACCCACCTAAAACAGCTCGAAGCGGAAAGTATTCATATTATCCGTGAAGTGGCAGCTGAGTTTGATAACCCAGTGATGATGTACTCCATCGGTAAAGATTCTTCTGTGATGCTTCATTTAGCTCGCAAAGCGTTTTACCCAGGTAAGATTCCCTTCCCACTATTACACGTTGATACGGATTGGAAATTCCGCGAGATGATTGAGTTTCGTGACCGTACGGCTAAAAAGTACGGCTTTGACCTTTTAGTACATAAGAACCCAGAAGGTATTGAGATGGGGTGTAGCCCATTCGTGCATGGTTCTTCGAAGCACACTGACATCATGAAAACTCAGGGCCTTAAGCAGGCGTTAAACAAGTACGGGTTCGATGCCGCTTTTGGTGGTGCGCGTCGTGATGAAGAAAAATCTCGCGCGAAAGAGCGTGTTTATTCTTTCCGCGATAAGAACCATACATGGGATCCAAAAAACCAGCGTCCGGAGCTTTGGCACACCTACAACGGTCAGGTTAATAAGGGCGAAAGCATTCGTGTCTTCCCGCTATCTAATTGGACTGAGCTTGATATCTGGCAATACATCTACCTAGAGAGCATCGATATTGTTCCACTTTACCTTTCAGACAAACGCCCTGTAGTTGAGCGTGATGGCATGCTGATCATGGTTGATGATGACCGTATGGAGCTGCAAGAAGGTGAAGTGATTGAAGAGAAAAGCGTTCGTTTTCGTACTTTAGGCTGTTATCCACTAACCGGAGCGGTTGAATCTGAGGCGAATACGCTAACAGGCATTATTGAAGAGATGCTGGTGGCGACGTCCAGTGAGCGTCAAGGCCGAGCGATTGACCATGATCAGTCGGGCTCAATGGAGCTGAAAAAGCGCCAAGGTTATTTCTAAGAATCTAAGGAAAGAAAAATGAATAGTGCAGTAGAAGCCGAATTGGCTGAACTAGGGATTGAAGGTTATCTAAGTCAGCATCAGCATAAATCTATGCTTAGATTTTTAACTTGTGGCTCGGTAGACGATGGTAAAAGTACCCTAATCGGTCGCTTACTCCATGATACAAAACAGATTTATGAAGATCAGCTAGCAGCGGTTCATTCAGATAGCCAGCGAGTGGGTACTACGGGTGAGAAGCCTGATTTGGCACTGCTTGTTGATGGTCTGCAGGCTGAGCGCGAGCAAGGCATTACGATCGATGTGGCTTATCGCTACTTCTCGACTCAAAAGCGTAAATTCATTATTGCTGATACACCAGGGCATGAGCAGTACACGCGTAACATGGCAACAGGTGCTTCAACGTGTGATCTGGCTGTGATCTTGATTGATGCACGTAAGGGCGTACTGGATCAAACACGTCGTCACTCGTTTATTTCTAACCTACTTGGTTTGAAGCATTTCATCGTCGCAGTCAACAAAATGGATCTCGTCGAGTACTCGCAAGATCGTTTTGAGGAGATTCGCGATCAGTATCTAGAGTTTGCAGAAAACCTAGAGGGTGAGACCAATATTCAGATCTTGCCCGTCTCGGCACTTGAAGGCATTAACGTTGCTGCACCAAGTAAAGAGCTTGCATGGTTCGAAGGCCCATCTCTATTAGAAGTACTAGAGAACGTCGACATTGACCAAAAACGCTCTGCGGGTGAATTCCGTTTTCCAGTGCAGTACGTCAATCGTCCTAACTTAGATTTCCGTGGCTTTGCCGGCACAGTGGCTTCTGGTCGTGTCAGCGTGGGTGATGAAATCAAGGCGTTGCCTTCAGGTAAAACTTCTAAGGTAGCAAGCATTGTGACCTTTGATGGTGAGCTTGAATCAGCACAAGCGGGTTTGGCGGTAACGCTGACTCTTGAAGATGAGATCGATATCAGCCGTGGTGATTTGATTGTGTTGGAAAATGCACAAATTGAATCCACTAACCACGTATTAGCAGACATCGTGTGGATGACAGAGCAGCCACTGCAACCGGGTAAAGCTTACGACATCAAAATCGCAGGCAAGAAAACCGTCGGTCAGGTTGAAACGGTTCGTCACCAATACGACATTAACAACCTGTCGACTCACGCAGTTGATGAGTTACCACTGAATGGTATTGGCTTATGTGAATGGTCATTGAACGAGACTGTCGCATTGGATAAATACCGTGAGAGTGCCGATACCGGTGGCTTCATCGTTATCGACCGTCTAACCAACGTTACGGTTGGTGCAGGTTTGATTCGAGACCGTTTGGACTCTGTTGAACAGCAAGTCGGTAACTTCTCTGCATTTGAGCTTGAGTTCAACGCATTGGTACGTAAGCACTTCCCTCATTGGGATGCCAAAGATCTAAGCCAACTACTGAAGTCATAGACGACTAAGTAACAGCTTATTGAATCAGGCGGAAACCCATCGTTTCCGCCATAAAGGACGGGTATATGTGGCAACAAGGATTTGTATTAGCGATTTTGCTCGGCATCATTACTTGCCTGCTCGTTACCCGTATTAAGCCAAGCTTTATCTTTGCTGGCGCGGCGTTTATTGCTTTTATGGCTGGCATGATCGACTTGTCGAGCTTAGCCAATAACTTCACTAACTCCTCATTACTGACTTTAATTCTTCTTATCCTCGCATCAAGTGCGTTGGAGAAAACTCGCTTAATCAGTTGGGTTAGCCGTAATATCTCTGAAGGTAGGCTAGGTACCGTGGTTGCGAAGTTGGGTATTTCCACAGCGTTACTTTCTTCTTTTACTAATAACACGGCGGTGGTTGTTTCTTTGATCGGGGCGATCAAACGTAATCAACAACATGCGCCATCTAAACTGCTTATCCCTTTGTCATATGCTGCCATCTTAGGTGGAACCCTGACATTGATCGGCACTTCTACCAACTTGATCATCAATAGCTTTGTTGAAGATGCGGGTTTGCCGAGCTTAAACTTTTTCACGCCCACCTTGATCGGTTTAGCTGTCTTGGTCGGTGGTGTATTGATCCTTATTCCTTTGAGCTACTTCTTGCCAAGCTATGATGATGGATCGCAGGACGATCTGCCTTACTTTTTAGAGGCTAGAGTGGAGCCGGGTTCTCCTTTGGTTGGCCGCAGCGTCAGCGAGAATAACCTAAGAGCATTACGAAAATTGTTTTTAGCGGAAGTGATTCGTGACGGTAAAACAACGGCGTCTATTGACCCTGACTTTATACTGCAAGCTCGTGACAGACTGCTGTTTTGTGGCGACGTTGAAAGTGTAGCGACACTGCAAGAAATTCAAGGATTAACCCTGTTTGGCCAGCATCACCTTAACGGCCAGAGCTTTGTTGAGGTCGTGGTGAGTTCATCGGCAAGTTTCTGTAACAAAACCCTGAAAACCAGCCAGTTTAGAGATCGTTTTGATGCGGTTGTGGTCGCTATTCGTCGTGGTCATGAACGTCTCGAAGGTGGTCTTGGAAACATCACACTAACGGCCGGGGATACCTTGATTTTGGTTCCCGGTAAGCGTTTTGAAGAGCAGCGCCAGCAACACAACAAAGAGTTTGTGTTGATGAATGACTTGGACTCGAGTGCCAAGCTTGATGCTGATAAGTCGACGTTTGTATTGCTCGGTTTTGCCTGTGTGATTGGTTTAGCCCTTGCTGAAGTCGTGCCGATTATCAAAGGGCTGGCTGGTTTCTTACTGTTGCTGGTGGCCTTTGGCGTGGTGCAACTTGGTGAGCTTCGTCGCCGTTTTCCGGTTGATATTGTGGTGATCGTTGGTTCTGCACTTTCTATTGCTCAACTGATGATTTCATCGGGTTTGTCTGAGCGGATGGGGCTGATGTTTATGGAAGCCTTTAATGGCTGGGGCGTGTTTGGTGCGTTAGTCGCGACCTATTTCATGACCTTGGTTCTGACTGAGTTGGTGACCAATAACGCGGCCGCAGCACTATCGTTCCCAATTGGCTACAGCATGGCTATCGGCTATGGCGTTGACCCTATGCCATTCATTATGGCGGTTCTGTTTGGTGCCAGCGCTAGCTTTATTTCGCCATACGGTTACCAAACCAATTTACTTGTTTATAGCGTAGGTAATTACCATCTCACGGATTATCTACGCATCGGTATCCCAATCTCGATTGTCTACTCGGGCTTGGTGCTGACCCTAATTCCTTACTTTTTCCCATTTTAATGCTGTTTATTTAAAGGACTAATTATGACCGCAGTACTCAAACCAAAAGATGAGAATGTTGTGTGGCATCAACACTCGATTGATAAAGCATTTCGCTCTAATCTGAAATCACAAAAGCCAGCCGTGCTCTGGTTCACGGGGTTATCTGGTTCTGGGAAGTCGACAGTCGCTGGAGCATTAGAAAACCGCTTGGCACAGCTTGGTTACCATACTTATTTATTGGATGGCGATAATGTTCGTCACGGATTATGTAGCGACCTTGGCTTCTCTGAGCAAGACCGTCGAGAGAATATTCGTCGTATTGGTGAGCTCGCTAAA
Organism: Vibrio bathopelagicus; assembly: GCF_014879975.1. Lineage (NCBI taxonomy): Bacteria > Pseudomonadati > Pseudomonadota > Gammaproteobacteria > Vibrionales > Vibrionaceae > Vibrio > Vibrio bathopelagicus. The sequence goes on along the minus strand of NZ_CP062500.1, from coordinate 3,255,310 downwards.
TTGATGGCGGATGCGGGGTTGATCGTGTTGTCTGCGTTTATTTCTCCACATCAAGCGGAGAGACAGTTGGTACGTGATTTATTACCGGAAGGTGAGTTTCTCGAGGTGTTTGTTAATACGCCACTTGAGGTTTGCGAACAGCGCGATCCTAAAGGTTTGTATAAGAAAGCACGCGCTGGAGAAATCCCGAATTTTACCGGTATTAGCTCAGTATACGAGGCACCTCAGAACCCTGAGATAGATCTACCTGCGGGTGAGAAGACACTCGATGAACTGGTCGAATTGTGTATTGATGCTTTAGAGAAGCGTAATATTTTAGCCAATTGAGATCGTTGGTATGACTAAGGCTATTCGCCTGTTTATCTGCTTATTCAAAACGGATAAATAGTGAAGCCTTGGTTTACCGAGACAAGAAACCTATCCTCTAGATTCTCTTTATTCTTCTCAATATTCTTCATTAATTACACCGTCTAACGTTTAGACGGTGTAATTCACGCTGCTTTTCACTTCTGTTTGTACCGTGAACTTCTGACTCAATAGAGCAATCAGTTGGTCGTAGTACTGCATGTTGGGCTTGTTGCCAAGTAAGGTACACAGCTCATTACCTGTTGGGCTGAATCGGTAGTAAACCAGCTTAACCCCTTTTGATATAGGCGCCAGTGACATGCTCTTACCTTGATAAGTCAGGTGTAACGCTGGGTCGAAATCAATCTCACCAGACTCTAATTCAGTGCCTAGAATGATACCGAGCTCAATCAAATGGAGTAGGCTAGAGTAGGGCAGGTTGTGTCCACCAAGGTTGATGGTGTTGGTCGTGTCTCTTTTGCCAAAGCTGAATATTCCAGCATGAGACTTAAAACCAAGTAATAGCTTTCTGCTGCTATCACTACCAAAACTACAGCCAAGTGACGCCGCTCTTTGTAGGGTGAGCGCTTCTTTTGGTGTCATGTCTTGCAAGATCTGCAGCGCCTTCATCGACGTCGAACCTGGGTTGGTGACTTCTCTTTTTAATACCTGAGCCCATAGTCTCTGCATCGATGTATTGTGGATCTCTTGTGCCATATCGAAAAAGCGATATAACCAGTCCTGATCAGGATCTCCAGCCGCTTCGTCCTTACATGAAGAGTGCGCCAATTTCAGAATCTGTTCTAGATTCTTTTGACGCAGTTCTTTGCGTTTTTTCTCTCGTAATAGCGCCCGTTCGATAAGCGTACTCTCAGCTTTATCGCTTGGTTTTGTACTATGACTGATTAAGGAATCTAAGCCGAAGCTTTGTGCTATGTGCAGCATTCTGCTTGTGCTGTCGGCAATATGAGGCTTTTTCTCATGCTTGTGCTGTGTATCGCTAGCATGCTCAATGATTACTGGCTGTTTGGTTTCTGACATAAGAGTACCGTTAGGAGATGACTCAATACCAATCGTAGTAAATAATTGCTCCCCTTAGCTTGTTAAAATGCTCGATAACTGCGTTAGAATTTTTGATTGTAGAATAACTACTTATCTAAACATTCCGCCTTGTTTTCAAGCCTTTTTCCTACGCTATTTCTGATCACTTACTTACTGTGATTGGTATAACTGTCTAAAATGTAACTCTTTATTTTATTGGTGGCTAGATTTTGCGTGCAGAGTTGAAGACTTCAACAAAATTTTACTTTTGCTAATGATAATAAAATGTTAAATTTGTTGTAATTCTCAAGGAGGAGTTATGAATCAAGTCAATGATAACAAGCTGAAGAAACAGCTTAGTATAGGGTTATTACTCGCTACTTATGTAGCTGTGCTAGCTTATTTGTCTAATTACATCGCGTAATCTAGTCAAACAATATCGTTATAAAACTGTTATTGAATAATATCTTTTGTTCAGTGACGGCAGCTCATCCTTGAGCCACCCTTCTAATGACTACATGTCGTCATATTCTTCTATTGCAGTACCTTCAATAAGATAACCTGTCTGAGCTAAGTCGTGGCTTATTGATTCCGTTTTCAGCGTACCGACTAAATAGATCACATCCCATAACTGCTGGATTGGTGCTCCTTTAGGGAACTTCACATAGATGATTTGGTTCGGTGGCGGCGGTGGCACGTGGATACATGCGCCAAAGTATGGCACCAACAGAAACTCAGTGATCATGTTCTCATCGCCTTCCAATGGAATCACAAAGCCTGGGATCTTCACAGTGCTGCCATTCAACTCCGGACGAACAGCGCCAAGTGTCGATTGTTGAGGTTTGTCCATACTGTCGTGGTTAACCATCGGCATGCCAAATGAGTCTAGTTGTGCTCGCTCCGATTCTGGAATTAAGTCAATCCAATCGAGTGTTAATACCGATTCGTCAGTCTGAGTGGCGTCAGCGTGAGCTGTGCTGATAAATGGGAACATAAGTAACCCAAGTATCAGTAGGAATTTGCGTTGCATCGTAGGTTCCTATTTTAGATTCGAATAGTCATGCCATCAGACAATGACTGACGGTAAGCTCTGAAAGCGGGAATAAAGCCGATAATGATTCCGGCAACTTGCACCAACATAAGCAGTTTCCACTCATGAGGTGTGATTGCGGATATCGATATGTTGATACCATAACTTTGTTGCACAATAGGAGCAACTACTGCGATCAGGGCAAACAAGACTGCAACACCCAGTGTGATACCGAGGAAGGTCAGTGCACTGGCTTCACTAATTAGCAAACCAAATACATGGCGAGGCCTTGCTCCCATCGCGCGCAGAATGGCCATCTCTCGACGCCTTTCTTGCAAGCTAGTGAGTAGACTACTCAACATCCCTAACAGTCCTGCGATTACAACAAACCCTGATACAATTAATAGCGCCTGTTCTGCTACGGCCATCATTCCCCACAATTCATGCAGAGCAATGCCCGGCATAATGGCGCTCAACGGCTCTTGGCGGTAGTTATTGATCTCTCGTTGCAGTGCGAAGGTTTGGATTTTCGAGTTAAGCCCAACCATCATCGCGGTAATCTGTTTAGGTTGGAAGTCGTAGCTCTTGAGCGTTTCAGCATCCGGCGTGTGGCCTAAGTTAGCACCCGATTCCCAGCCTACGTGAATAGCTTCAATTGCCTCTAGCGAAACATGCACGGTTTTATCTACCGGTGTTCCCGTTGGCGCGAGTATTCCCACAATCGTGAAGGGCAGGTTGTCGTGGCGACTGAAGGCTACATCACTGATACCGTGCGCCAGAATGATGTGATCACCAATCTTGTAATCTAACTTCTTCGCGACATCAGCACCAATCACCACATCAAATAGCTGATTGAATTCTTTTCCTTGTTGGAAAGTAAGTGGTTGCTTACTCCCATAGCGATAATTTTCAAAGTAGCTATGGTTTGTGCCCATGACACGGAAGCCTTTATGTGAATCACCCAGTGAGATGGGTATCGCCCACTTTACCGCTTTATGTTGGCTAAATTCTTGGTAGCTTTTCCAGTCGATGTTATTGGTTGCATTACCGATTCTGAATACAGAATAAAGCAGCAGGTTTACCTGACCAGAGCGACCTCCGACGATAAGGTCAGTACCCGAAATCGTATTAGCAAAGCTGCTCTTGGCTTCGGTTCTAACGCGTTCAACACCGAGTAAGAGAATGACGGACACTGCTACAGTGAGAATGGTCAGAATAGCGGTGGCTTTACGGTTGAGTACGCTTTTTAAGGCTAAGTGAGTAATTACTTTCATACGACAACCTTAGCTTGGTTAACGGTTTTTAAATCTATGGTTCGAGTGAACAGTTTTTCTAATGTTGGATCATGACTAACAAAGATCAGAGTAGAACCCGCTTGATTGGCTTGTTCTAACAACAGTTCGATAAAAGCTTCTCGGTTGTCATGATCTAAAGCGGATGTCGGTTCATCAGCAATGATGATCTTTGGTTGGCCGATTAAAGCACGAGCTGCCGCGACACGTTGTTGTTGGCCAATACTCAACTCAGTAACGGGTTTATCCATTAGAGCCTGAGGCAGTTTTAGTCGTAACAATAAATCTTGTGCGGTGGCTTGCAGGTTGTTCTGACTCTTAGTGACTTGTTGCTTGCGAATTGCTGAGAACTGACAAGGAAGCGTCACGTTGTCGATCACAGACAGGTAAGGAAGCAGGTTAAATTGTTGGAATATATAACCAATATGATCGGCTCTGAATTTGTCTCTTTGACGAGGAGTTAGCTGAGTGAGGTCTTGGCCTAAGATAGAGACTTCACCTTGATCTGCTTGGTTAATTCCGGTCAGCAGCCCTAATAATGTCGATTTTCCGCAACCACTGGGACCTTTAATGAAAAGGTGCTCTTGGGTTTGGATGTGCAGTGAAGGAATCTCTAGAGTTGGGGATAGCTCAGGCTTCCAACGAAAGCTGATATTTTCAAGTTTGACGACAAGTGATGAACTGTCAGAAGACATATTAGCTCCAATAATTAAAGCGGTGTATTTACTGGACCGTTATTAGAATAATAAATTCCCAGAGCACACCGATTTGTACAGCCAAGTAAGTGAATACTTACTTGGCTGCTTATCTACGTTTAATTCAATCTAATACTGATTAGAATCGAAAACTAACACGATCGGCGTTAAGCACTTCTTGAATTTGAGCGCTGTCAGTTAGCAGGTTCACCGTCATTGATTTTGTGTTACTGAACTTAGAGAACCATTGAGTGTTCACCGTATCTAGCTTCGCAATGTCTGAACATTGGTAATGATACTCAACCGTGAACTCACCGTGGCCACCTTCTGAATGGTCATGGCCTTCGTGGTCATCATGATCGTGTTCCGCGTGGTCATGGCCTTCGTGGCCGTCATGATCGTGTTCCGCGTGGTCATGGCCTTCATGGTCATCATGATCGTCTTCTAGGGTGTTCGTCACTGATTTGAACTTCAGCGTACAGCTTGCATTGTTGAAACTAAATAGTTCTTCTGGCTTGTTCAGTTGCGCGATAGCTTGTTCAAATACTTTCTTTTGCTCGGCAGTTTCTGGAGCATGCTCAAAGCCAACCACATCGGCACCAGGCGCAGTTACTTCAACAAGCAGCTCTTGTCCATCTTGAGCGATGTTCACTTCAACTTTACCGTGCACGTGTGCTTCGTGAGAGCGGAATTCTTCGTTAGCTAGAACATTCGTTGAGACAGTCATGCCGATAACAACGGCTAAAATAGTAGGTTTCATGTTTTTTTCCTGAATAAAGGTTAATTAAAAAGTAGTGGTAATTAAGCGATATTTACAGGAGGTGAACGTGCCAAATAAGCGAAATACAGGCGCTGTAACGAAATTACAGACTCTGTAATCGTGGCAGTAAATTCTGAATGGAACTCTGGAACCTGTGGAAGTGAGTGCGCAGTAATGAACTGATTTATCGAAAACAGCTCACAATGATGCGAAGTGTGGTGATCGGGGGCAACATCCACCATATGTGTTGCAGCTAACACGCTTAACATGAGCATCAGCCCAAGCAAGAAGCCTGTTTTGCGTTTCACATTGTTAGGTGTGTTTTGCCACATGAGGATGATTAACCACAGAATTAAAAAAGGATACTGTTATAATATAACAATATCCTTCGGTCAGGTCTCGAAAAAGACGCGATTATCTGATTAAAGGCTCGCTTTAATCAATTCAATAACTTGCGTGACTTCTGATTCGTTGAGAGCGCCTTCTTTAACAAACAATATTTTACCTTGCTTGTCTTGAACGATAATCGCTGAGCTTTCTTCTGCTAAAGCCCATGATGACGCGACGGCTCCGTCTTCATCTAGCACCATAGAAGACCATGGAAATTCTTCTTTACTGCTTTCGGCAGACGATTTCACAAAAGAACCTGTACCCCAGATAGCATCATCTTGGTTGATGATGGTGGTGGTTTGGTAGCTGTCTTCTGAGAACTTCGATGCTGTAATGGCTGCCATCAGTGGTGCGTTGAGCTCTTTAGAGCTGCTACGGCCAGCGATAGCTTGAACGACACGAACTTTACCTAGGAGATTGTTGGTTGCCCAAGCTTGATATCCGGTATTTCCGTCGTTTAGTACGATTTCACCATAGCTGCTAACATCGACAGCAGGCAGAGTTGCACCTACAGATAGGTTGTGAGCATTGGCGAAGAGTGGAGAGGCTGCGGCTAAAAAAGCCAGTAGAGTTTTGTTTTTCATTATATTTTTGTTCCGCTTATTGGTTTGCACTGGAAGTATAATATGAAATTTGAAAAATGCCTCTTTAACTTTTTTATCGTACGATGTAGAAACAAGTTGCAGGCTTGTTACCAAAAGGTATAATGCATCAATATCGAGATGAACAATAGATTATCTTGCTGTTTGCTAAAGGATTTAGCAATTATATGTGCTTTTAACAAGGCGATGTTCAGGCAGGTAACTGTAGTACTCAAATGGAATTGAGGTTGTATTATGTTAAGAAAATTTTCTACTTACCGTCCACATCAAGTGGCGCGTTTCGTTAAAGTCCTGTTCAAAGGCCAGTTTGCTATTGAAGGTATCGGAGAGTTTCGCTTCGACCAAGGCAAAGTGCTTCTCCCTGAAGTTTCTGACAAACAAAAGCTCACCATTTTTAAAGAAGTTAACGGCACGATTGCTGCGCTGCCGGTGTAACTGACACTTATCGATTTGTCTCATTCGAAATAGATAACAATGAAAAAAGGCTTCTTAATGGAAGCCCTTTTTTAATGGATGTCGTTTTAGTTTGCGTCCTAGCACCGTTTATTGTGGAGGGAAGCACACACCGGTTCCGCCCAAACCACAGTAGCCATTAGGATTTTTTGCTAGATATTGCTGGTGGTACGTCTCCGCAAAAAAATACTTTCCTGCTGGCAGAACTTCCGTCGTGATCTCGTTGCCTAATGATTCAGTGACCGCTCGTTGGTATTCTTGCTTAGATTGTTCCGCAATCAATTGTTGCTGCTCACTGAAAGTGTAGATAGCGGAGCGATATTGAGTGCCTAAATCATTACCTTGGCGCATACCTTGAGTGGGATCGTGACTTTCCCAGAAGGTTTCAAGCAACGTTGCTAATGAGGTTTGCTCGCTATCAAAAACAACACGAACTACTTCAGTATGACCTGTTTGTCCTGAGCATACTTGTTCATAGGTCGGGTTTACTGTGTACCCACCTGCGTAACCAACTGAGGTAGAGATAACGCCCTCTAATTGCCAGAACAGACGTTCAGCTCCCCAGAAACACCCCATACCGAGCAGAACTTCTTGTTGAGACCCCGTAGGCGGGTCAAGTAGATCCGTTTGATTAACGAAATGGCGCTCAGTGATTTGAATTGGGTTCGCATTTCCCGGTAAAGCGGTTGTTGCGGAAACCAGTTGTTGTTTGTTTAGCATGTTATATTCCTTTTCGCATACGTTTACCGCGTTGGTTTAATTTAACTGTAGGTTCATATTAACGGTTGGTTAATATTGACTAAGTCTTTAAATTAGACCGTGTTATTACCAGATTTGTTACAGACTCAATGCCTTTTTAGCGGTATTATTTCTTTTCACTTATTAACGTATTGATAACTTCTTCAACCAATTAAACATGATAAGAAAAACTTTACCAGTTCTGATTGGCACTCTACTGTCATCGACGCTTGCTTATGCCGACGTATCCCTTGAGATTAAAGGGCTTGATGGAGCGCTTGAGGACAATGTTGATGCTTATCTAAGTGCCATTCCTGAAGAAGAGTATGCGATTTCACTAAGGTTCCAATCTCGTTTGGAATCGATGATCAAAGAAGCCCTCAATGCGTTGGGTTACTACCAACCTACAATCAAATTCTCTCACTCTGAAGATGATTCTGAGCTCATTGTTTCTGTTGAGCCGGGCGAACCTGTTCTTATTTATACATCTGATATCGTGCTTAGCGGCGAAGCAAAAGATGATCCTGACTTTTTGGCTTTAATCGCTAAGAGCAAACTTTCTAAAGGTTCGGTTCTCAATCATGGTAGTTACGACTCTTTGAAATCGTCGATGCGTAACCTTGGATTAGCGAAAGGCTATTTTGATGGTGCGTATGACGTCAGCAAGTTAGAGGTTGCCCCGGAATTAAACCGTGCTTACGTTCGTCTTCATTACAACAGTGGTATTCGCTATCATTTTGGCACGACTCAGGTTACTGGCAGTCAAATCAGAGATGACAAGGTGCAATCACTCAAACCATTTGAGGATGGCGAACCTTATTCGATTACCAAAGTCGGTGAGTACAACCAAAACTTGTCCAATACGGATTGGTTCTCTTCTGTATTTGTTGAACCTGATTTAAGCCAACTCGGCGAAGGCCGAGAAATTCCGATGAAGGTCAGCCTTGCACCGCAAGCGCGTAATCAAATTGAAACTGGTATCGGTGTTTCAACCGATCTTGGGGTAAAAGGCACCCTTAAATGGAAGAAGCCTTGGGTTAACGACCGAGGCCATAGCTTCAATAGCAGCCTATCGATTTCTAAGCCGGAGCAGACGATTACTGCTACTTATAAGATTCCGTTAGATGACGTACTTAATGACTACTATCAAATCAAGTACGGCATGAAGAACTTAGATAACCGTGATACCAAAAGTTTGGAATCAAACTTAGCCTTAGAAAGATATTGGCGTCTGGATAATGGCTGGCAACGTACGGTGTTTATTCGATACTTGATCGAAAACTATGAACAAGGTTTGCAAGATGACTTAGCGCAATTCGTGTTGCCGGGTATCTCTTTCTCACGAACTCGAACTCGTGGTGGTTCGATGCCAATGTGGGGCGACAAGCAAACCATCATGGTTGAAGCAGCTGACGACACCTTACTGTCGGAAACCAAGTTGGTGCGTTTCCAAGGGCAAACGGCATGGATTCGCAGCATCGGTAATAATCACCGCGGCTTAACTCGACTTCAGTTTGGCGGAAACTTTGCCGATGAATTTGAGAAGCTGTCCCCCTCGCTGAGGTTCTTTGCCGGTGGTGACAACAGTATCCGTGGTTATGGTTATGAATCTATATCTCCTCGTGATGAAAGTGGTGCATTAACGGGTGCAAAATTCATTGCAACCAGCTCGTTTGAATACCAATACCGCTTGGTTGGCAATTGGTGGGGTGCGGCTTTTTACGATATTGGTGATGCATTCAATGACAAACCTGAATGGAAACACGGTACCGGTGTCGGGGTTCGTTGGGCGTCGCCTGTCGGTCCTGTGAGTTTAGATTTTGCTTGGGGTCTAGATGCGAAGAAAGGCGATGAGTTCCAATTGCACTTTAGTTTAGGGCCAGAATTATGATCAAAGTGATGGGCAAATGCATTAAATGGACGTCGATTTCGTTGACGTCTATTTTGCTGTTGTTGATAGCCCTGCTCGGTTTTGTTTTGTTCACCAATCCAGGATTGAACACAGTGCTATGGGGCGCTGAAAAAGCACTGCCACAACTTAAAGTGGAAAGCACCAAAGGGGCTCTGTTCCCAAGCTTTACACTTAATAATGTTCGGTTTAAAGATGACAGCTTGCATATCGACACCAAGGTTCAAAAGCTGAACTTGGCTATTAATCCTCGCTGTTTACTCGACCCTAAGTTGTGTGTCGACCGCTTAGCGATTCAAGGTTTGGACTTCGCATTTACGGAATTGCCTCCTGCCTCTACAGAAGAAACAGAACCGACTCCGCCAGTGACATCGGTGAAAACACCACTACCAATAGTGATCAACCGTATTGCTTTGTCTGATATCAAACTGAATATCTTGGGGCATGAAATTGAATGGAGCTTGTTCTCAACCGCTCTGAGCATGCAGGGTGAAAAGCTGACGGTATCTCCAACCTTGTTCAATGACCTCAAAGTTAAGCTTGCTGAGTCGACAGAAGAACCGCAAACTGAAAAGGTAGAGCCAGAACCAACCGCTAAAACAGCGATCGAGCTGCCTGAAGTCTGGATTCCTTTACAGGTTGTACTGGAGCGTTTGGACCTCAACCGTTTCACCTTAGAACAAGAAACCCCAATTGTAGTGAACCACCTTGGGCTAGAAGCTCGAGCAGGTAAACATGCGGTAGATGTTTCCACTCTAGAGCTCGATATGCCACAAGCACGCGCTAATCTTGCGGCTAAGGTTGAGCTTAAAGGTGGTTACCCGTTAGATCTTTCTTTAGATGCTTTGGTGAAAGAAACCGACCTTGCTGGCCAGAAACTGTCGCTGAAAGCGCAAGGCAGCGTGGCTAAGCTGCATCTAGATTCTCAGTTTTCTGAATTGATTGAGGCAAAACTGTCTGGGGATATTCAACCCCTAGAGCCAACTCTACCATTTGACCTTCTTTTAGAGGGAGGTAAAGCGCAATGGCCTCTTACCGGAAAAAGTGATTACCAAGCTGCAATTGAGAAATTCAAAGCCAATGGCTCATTAGATGGTTTTAATGTGCAGCTCAAAGGCGAAGCGGATGGTAAGGAAATCCCGGCCTTAACGATAGATCTGCAAGGCAAAGGCACCACTGAACAGATTGAACTTGAACGATTGAAACTGAATACCTTGGGTGGCGAATTAAATGGTGTAGTTAAAGCGAACTGGAAGAAGCTCGTTAATTGGCAAGCCGATGTGACGCTCAAAGACATTCAACCGGGTCTGCAGTGGCCAGAAGCTGAAGGTAATATTAGCGGAAGCATCGTCACTTCAGGTGAACTGACGCAAGCGGGTGGTTGGGCGATTGAACTGCCTAAGCTCGATATCGAAGGGATCTTGCGAGAATACCCTCTGGATATCGAAGGGCAGTTGTCAGCGTCGGATCGCAGCGCGAGCGGCGAACCTAAACTGAGAACCAGTGGTTTGAGTTTGGCTCACGGTGTTAACTCGATTAAGGCGCTGGGTGAGCTTGATAAGCAATGGGACATGGGCGTTGAGATCTTCTTCCCTGAGCTTGCAAAAAGTATTCCTGAGTTAAAAGGCAGAGTGATCGGTAGCATCCAACTGAGCGGTCCAACGAAAGAGCCTGAAGTCGATCTTGCTTTAAATGTTGATAAGGTCGATTGGAATAACGAGGCTACACTGGAATCCTTGTCGCTCAATGGCTCTGTGGTTCCACTGCCATTACCTGAGGCTCAAGCTGATCTTGTATTAAAAGCCAAGAACTTAACCTATCAAGATCAAAGCGTTGAAAGCATCGACTTAACGGTGAATGGTGGTGAGAAGAAGCATACCGTGACACTTGATGTGATATCCGACATCGTGTCTACAAGCTTAGCTATTTCCGGTGAGTTGATTCAAAAGCCTTCTCTTATTTGGGATGGGTCGTTAGACAGAGTCAAAATTACCACTCAGCAAGGACCTTGGGTGTTAGCTCAACCTGTCGCGATTAAGGCGGATATCGACAAGCAGTTTGCTGATGTACAAGCACACTGTTGGAATCAATCGGGTTCGAGTGTGTGTTTGGATGAAGACGTTCGTGTCGGAAAGTCAGGTGAGGCGAAATTGGCGATCAACCAATTCGACTTCGAACAGATTAAAGCCTTTGTGCCTAAAGAGACGCAACTACAGGGCTTAGTGAATGCGACCGCTCATGCTAAGTGGTCGGAACAAGGTGAGCCTGAGGTGACGGTTAGCGTCGATATGCCGAAAGGTCAGGTTGTTCAGCAAGTCGGAGAGCCAATCACGCTGGGTTGGGAAAGCGTTGCATTGAATGCACAGCTGAAAGACAACCAATTGAACGCCGATTTTAAGCTGGATGTGTCTGATAATGGTGATCTGTCTGGCACGGTGTCGCTACCGGATATCCTCGCTGAAGACAAAATGGTCGATGCGGCAATTAAGCTGACCACGTTCCATCTAGATTTCTTACAGCCGATTCTTGGTGAATACAGCCTATTGAAGGCGGATCTTGAGAGTGATTTAAAAGTAAAAGGCTCTTTAATGCACCCTCAAGTCTTTGGTCAATTCTCTGTTGATGGTATTCAAGTCAAAGGCGATGTCACGCCAGTGGATATTAAAGATGGTCGTATTGACCTCGATTTTGACGGCTATAGCGCGAAGTTAGATGCCAATGTTGAAACACCGGATGGTCACCTTGATATCGAGGGTTCCGGGGACTGGCAGGATCTTCAAGCATGGCACTCTAATGTCAGAGTATTTGCCGATGAATTGATGGTTGATATCCCACCGATGGTCAAGGTTAAGGTTGTTCCTGACATGACCATTGATGTCACGCCAGAGCTTGCGAAAATCACCGGTGACATAGCATTACCTTGGGGACGAATTGTAGTCGAAGACTTGCCGCCGTCAGCGGTTGGTGTGTCCTCTGATCAAGTTATCTTGAATAAAGATCTTGAGCCAGAAAGTGAAGACACGATTCCATTTAATGTTATGACCAATATTAATATCTCAATCGGTGATGACTTTAAACTTTCCGCTTTCGGTCTTGAAGGTGAATTGGTCGGTAAGCTCAATGTGGCTCAAAAAGATCAAGGCCCATTCATTACCGGTGAAGTAAACATCGTCAATGGTACTTACCAATCATTTGGACAAGACCTGTTGATCGAAGAAGGTAAGATCCTTATGAATGGTCCTCCGGATCAGCCATACGTAGCAATCAATGCGATACGTAACCCTGATAATACTCAGGATGATGTGACCGCCGGTATTCGAGTGACAGGCCCTGCGACAGAGCCGACTATCGAGATTTATTCTGACCCAGCGATGCCTCAAGCGAATGCGCTGTCTTATATTTTGCGTGGCCAAGATATTGATGGTGAGTCGAGCGGTTCGATGACAACCACCTTAATTGGCTTGAGCTTGGCTAAGAGCGGCAAGGTTGTCGGCGAAATTGGCGAAGCATTTGGTGTGCAAGATTTACAACTGGATACCGCAGGTTCTGGTGATGACTCACAAGTAACGGTTAGTGGCTACATTCTGCCTGGCTTACAGGTGAAGTATGGCGTGGGTATTTTCAACTCGTTAGGTGAGTTTACCGTTCGTTACCGACTGATGCAGGACCTCTATGTTGAAGCCGTTTCGGGTTTAGACAGTGCAGTGGATCTCCTCTATCAATTTGAATTCGAGTAGAGAATGTTTCAGCCATTCATCGAAGTACAAGTATGAATGGCTTGTGGAGGGTTTATGCAGCATCTTGTATTCGTCTATGGCACATTGAGACAAGGCCAGTCTAATCACCACTATTTGCAGCATTGTGAGTTGTTGGGGCGCTTTGATACACCAGAGACATTTGCCCTTTTTGATTTAGGTGCATATCCGGCGATGATTTTTGGAAAGAAAAGTGTCGCTGGCGAGGTCTATATCATTAACGACGAAGTTTTGGAGTCGCTCGATCGGCTAGAAGATGTTCCTGTTGAGTATCGTCGCGAGCAAATAGAGACTATATTTGGATTAGCATGGGTATATTTGTATCAGCTTGATCTAACAGCTAATAAAGAAATACTTTCGGGTAACTGGTGTAAGCGGGATAACCCGTTATAGTGAATGAACTACTGGAAGCATTCTGACGAAATAGCTAAAAGTCTCAATGTACGAGCTAGTCTTTTCCATCAGGAGGAAATTATGAAATATATATTATTGGTGCTATCAGTAATATTATTTGGTTGTGCGCAAACCCCGCCACCAACATCAATGAATACGACCGATTGGCAGAGCTTTGGCGAAGAAATGGCGCTGAAAGGAAAAACCAAGCAGACTGAAGCAAGTTTGGCTGAAGCCGCGTCTTCACCATCAATTGATGCAAACTTGTATGCCGCTTATGACCAAGGTTATGAAGTGGGTAAAACTCAGTACTGTTCTCAAAATCCAAGAGCGCTAGGACGCCGTGGTGAAACTTACCTTGGAATTTGTGATGACGTCGATAAATGGTTCCGCTTTAACTATGAACGAGGCGCAGAATCGAAGTTTGATGTTCGATAACCTAACGAACAATTAGCTCATTGAATAGTTAAAAGCCAGCATGTGAATGCTGGCTTTTTTAATGATGTTATTTTGAGAAATAAACGAGAGGGTTAGTCTTGGTTAAGTTCAAGAAACTCTTCGACTTTGCGAACCATGTCTGTTGAACCAACAAAGAAAGGTACACGTTGGTGTAACTCTGTTGGTTTGATATCCATGATGCGTTGAGCACCGTCTGAAGCGATACCGCCAGCTTGCTCCATAAGGAAAGCAATTGGGTTGCACTCGTAAAGCAAACGCAGCTTACCTTGAGGGTGGCTTTGTGTGCTTGGATATAAGTAGATGCCGCCTTTCAGCAGGTTACGGTGGAAATCTGATACGAGAGAACCAATGTAACGAGAGGTGTAAGGGCGGTTGTCACTCGGCTCATCTTCTTGGCAGTACTTGATGTACTTTTTAACACCCGTAGGGAAGCGGAAGTAGTTACCTTCGTTGATCGAGTAAATTTTTCCTTCATCAGGGATCATCATGTTTTCATGAGATAGACAGAAGGTACCCAGTGATGGGTCGTAGGTGAAACCATTTACGCCAGCGCCTGTTGTGTAAACAAGCATGGTTGAAGAACCGTAAATTACGTAACCCGCGGCCACTTGCTTGTGTCCAGGCTGTAGGAAATCTTCTTGTGTTGGCGGAGTACCAATCGGTGATACTCGACGGTAGATAGAGAAGATTGTACCAACAGATACATTCACATCGATGTTTGAAGAACCATCAAGTGGATCCATCAATACGACGTATTTTGCGTTTTTGTTGAGCTCTTTATTGAAGGCAACGGCTTCGTCTTCTTCTTCACTCGCAACACCACAAACTTGGTCTCGGGCTTCAAGTGCAGCTTTAAACTTGTCGTTCGCGTATAGGTCTAGCTTTTGTTGCTCTTCACCTTGAACGTTGTCTGTACCAACAGCGCCAGTAATGTCGACAAGACCTGCTTTGTTAATTTCGCGGTTAACAATTTTCGCAGCAAGACGAATTGATGACAAAAGGGATGATAGATCACCACTTGCATGGGGGAAGTCATTTTGTTTTGCAACAATGAATTCACCAAGGGTGCGCATCTCAGACATGTTATTTCCTTAAACTTCTCTGAATATTAGGGGGATTTGAGCACTGTAGAATTAGCCTCTTATATGGGCTTTATTCATCTAGACGCTTACCTAAATTCTAAAGGTTAGATCTTTTTAATGGTAATGAACTAAGCGACACAGATCTCACTTACTATGTCGACTAAATTTGTTTTGCATTGTGACTCGCTTTTAATCGCCATTTAATGATAATGAGTGCAAGTAGTTTGATTTAGACATGGCTCATTTGGCCAAGCGTTTGGAAGCAATATATGCATATTCATATCTTAGGAATTTGTGGCACCTTCATGGGTGGTGCTGCGGTATTGGCTCGTCAATTAGGTCACAAGGTTACTGGTAGTGACGCGAATGTTTACCCTCCAATGAGCACCTTGTTGGAGTCTCAGGGGATAGAGATTATTGAAGGGTTCGACCCGAGCCAATTAGAACCAAGACCTGACTTAGTGGTCATTGGTAATGCGATGAGCCGTGGTAACCCTTGTGTAGAGTATGTATTGGATAACAACCTTAGATACACTTCCGGGCCGCAGTGGTTGCAAGAGTTCTTGCTGCATGACCGTTGGGTTTTGGCGGTATCGGGAACGCATGGTAAGACAACAACATCGAGCATGCTGGCATGGATCCTTGAAGACTGCGGTTACGCGCCGGGCTTCCTTGTGGGTGGTGTGCTAGGTAACTTTGGTATCTCTGCTCGCCTTGGTGACAGCATGTTTTTCGTGGTGGAAGCCGACGAATACGACAGTGCTTTCTTTGATAAGCGATCTAAGTTTGTTCATTATCACCCAAGAACGTTAGTGATGAACAACCTCGAATTCGATCATGCGGATATCTTTGATGATCTTGAAGCGATCAAGCGTCAGTTCCATCACTTAGTTCGCACTGTGCCAAGTAATGGCCGTATTTTCTCACCGAAGCAAGATATCGCGATACAAGATGTGTTATCTCGTGGCTGCTGGAGTGAAACTGAGTTGAGTGGTGAACTCGGTGATTGGGATGCCAAGAAATTAGTTAAAGACGGCTCTAAATTTGAGGTGTACTTCCAAGGTGAATGTGTTGGAACCGTCGATTGGGATTTGGTTGGCGATCATAACGTCAGCAATGCTTTGATGGCGATTGCCGCAGCACGACACGTGGGTGTGAAACCTGATCTCGCTTGCGAATCGTTGGCTACCTTTATTAATACCAAGCGTCGCTTAGAATTTAAAGGCGAAGTGGCAGGCGTTTCTGTCTATGACGATTTTGCTCATCATCCTACAGCGATTGAACTTACGCTGGGCGGTTTACGTAATAAGGTCGACACGAAAAAAATCATTGCCGTTTTAGAGCCTCGTTCTGCCACCATGAAGCGTGGTGTACACAAAGAAACTTTGGCTGATTCGCTCAAGCAGGCGGATTCTACCTACTTATTCCAGCCGGATAACATTGATTGGTCTGTACAAGACGTTGCCGATGCGTGCCATCAACCCGCACACGTGAGTGATGACATGGACGCATTCGTTGCTAAAATTGTCTCAGAGGCACAAGCGGGCGACCAAATCTTGGTAATGAGTAATGGTGGCTTTGGTGGTATTCACCAAAAACTGTTGGATGCGTTGGCACTCAAAGCTTAACCGATCCAAGACCTTATAATTTGAAGTAATTGAGAACATGACAAAACACGATAAAGCTATAACCCTCGCTTTCACAGGCGCATCTGGTGCGCCTTACGGACTGCGTTTACTTGAATGCTTATTGGCGGCAGATTATCAGGTTTATTTACTGATATCGTCTGCAGCGCGAGTGGTGTTGGCGACAGAGCATGAACTTAAGTTACCTGCTGGGCCTGACACAGCGAAACAAGTTTTGGTGAAGCATTTAGGTTGCGACCCAGAAAAGCTGGTGGTGTGTGGCAAAGATGATTGGTTCTCTCCGGTGGCCTCTGGTTCAGCAGCGCCGAAGCAGATGGTGGTGTGTCCATGTTCTGCGGGAAGCTTGGCTTCAATTGCTCATGGTCTATCAGATAACCTGATCGAGCGAGCAGCTGACGTAGTTATGAAAGAGCGAGGCCAGCTGTTATTGGTGGTTCGTGAGACGCCATTTTCTACGCTGCATTTAGAGAACATGCACAAACTCTCGACCATGGGCGTGACGATCATGCCTGCTGCTCCGGGTTTTTATCATCAACCTAAGTCGATCGAAGACCTAGTCGATTTTATGGTGGCGCGCATTCTGGATCATCTTGGTATCGAGCAAGGTTTAGTGCCACGTTGGGGTTACGATCAACGTAATTGATCCAAACTTGATAGCTTATTGTTAAAATTCGAATTACAATTCTGAACACTCATCGGGGAGCGAACCATTCAAATAATGAATGCGAGCTGAGATCAAGTAAGCGCTTGGGACCCGTAAACCTGAACCAGATAATGCTGGCGTAGGAATTGAGTTAGGAACAACTTCTACCGTTCTCCTCCCTCAAACCTGTGCCGCTCAGACCATGGAGAGCGTCCAGTGAAATTCACATTAACAACCCTTGCTGTTACAACAGCCATCTCTTTTTCTGCCGTTGCTGCAGACAATACTCTAACTGTATATACCTATGATTCTTTTGCTGCCGATTGGGGCCCTCGCCCGGCCGTTGAAAAAGCATTCGAAGAAAAGTGTGGCTGTGATGTGAATTTTGTCGCGCTAGAAGATGGCGTGTCTATTCTTAACCGCTTGCGTCTTGAAGGTGGTAACAGTAAAGCAGACATCGTGTTAGGCCTAGATAACAATCTAATGGCTGAAGCGAAAGCGACGGGCTTATTGGCTGAGCACAGTGTTGATACGTCATCAGTGACACTTCCTAACGGTTGGAACGACAGCACCTTTGTTCCTTATGATTTTGGTTACTTTGCGTTTATCTATAACAAAGAGAAATTAGCAAACCCGCCTAAGAGTTTGAAAGAGCTGGTTGAGCAACGTGACGACCTCAAGGTTATCTACCAAGACCCGCGTACTTCAACGCCGGGTCAAGGCATGATGCTATGGATGAAGTCTGTTTACGGTGATGAAGCGACAGCGGCGTGGAAGAAGCTCGATCAGAAAACGGTTACTGTGACTAAAGGTTGGTCTGAGGCTTATTCTATGTTCTTAGAAGGCGAGTCGGATTTAGTCTTGTCTTACACGACTTCTCCTGCTTACCACATTATTGCAGAAAGTGATTCTAAGTACGCAGCAGCAAGCTTTGAAGAAGGTCATTACACTCAAGTGGAAGTGGCAGCTAAGGTCAAAGGCAGCAAGAACGAAAAGCTGGCTGATGAATTTATGGCATTTATCCTAAGTGATGAGTTCCAATCGGCGATGCCAACGGGTAACTGGATGTACCCAGTTACTGACATCGAACTACCAAAGGGGTTCGAGCAGTTAACGGTGCCGCAAAAAGCTCTGAGCTTTACGCCTGAAGAAATCGCCGCTAAGCGCAAGCCTTGGATCCGAGAATGGCAGAGTGCACTTACTTTTTAAAAAATGAGCTTTCTAACTTACTTTAAAAATTAGCTTTCTGTATTTAAAGGTTCGTTCGATATACTTTGAGCGAACTATTTACGGTAACAAATCAATTTATGATAAAGAAAACACCTAAGGTCGGGATTTGGGTTGCGATACTCATTGCCGCCTTCGTGGTTTCAGCAGTTGGGGCATTGCTTAGCAATGCCCCTTCTCTTGATATCAGCCAAGTATGGTCCGATCCTTACTATTGGCATGTAACGAAATTCAGTTTTTATCAAGCGACACTCTCAACTTTACTGAGTGTTGGCTTTGCTATACCTATTGCGCACGCTCTGTGTCGCAGGCAATTTTTTGGACGAGCTTTGTTGCTAAGGCTGTTCGCGTCGACCTTGGTTCTGCCTGTGTTGGTCGGTGTATTTGGCTTGCTCGCGATTTATGGCAACAGTGGCTGGTTAGCTAAATTTTTGGCTAACTTCGACATTGAATTGCCATTCTCAATTTATGGTTTGAATGGCATTTTGCTCGCACATGTCTTCTTTAATCTGCCTTATGCTAGCCGTCTGCTTTTACAAGCTTTGGATACCGTGCCAGCTGAGCAACATAAACTGTGTGCTCATTTGGGTATGAGTCATTGGAATAAATTTAAATGGGTCGAATGGCCACGTTTAAGGCAACAACTGCCACATGTTTGTGGTTTAGTCTTCATGCTGTGCTTCACCAGTTTTGCTACTGTAATGGCTCTTGGTGGTGGCCCGAAATCGACCACTATCGAGTTGGCAATCTATCAAGCGATTAAGTTCGATTTTGATCTACAGGCTGGTGCGTTACTCGCAATATGGCAAATGCTGCTGTGTGGTGTATTAGCGGTGAGTATTCAGCGCTTGTCTAAGCCAATCTCTGTGACAGCCAGTCAGCTGTCGGAAGATAAATATTTGGTTAAGGACAGCTGGTGGGCAAAAGCTTGGGATAGCTTTTGGATCATCGTAGTCTCAATGCTGGTATTGCCGCCATTAGCCATGGTTATCTTTAGTGGTATTAACTCTCAAGCTTTGACGGTGCTCAGCAGTGAACCGTTTTGGGCGGCGTTAATGACCTCAGTTCGTGTCGCTTCTTTAGCTAGTGTTATCGCTGTTTTTATTGGTATTGCGATACTGCTTACTAGTCGAGCATGGCGCTTGCAAAATAAGAATTTTCGAGCTGATAAAATCGAGTTGATTGGCACTATTATTTTAGTGACACCGGGGCTAGTGATTAGCACTGGTCTTTTCTTATTGTTGCGTTCATTTACCGATGTGTTCAGCTTGGCTTTCTTTATTGTGATCGCGGTGAACAGCTTGATGGCGCTACCTTACGTGATTAAAACCTTGGCTCAACCTATGCTGCACCTGTCTCAGCAGTATCAATATGTATGCGCGAGCTTAGGGATGACGGGTTTCACTCGCTTTAGGCTGGTGGAGTGGCGAGCTTTACGCAAACCTATGGCACACGCATTTTCAATCAGCTTCATGCTTGCAATGGGAGATTTAAGTGCGATTGCCTTGTTTGGTAGCCATGATTTTAGAACATTACCTTTGTATCTATTCCAATTACTAGGCAGCTATCAGATGGAAGCCGCAGCCGTTGTTTCGGTCAGTCTGCTGTTGTTGAGTGTGGGCAGTTTTAGCCTCATTGAATTTTTATTTACTCGAACCTCAAATCTCAACGCTAAAAAATTAAGGAACCGATGATGTTAGTGATGAAAGATGTGGACTACCACTATCACCAAGAGTTGTTTCGTTTTGATTTTCAAGCAGAGCAGGGCGACATTGTTGCATTGATGGGGCCTAGTGGTGCTGGTAAATCAACACTGCTGGCGCTGGTTGCTGGTTTTATTGAGCCGACCTCGGGTGAGATCTCGGTAGCAGGGCAATCCTTGATAGGTAAAGAGGCGCATCAACGCCCACTGGCTATGCTGTTTCAAGAGCATAACCTGTTTGCTCATCTTACCGTGCGTGAAAATATTGGTTTAGGGCTGCATCCAGGGTTAAAGCTTACCGCAACCCAAAAACTCGAAGTTGAGCAAGCAGCCGCACAAGTTGGGGTCGCGGAGTATTTAGATAGATTGCCTGAGCATTTATCGGGGGGTCAACGTCAGCGTGTTGCGCTAGCTCGATGTTTTGTACAGCCGCATGATATTTGGCTGCTTGATGAGCCCTTTTCTGCGCTTGATCCTTTGCTTCGTGAAGAGATGCTGAGCTTAGTGAAGCGATTAGCAGCAGAGCGAAACATTACTGTTTTGATGGTGACACACCACTTAGGTGATGCGCGCAGTATCGCGAACAAGTTTGTGTTTGTGGCTCTGGGTAAGGTTTTAGTTGAAGACTCGATAGATGCGCTAACTGTCGAGCACCCACAAGGCGAGTTGAGTTCCTTTGTTCGAGCTGGAGAATAACGACTGAGTCCTGATATTGAATACTTGTTGATATTGAGAGCGTCGAATACAAAAAGACCTAGCATGTGCTAGGTCTTTTATTATCTTTTTGAGTCAAGGGAGACGAAGATTAGTCGCCTAGTTTTAGCTCTTTTAAGATTTGGAAGATTTCACGAGAAGACTTAGCAGGTTTATTTGCCGCTTTCTCTTTGTTAGCTTGACGAGCTAACTGACGAAGACGTTGACGGTCTGCTTCAGGGTACATATCCATAACGTCTGAAATGGCAGCATCACCTTCAGCAACAACGCGGTCACGCAGTTGCTCTAGTTTGTGCAGTTCAACTGTTGCTTGAGAGTGTTTGTTGCGAATCTTATCTAAAGCCGCTTGAATCGGCTCTGGATCTACATTGCGCATTACTTTACCAATGTATTGAAGCTGACGGCGCTTTGCTTCATTTTTAAAGCGCTGTGCATCTTTAATCGCTAAAGCCAGATCTTCAGACAAAGGAAACTTATCAAGAATAGAAGGCTTTAGTTCAACAAGCTCTTCTCCCAGCTTTTGCAGGGCGTCCATGTCCGTTTTCATTTCAGTCTTACTTACCCAGATGATTTCTTCTTCTGGTTCCCATGGGGCTTTTTGGTTTTTGCGAGCCATCTTTTCTGCCTATGTCACTATCTCAAACGAATATATTGCCTATTTTAGCAAGAATCTTGGGGAGAAAGCGAAATTCTTGTTATCCTACGTAATATTGACCTAAAAAATTAGAATAGATATGGATGTAAAACAGCAAGTCGCCCAGCAAAGAGTTGAGCTAGAAGCCGCAGTAGCTAAAGCGTTGGATATGGCATCAGTGAGTGCAGACGCAGCTGAGGTCGCTATTACTAAGTCAACGGGTTTAAGTGTTTCCACACGCATGTGTGAAGTGGAAAACGTTGAATTTAATAGTGATGGTGCTCTAGGCATTACTGTTTATCGCGGCCAGAAGAAAGGCAGCGCATCTACATCTGATCTGAGTGAGAAGGCGATTGCTCAAACCGTCGCAGCCGCGCTCGATATTGCTCAATACACCTCTGAAGACCCTTTTGCCGGTCCTGCACCTAAAGAATATATGGTGAAAGAAATTCCTGATTTGGATCTTTTTCACCCGGATGAGCCGAATCCAGACTATGCTGCTGAGATTGCGATTGCTGCCGAAAGACAAGCACTCGCGTACAGCGACAAGATCAAACAAAGTGATGGCGCAAGCTATGACAGTCATTATGGCGTTAAGGTTTATGGTAACAGCCACGGTCTACTGGCCAGCTTCGCATCAAGCCGTCATAGCACAAGCTGTTGTGTCATTGGTGAGGGTGCTAATGGCGAAATGGAGCGTGACTACAGCTACACCGTTGCACGTCACCGTGATGAGCTTTGGACGCCTGAGCGTGTTGGTCAAGAAGCTGCAGAAAAGACTGTAAGCCGTTTGGATGCGAAGAAGCTTCCAACAGGTCAATACCCAATCATGTTCGCTAACGACGTCGCTACAGGCCTAATTGGCCACCTTGTGATGGCAATTAGTGGTGGTAACCTTTACCGCAAGTCTTCGTTCTTACTGGATCACCTAGGTCAGAAAATCCTGCCAGATTGGTTCAATATTTCTGAGCGTCCACATATCTTACGTGGTTTGGCTTCTAGCCCGTTCGACAGCGAAGGTGTTTACACTCAAGATCGTGAAATTATCACGGATGGTGTGTTAGCAACTTACCTTCTTACTAGCTATGCCGCTCGTAAGATGGAAATGACACCGACAGGCCATGCGGGTGGCATCCATAACTGGTTCGTTAAATCTACCGGTCAAAACTTTGAGCAAATGCTAAAAGAATTAGGCACAGGTTTCCTAGTTACTGAAGTGATGGGGCAAGGTGTGAATACCGTGACTGGTGATTACTCTCGTGGCGCAGCAGGTTTCTGGGTTGAGAATGGAGAGATCCAATACCCAGTATCGGAAGTGACGATCGCAGGCAATCTAAAAGACATGTTCACTCAGATTGTAGCGGTAGGTAATGACGTTGAAACTCGTTCGCAAATTCAAACCGGTTCTATCTTGCTTGAGTCGATGAAAGTCGCGGGTGAGTAATTTACTTAATTTGCTTTAGTTTTAATCTGAAGCTTAAATATGACGTATTAAAAAGGGAGCCTTGAGCTCCCTTTTTGTATTTAGCGTCTTAACTTAAAATAGGCTATCTGTTTATTCGCACTAGATAGCTATGTTTTAGGTGAGTATGGTTTAGATAAGTATGGTTGCTAAGCCTAAGAACACCGATAGGCCAATCACATCGGTCACCGTGGTGAGAGCCATGCCGCCAGCAAGGGCTGGGTCGATATTCATTTTCTTCAGCATCACAGGAATGGTTACACCAGCAATACCCGCGACAATCAAGTTTGTCATCATCGCTGCTGAGATAATGCCTCCCAAGATCCAATTGCCTTTCCAAGCAACCACTATACCGCCAATGATAACGGCCCATAGAATGCCGTTAAGGAAGCCGATAGAGGCTTCTTTAAGTAGTAGTTCGCGTTTGTTACTGTCACCGATGTGACCAAGTGCTAAACCACGAATGACCAGAGCGACGGTTTGGTTACCAGCAACACCGCCCATGGACGGTACGATGGTCATCAAAATAGCAATGGCTGCCATCTCATTCAGTGTCGCCTCAAACATGTTAGACACAGACGCAGCGGCGAGTGCAGCTAAAACATTTGCGCCTAACCAGACACTACGACGACGAGCGGATTTGACGACCGGAGCGAAGGTATCTTCGTCATCATCCATACCCGCCATACTCATCATCGAGTGTTCAGCATCCTCACGAATGACATCAACCACATCATCAATAGTGATACGACCGACAAGGTGTTGATTTACATCGACAACAGGAGCAGATACCCAGTTACGGCGTTCGAACAGACTAGCGAGATCAGAGGCACTGGTTTCAACAGCAATAGCTTCGTCTGCATCTTCCATTACTTCGGAAACCGCAACATCAGGTTGCGTCGTAATCAGCGTGCTGAGTGATAGGTTACCAATGAGGCGTTCATCATCGTCGATAACATACAATGCATCGGTAGCGTCTGGTAATTCACCACGCATACGTAAATAACGCAGGACGACCTCAACATCGACATCACCACGGATCGTGATTACGTCGGTGTTCATTAACGCACCCGCTGAATCTTCTGGGTACGATAGTGCCGTTTCAACTAAAGCACGATCAACGGAGTCCATTTGAGAAAGGACTTCGCGAGAAACATCGTCGGGTAGGCTTCGAAGTACGTACGCGACGTCATCGGTTTCCATACCTTCGGTTGCTTCTGCTAAGGTTTCTGGTGCCATTTTTGACACAAGAGCATCTTTGACGTCTTCGTTTAGCTCATCAAGAATTTCACCGTAGTCTTCAGGATCGGTGAGTTGCCAGAGTACATCACGACTTTTGCGAGGGGAGGCTTCTAAAAGGTGTGCAATATCTTCAGGTTCCATGTCCTGAAGTAGTCGGCGTACGTGAACAAATCGGCCGTTTTCTAGGGCTTCGCTGACTTCTTGGAGGGTTTGGTGAGCTTGGTCGAATTCTAATTGCTCTGCCATATTTTCCTCCTATCTCATTATTCTAACAATGTTTGGAATAGTAACTTAATTCTGGGGCTTATTTAAATCATTAACTTAGGTAGAACTAAGATTTAATTGTGTCCGGAAGTTCCTCCAGACTATTGGGTATTTGGCGTCATGATTTCGAGCTACTCACCCTCATCAAACTTGTCTTCAATTAAATGGCAGACAGCATCCAAGGCTTGTTGCGAATCAGTGCCCGCGGCTTGAATGGTGATATGTTGCCCTTGTGCTGATTCCAACATGAGCAGCCCCATAACACTGTCGGCTGTCGCGATTTTGTCTTCTTCACTATGGATAGTGATAGTGGCATCAAAGCTTTGTGCAAGCTCAACTAACTTTACCGCCGCTCTAGCATGAAGACCCAAACGATTTTGGATCAGTACAGTTCGAGTTAATTCCATGGTTAAACCTGCTGTTGTTTCTCTAGGGAGGCGTGTCTAATTTGAACTTGGTGTCCAAGTTGGTCGAAGTACTCACCAATTTTTTGCGTTAAATACACCGAGCGATGTTTGCCACCGGTACAACCAATCGCGACCGTTAGGTAACTCCGATTGTTCTTCTCTAACATCGGTAGCCACTGCTCTACAAAGCCCTGGATCTGCTGTTTGAGTTCAAGCACTTCAGAGTGTTTTTCTAGAAAAGAGTGAATAGGCGCATCAAGCCCAGTCAATGGTCGAAGAGCTGGTTCCCAGTGAGGGTTCGGCAAGAAACGAACATCAAACACATAGTCAGCGTCACTAGGTAGACCATATTTAAAACCGAAAGATTGAAAGACAATGATTAATTCTTGCTTCTCTTTTCCTTCAACTTTAAATCGAACCTTTTCACTTAACTCGTAAAGATTGCAGTCACTGCTATCAATGACGATGCAAGCTTGCTCAGCGAGAGGGGTCAGAAGGGTTTTCTCTAAATCGATAGCTTGTTCAAGTGATAACTTGTCTTGACCAATCGAAAGAGGGTGGATTCGGCGTGTTTCGCTGTAGCGTTTCAGTAGCGTCTGCTTGCTCGCATCTAGGAACAACACATTGAGGTCGATGTCGGTTGCAGATTCTAGTTGTTCTAGCGTATCTGTGACCAATTTCGGCTCTTTCGGCAGGTTACGGATATCAATGCTGACGGCAACGTTCTGATTGATTTCTCTTACTGATTCGACAAAGTCGCTGAGTAGATTTACTGGTAGGTTATCAACACAGTAATACCCCAAGTCTTCAAGAACTCGTAGCGCAACACTTTTACCGGCCCCAGATTGGCCACTAACAACGATTAATCGCATGCTATTGCTCGCAAGTTGGCACTTGAATCATGATGTCATAAAGCTCTTGATCACTCTGAGCATTACGCAACTGTTTAAGGGTCTGCTTATCGTTAAGTCGTTCTGCCATACAAGAAAGGGTTTTTAGATGTTCTTTACATTGTTCGCTAGGAACAAGCAGAGCAAATAATAGGTCGACAGGACGGTTATCAATCGCATCAAATTCGATGGGCTCTTGGCATTGCAGTAATACAGCAATCGCTTTATCACTGACATTCATACGAGCATGCGGAATAGCGATGCCATTGCCGATACCAGTACTGCCCATCTTTTCACGACTCAACATGCACTCAAACAGTTCTGTTGAATCTTGACCGCAGCTTTCAGCGGCGATTTGACTGATGAGCTCAAGGGCTCTTTTTTTGCTTGTGCATTGGACTGCACTTTTGGTGCAGTCCAATGAAAGTACTTCGCTTAATTGCATGTTAGTGACTACTTAGCTTTTCTTTGTGTTTGTTGAGTTGGCGAACGAGTTTATCAACCAATGAATCAATCGCAGCATACATATTTTCATCTGTTGCTGTTGCATGAATTTCGCCTTGATTTATATGAAGGGTCGCTTCTGCAATTTGATTGATTTTCTCAACTTTTAAAACAACTTGAATGCTATTGATATGGTCAAAAAAGCGTTCAAGTTTGTCGAATTTGGTGTGAACATAGTCTTGCATTGAATCGGTAAGATCAACGTGATGGCCTTGAATATTGATTTGCATAGACTTTCCTTTTCAGTTTGTTGTCTGATATATCACTTAGTTAAATAGCTAACTAAATAAGCTTATAACAGACGTTTACGCTGACTCGATGGGGCAATGCCCAGAGACTCACGGTATTTCGCTATCGTACGTCTAGCTACCTGAATTCCTTGGTCAGCCAGTAAAGCAGCAATCTTACTATCACTGAGAGGTTTTGCGGTATTTTCAGCCGCGACAAGCTTCTTAATGAGCGCGCGAATTGCTGTCGATGAACATTCGCCGCCATTGTCAGTACTGACATGGCTAGAGAAAAAGTATTTGAGTTCAAATATGCCACGAGGGGTGTGCATGAATTTCTGAGTCGTTACACGAGAAATAGTCGATTCGTGCATGTCGACAGCTAAAGCCACATCATTAAGTACCATCGGCTTCATGGCTTCTGCGCCATGTTCGAAGAAACCGCGTTGATGTTCAACAATACATCGTGCAACTTTGAGTAGCGTCTCATTTCGGCTTTCTAGGCTCTTAATTAACCATTTTGCTTCTTGCAAATTTGAGCGGATGTATTGGTTATCGGCGCTATTACCTTTGCTACCTAAGTCAGCGTATTGCTGATTTACTTTCAGTTTAGGTACGCTGTCGGGGTTAATGGTCACTAACCATTTGCCCAGATCTTTGAATACCGATACATCGGGAACGACATATTCAGTTTCGTCTGGGGTTATCTTACTGCCAGGACGAGGGTCCAGTTGTTGAATGAGCTGCAAAACTTCACGTAGTTCTGCTTCTTTCAACTTAGTCTCTTTGATGACCAGTTTGTAATCACGATTACCGAGTTGATCGATATGGCTAGTAAGTACTAACTTAGCTTCGTTGAGCCAAGGCGTGTCTTGAGGGAAGGTTGCCAGTTGCAGTAACAAACAATCTTGAAGGTTCACAGAACCGACACCAAGCGGGTCAAACTGTTGGATTCTTTTGCGTACGGCTTCTACTTCATCAAGATCGATCTCTTCGTTGTCGAAGTTTTCGAGGATGTCTTCGCACGTTACGGTTAGGTACCCATAGTCATCAATGGCATCAATCAGTGCAAAGGCTATGGTTCTGTCAGTTTCAGAGAACGGAGTGAGGTCGAGTTGCCAAAGTAGGTAGTCGTGCAGGCTTTGCGTTGTTTCACCTTGATAGACGGGCATATCATCGTCAATGGCAATACCCGTATTTCCGGTATTCGCGCTATAAACGTCTTCCCAAGTGGTATCGATTTCTAGTTCGTTGCCAATCTCTGATTTTTCGATTAATTCGGAGCTATCTGGTAAGTCCGGTTCCGCGGTTTCAACTGTTTCTTTCTCGTCACTGCTAGGTTTCTCTTCTGATGTAG
This sequence comes from Vibrio bathopelagicus, assembly GCF_014879975.1. Classification (NCBI taxonomy): domain Bacteria; kingdom Pseudomonadati; phylum Pseudomonadota; class Gammaproteobacteria; order Vibrionales; family Vibrionaceae; genus Vibrio; species Vibrio bathopelagicus. The sequence goes on along the minus strand of NZ_CP062500.1, from coordinate 3,227,447 downwards.
GCGTTTCTTCATTGCCTTCTTCGACATCGAGTAGTGGGTTGGATTCTAGTGCTTCTTGAATCTCTTGCTGCAAATCTAATGTAGACAATTGCAACAAACGGATCGCTTGCTGCAATTGAGGAGTCATTGCTAACTGTTGGCCTAGCTTAAGTTGTAATGAGGGTTTCATTCAGTGGTACTTACCTAGTTATTATTCTAAGAACTCTCGATACTCTCTATATAATCATAGACGGAATTGTTCGCCTAGATAAACTTGTTTAACTTGTTCGTTATTGAGAACATCTTCAGGAGTCCCCTCTGCAATCAGGTGCCCTTGGCTCACAATGTAAGCTTTTTCACACACGTCCAATGTTTCGCGAACGTTGTGGTCGGTAATCAAAACGCCTAAGCCGCGATCGCGCAGGTGAACAATGATTTTTTTGATATCAATAACTGAGATTGGGTCAACACCAGCAAACGGTTCATCCAATAGAATAAACTGAGGATTGGCTGCAAGTGCTCGGGCAATCTCAACACGACGGCGCTCACCACCCGACAGAGCCATACCATTACTGGTTCGGATATGTTGGATGTGGAACTCTTCAAGTAAGTCTTCTAGCTTATCCTGACGCTGTTCGTGAGTCAGTTCATCACGCGTTTGTAAAACGGCCATGATGTTGTTCTCAACTGACAACTTACGGAAAATAGACGCTTCTTGAGGCAGGTAACCAATACCAAGGCGTGAACGACTGTGCATTGGCAGGATACTGATGTCGAGGTCATCAATGCTGATAGTGCCTTCATCACGCGCAACTAAGCCAACAATCATATAGAAAGACGTGGTTTTACCTGCGCCGTTGGGCCCAAGTAATCCTACGATCTGGCCTGACTCTACCTGTAAGCTTACGTCGGTGACGACTTTACGCTTGCTGTATGTTTTCGCTAGGTTCTTTGCTGTAAGGACTGCCATGATTACTTGTTCACTTCAGTGGGTTGTAAAACCGTTGATACACGTTTGTTCTCACCACTGTCAGCGACTAATTTTTGAGAGCCGATCTGGTAAGTGATTTTAGAACCACGAATGATGCTGCCATCTTGAGATAGCATTGCATTCTTGGTCATGATCAATCTGTCCGCAACAAGCTGGTAATGTAAGTCGTCAGCTTCGCCGTAGAGTGTCTTCCCGTCATCAGTAAGCTGAGAGAAGGTTGCTGGCTTACCGAAGCCTTGAATTTCTTCAATTTCACCGTTGACCGCGTTTCGAGTAACAATCACTTTATCAGCATTGATATTGATGCTGCCCTGCTTAAGAACAACATCGCCGATGAATGTGACTTTGTTGCTTTTCATATCCAGTTGCTGACTGTCTGAATCAATATAGACAGGCTGCTCGCTATCCGAAGATAGGGCGTATACGCTTGGCGCAGCAAAGGCAAAAGCAAGTAAACTAAGGGGTAAGAGTTTCATATCTACCTTGAACAGAATTAAAGAGGGTTGCATTGTTGGTACCGAAGTTACCCTTCATTGCTTGCCCCTCAGTTTCAAAAAATGTACCGATCATATGGACCGGAGTCTCTGAATAAAAATCTCGGCTAGTGAGCTCAACAACCATTTTATCGGTTGTCATAGTATCGAAGCTCGCTTCTGGCAATAGGTTCTTGGCTACCACGTTATCATAAAAAGTAACGACTTGATTTTCATCCATGATCGCGCGATCAGCGGTCACTTGCCATTCAATCGTATGTCCTTCGCGGAAAACAGAGAGAACGGGGTTTTGAAAATGTGTATCGCCAACAACGGAGTAGTGTTCCAAATAGGTGGATTCAACCTGATAGCTACGAATACCACTTTCGTCATAACTGATGTTATCTAGACTTTTGCCACTAAAAGCCGGCAGCTCTAAATTTGGAGCTACTTGTATCGTTGATCTTTGCTCTTTGTCGAACAAGTAATAGGTCGACCAAGAAGCAATAAATATGAGTATTAAATAGATAATACGAGTAAAACTCATATGCTTAAACCTTTATGCATGTCGAGTTCATTTCTTGCTTGTAGGATAAGATCGCAGACTTCACGCACCGCACCATGACCACCTTTAATGGTTGTCACGTAATTCGCTCGTCTAGCAAGTAGTGGGTGACCATCTGCCACACATACCTTCAAGCCAACTTTTTCCATCACTGGCCAATCGATCAGATCGTCACCGATGTAACCCGTATTGATTGGGTCTACAGAAAGCTTATCGCAAATATCTTGGTAGGCTTTAACTTTATCATCTTGACCTTGGTAGATAAGTTTAATACCAAGAGCTGTCATGCGGTTCTCAACAATTTGAGATTTACGGCCGGTGATGATCGCGATTTCAATGCCCGCGTTCATCAGCGATTTAATGCCGTAGCCATCACGAGTGTGGAATGTTTTCAGTTCTTCGCCGTTGTTGCCCATGTAGATGCGACCATCTGAGAATACACCATCAACATCGCAAATCAGCAGTTTGATATCTTTTGCCATTTCGAACACGGCTGCGTCTGCTGTGCCATATAAGGTTTCTACAGTGTTTGTCATTACATTACCCCTGCTTTGAGTAAGTCATGCATATTTAGGGCACCGACGAGTTTGCCTTCATGGCATAACATCAAACCATTAATGCTTTTTGCTTGCATCAGATTTAAGCCTTCAACCGCGAGCATGTTTGGTTCGGCAACGGTTGGGTTTTGTGTCATTACATCGCCGATCTGCGTACTATGAATATCAATGCGCTTATCTAGAATACGACGTAAATCACCGTCGGTAAAAATACCTGCCATTTGACCGTTATCGCCAACAACCGCGGTCATACCGAGACCTTTTTGCGATATCTCTAGTAGAGCATCTCTGACTAGGGCGTTAGGTGCAACGACAGGAAGTTCATCACCAGTGTGCATGATATCTTCAAGCTTCAATAATAGTTGTCGACCCAAAGCGCCGCCAGGGTGAGACAAAGCAAAATCTTGCGCAGTAAAGCCTCTGGCTTGTAAAAGTGCAACGGCTAATGCATCACCCATCACCAAGGTTGCCGTGGTGCTGGTTGTTGGCGCAAGTCCTAGCGGGCACGCTTCTTCTGGCACGGATATTTGTAAATGAATATCAGATAAAGTCGCCATGTTTGAAGCTGGCTTACCGGTCATGCTGATGATCTTGATGTTCAAGCGCTTCAATACCGGAAATAGGCTCAGGATTTCACCTGATTCACCCGAGTTGGATATCGCTATCACAACATCACCAGCCCCGATCATACCTAGATCACCATGCGCGGCTTCTCCTGGGTGTACGAAGAAAGCGGATGTACCTGTACTTGCCAACGTTGCTGCTATTTTGTTGCCGATGTGGCCAGATTTCCCCATGCCCATCACAACCACTTTTCCTTTGTTGTTCAGGATAAGGTCGCAAGCTTTGCAAAAATCATCATTAAAATATTGGTCCAATTGAGTAAGACCTGCAACTTCGGTTTCCAAAACTTGCTTTGCAACACTGCGATAATCGAATGACTGAGACATCAAATACTCCAAGTACGGGAAGTTAAATCAATAATTAAGCTGACATGTTCATTAGTAGGTAACTTTGATACGCCACAAACGTCACAATCAATACGCCACCTTCAATACGATTCACACTGCGAGATTTACCGAGTGCCATTACAACAAGCAGTAGGGATACGCCTAGCATTACCCAGAAATCACGACCCATCGCAAATTCACTCAGGATTGATGGATTTAAGATGCCCGGAATACCCATAACAGCAAGTATGTTGAATACGTTTGAACCGATGATATTACCCACGGCCATGTCATCTTCACCCTTCATTACACCTGCAAGAGATGCTGCAAGTTCAGGTAGGCTGGTGCCAACGGCAATGATAGTTAAACCAATTACCAGGTCGCTCATGCCAAAGAACTTCGCGATAACAACCGCATTATCAACCAACATATTGGCAGCTAGAGGTAAGATAATTAGACCAACCACTACCCACATTGCGGCTTTAGGGTTGCTTACGCCTTCAGGAACTTCAGATTCTTGCTCTTCAAGAAAGGCATCACCATTCTTTTTCTCACTGCGGCTGATTTGTAGCATTGCGAATAAGAATGCGGCAAAAAGAACAAACAACAATACGCCTTCGTAGAACCCTAAATGGTTGTCCCACAGCAAAGCGCCAGCTAATAGAGTGACACCAATCATTAATGGTAGTTCACGGCGAATCACACCAGAGCTGATAGATAGCGGCTTGATAAGCGCTGTAATACCTAAAATCAGAGCGATGTTAGCGATGTTAGAACCTAAAACGTTACCAACTGCAGTATCTGTTTTTCCGTCGAGAGCAGCTGTTGCTGAAACCATCATTTCTGGTGCAGAAGATCCCATTGCAAGAATCGTCATACCGATAACTAAAGGTGAAATACCGAAGTTGCGGGCAAGAGCAGCGGCTCCATAAACCAGTTTATCTGCACTCCACACCAAAAAACCTAGACCGATAATGAGAAACGCAATCGCTTCAAGCATGATGATTCCTAAAAATTAATAAAAAACGGAGAATTAACCGCTAATTTTGACTTGTTGATAGATAAAAGGGAAGTCACTCTACAAATTAATTCAGGGTTAGTGATAAAGAAATGCACTCGAAAGGTGAATTTTTCAATGCTTTCAAATCCCTGCCTGTCTTTTTGTTTTATGTAATTAATCGAACAGTGCTTTTAATTCTAAAGTAGACTCATTATTATTACAGCCATAATTGATGTTTTTTAGAGCAAGGAAACAACAGGTCATGTTGAATACTGAGCTTGTGAAGGTTAAAAACCTCAGCTTCTCTCGAGGCGAGCGAGTTATCTTTGATGACATTAGCTTAGAGGTACCTCAAGGCAAAATTACTGCAATCATGGGGCCGTCTGGGATTGGTAAAACCACCTTACTTCGTTTGATTGGCGGTCAACTGCCTCCAGATGCTGGGGAAGTGTGGTTTGATGGCGATAATATTCCTGCGTTGTCACGCCGTAAGTTATATCAAGCCCGTAAAAAAATGAGCATGCTTTTCCAGTCGGGTGCACTTTTTACGGATCTCAATGTCTTTGATAACGTGGCATTTCCCCTTCGCGAACATACTGAGCTTAACGAGAAGTTCATTCGTACTGTTGTTTTGCTTAAACTTGAAGCGGTAGGCTTGCGAGGCGCGGCTCAATTGATGCCAAGTGAGCTATCCGGCGGCATGGCAAGGCGAGCGGCTTTGGCTCGTGCGATTGCTTTGGATCCGGAACTGATTATGTACGATGAGCCTTTTGTCGGCCAAGACCCAATTACTATGGGTGTGCTTGTTGAGCTAATCCGTAACCTTAATCAGGCTTTGGGTTTAACCTCTGTTGTTGTATCCCATGATGTGCCAGAGGTGATGAGTATTGCTGATTTAGTTTATCTGCTTGCTGATGGCAAAATCATAGCAAGTGGATCGCCTGACGAGCTGTACAACAATAGTGATCCAAGAGTGCAGCAATTTTTGCAAGGTGATGCGGATGGCCCTGTGCCATTTAGGTTCCCGGCAAAGAGTCTAGAAAAGGATTTGTTTTAATATGATTGCGAAAACTATTGCGGGTGTCGGTAAACGAACACTTGCGATCTGTGAGTCATTTGGTCGAGCAAGCCTGATGTTATTTGGCGCTTTGTTTGGCATCCCGAGACTAAAAAACTTCCCTTTATTAGTTAAACAACTTTATAGCGTTGGCGTTCAGTCATTGGCTATTATTTTAGTTTCGGGTCTGTTCATCGGTATGGTACTTAGCCTACAGGGTTATGTCGTATTAATTGATTACGGCGCTGAAGGTAATCTTGGTCAAATGGTCGCGTTGTCGTTGCTTCGTGAACTCGGCCCTGTGGTAACGGCGCTTTTATTTGCCGGGCGTGCTGGTTCAGCATTGACTGCGGAAATTGGCTTAATGAAGGCGACGGAACAAATCTCTAGCCTTGAAATGATGGCGGTCGATCCTCTTAAACGGATTATTGCACCACGACTTTGGGCCGGGCTTATCTCAATGCCTTTGCTTGCTATGATCTTTATGGCAGTAGGTATCTGGGGCGGCCAAATAGTGGGTGTTGATTGGAAAGGTATTGACCACGGTAGTTTCTGGTCTGCGATGCAATCTTCTGTTGAGCTGGGTCGAGATATTGGCAACAGCATGATCAAATGTATGGTCTTCGCTATCACCGTAACGTGGATCGCGCTTTTCAATGGCTATGATGCGGTACCGACCTCTGAAGGTATTAGTCAGGCAACCACACGCACAGTAGTGCACTCTTCTCTAGCGGTATTAGGGCTAGATTTTGTTCTTACCGCATTGATGTTTGGGAATTAATCATGCAACAAACTCGAAAATTAGAATTATGGGTCGGCACCTTTGTTATTGCCGGAATTTGCGCAATCTTAATCATGATCTTTCAAGTCGCTGACGTAAAAGGTCTAGGTTCAAACCATACTTACAACTTAAAAGCGACCTTTGACAACATTGGTAGCCTGAAAGTTCGCTCTCCGGTGAAGGTAGGTGGCGTGGTTGTTGGCCGAGTTCAGAGTATTCAGCTTGATACTGAAAGTTATCTCCCTGTGGTTGAACTGTCTATTGATGCGAAGTACTCACAATTTCCTGATACCTCTAGTGCTCAAATCTTAACGTCTGGTTTAATTGGTGAGCAATACATCAGTCTTGTTCCTGGCTTCATTTTTGAAGATGAAGAGATGTTGGTTGATGGTGACTCAATTGAAGACACCAAATCAGCATTAGTACTAGAAGATTTGATTGGACAGGTGCTGTATAGCGTTGGCGGTTCTGACGATAACGAAGCTAAGGAGTAGTCTCATGTTAAAGACTAACAACCTATTGAAAAAATGGTTTATGGCAGCGGTTGCTTTACTGATGACAACTCAAGTTTTTGCCGAAGAATCGATTGACCGCACTCAGCCTTATCAGATGATGACTCAAGTTGCAGAAGTGTCTTTTGAACGCCTAAAGAACGAGCAAGAGAACATCCACAATGATCCTGAATTATTGAAGGTTATTGTGGAAGAAGAATTGATGCCTTATGTGAACGCACAATATGCGGCACTTAAGTTGTTAGGACCTAACCTAAAAGGGGCGGACAGAAAAGACGTACGTGTATTTATCGATGCATTCCGTAAGTACCTCGTTTCTTCTTATGCTCAAGTGCTGACTCAGTACTCGGATCAGACGATTCAATTTGGTCCTGAGCCAAAAATCAAAGCGGATAGCCGTATTACCAGTATCAAGGTAGATATCATCGATACGCCACGCCCAAACATTAAGCTTGAATTTAAGCTGCGCAAAGACAAAAAATCAGGCGAGTGGAAGGCATTTGATATGGTTGCTGAAGGCATTAGCCTACTTTCAAGTAAGCAGTCAGAGTGGAATACTAAGATTCGTCAAGAAGGCATCTTACAAGTTGCCGACGAACTAGAAAAACTGGCCGCACAACCGATTCGTTTTGAGAGTAACAAATAATGAGCCATTCTCAATGGCAAGCACTAAGCTCTAAAGAGTATCAGCTGCTCGGTGATATCGACCGAGACAGTGTCCCTGCAATCTGGCGTATATTGGAAAAGTGGCAAACGACGGAATCAGACGTTGAAATTGACCTTAGCCATATAAATCGAGTCGATTCAGCAGGAATGGTGATGCTAATTCACTTATTAGAGCATGCAAAAAATCAAAACTGTCATATAATGCTCAGTTTCGTGCCAGAACAATTGCGAACGTTGTTCCAATTGAGCAATATCCAGCCAATGATGGCAGAACACATAAAAAATTAGGCAGGAGCTATTTGTGGACAGCACAAAAGTACAAGAATTATTAGCAGAAGCACTGAACCTTCAGGAGATTTTCGTGAAGGGTGAAGGCAGTCATTACGAAGTTGTTGCCGTTGATCCATGTTTTGATGGCATGAATCGAGTTAAGAAGCAGCAACTAATCTACGGCCCACTAATGGAATACATTCAACGCAATGACATCCATGCTCTTTCTATTAAGGCTTTCACGCCAGAAGAGTGGGGACGTGATAAGAAACTGATGTCACTTTAAGGTTTATGATGGAAAAGTTTCGAGTTATTGGATCGGATAAGCCGTTAAGCGGTGAAGTGACGATCTCAGGCGCAAAAAATGCAGCGCTACCTATTTTATTCGCATCAATCCTTGCTGAAGAGCCGGTTGAAGTGAGTAATGTTCCTCACCTACGTGACATCGATACTACGATGGAACTACTTAAGCGTTTAGGCGCAAAAGTATCACGTAATGGTAGTGTTCATGTTGATGGCAGCGAAATTAATGAATTTTGTGCGCCTTACGATTTAGTGAAAACAATGCGTGCTTCTATCTGGGCTTTGGGTCCTCTAGTTGCTCGTTTTGGTGAAGGCCAAGTGTCACTTCCTGGTGGTTGTGCAATTGGTGCTCGACCTGTTGATTTGCATATCCATGGCCTAGAGCAACTAGGTGCGACCATTAAATTGGAAGATGGTTATGTAAAAGCAAGTGTTGATGGCCGTCTGAAAGGCGCGCATATCGTGATGGATAAAGTAAGCGTAGGCGCTACGATTACTATCATGTGTGCAGCAACATTAGCGGAAGGGACAACAGTATTAGACAACTCTGCGCGCGAGCCTGAGATTGTTGATACGGCTGATTTCCTAAACAAACTAGGTGCTAAGATTTCTGGCGCAGGTACAGACACGATTACTATCGAAGGCGTTGAGCGTCTTGGTGGTGGTCATCACTCTGTGGTTGCTGATCGCATTGAAACAGGTACGTTCCTTGTAGCGGCTGCAGTTTCTGGCGGTAAAGTTGTTTGTCGTAATACCAACGCTCATCTTCTTGAAGCAGCTTTAGCTAAGCTTGAAGAAGCGGGTGCGAAGATTGAAACGGGCGACGACTGGATTAGCCTAGATATGACAGATCGTGAGCTGAAAGCGGTGAAAATCGTAACAGCACCTCACCCTGGCTTCCCAACAGACATGCAAGCTCAGTTTACTCTGCTTAACATGATGGCGAAGGGCAGTGGTGTGATCACTGAGACTATCTTTGAAAACCGCTTTATGCACATTCCTGAATTACAGCGAATGGGCGCAAAAGCTGAGATCGAAGGTAATACAGCTATCTGTGGTGAAACCGAGAAATTGAGCGGCGCTCAAGTCATGGCAACGGACCTTCGTGCATCTGCGAGCCTTGTTATTGCTGGTTGTATTGCTCAAGGGGAAACCATCGTTGACCGTATTTATCACATCGATCGTGGTTACGATAAGATTGAAGATAAACTTTCAGCCTTAGGCGCAAACATTACGCGATTTCGTGAGTCGAGCTAACTTAGGTTAGTGAGTTCATGAATCAGTAAGATAAAAACACAAAAGTCGGAACCTTGGTTTCGGCTTTTTTATAGTTGTATTTACCGCTAGTGACTCTGTTGTACACCTTAGTGTGAGTCGATAAATGAGCTTTGCGGTTGGTGAGGAACAAAATGATAGCAATATTACGTATTTTCGCATTGGCGATATTTGCGATTCTTATGTTTGTATTTGGTTGTGGTTACTGTCTACTTAGTCCACGTAATCCGAAACACGTATTTACCTTTGGCCGCTATTTCGGTCGCATGTCGAAGATCTTCGGCATGAAGTTAGAGCTTCGTATCCCGGAAGATGCCTATTCTCGTGGCCAACACGTTTACGTTGCGAACCACCAAAATAGCTGGGATCTATTCACGATTTCATCAGCGGTAACGCCTAAAGTCGTGACTGTTGGTAAGAAGAGTCTAGCGTGGATGCCTCTTTTTGGTCAGCTGTATTGGCTGACGGGTAATATCCTAATTGACCGAGCTAACCGCAGCAAAGCGGTAGGTACGATTGACCAAGTGGTTACTAGCCTTAAAGAGAGTGATGTCTCAGTGTGGATGTTCCCTGAAGGAACTCGTTCTCGTGGTCGTGGCTTGTTGCCATTTAAGACAGGTGCTTTCCATGCTGCAATTGGCGCTGGTTTACCTATTATTCCTATCGTGTGTAGCTCAACAGGTGGCGTGAAGCTGAACCGTTGGAACAATGGTCATGTGATTGTTGAAATGCTGCCACCAATCAGCACTGAAGACTACGATAAGTCTAATGTTCGCCAACTCGCTAACCTAGCCCGCGAGCAAATGGCCGCTAAACTTGAAGAGTTAGACAAAGAAGTCGTTGAGCTTAATAAGAAGTAATCATCTAAGCAAAACAACAGACAATAAAAAAGGTTGCCAATTAGGCAACCTTTTTTGTATCTGATAAACACTCAGCATTACGCTAAGTCGTTTATTAGAAGACGTTTAATCTAGAGATTAAAACCTATTTACGAACCGCAATAGCTTCGATCTCGATACCTACATCTTTTGGCAGACGTGCTACTTCAACACATGAACGTGCAGGGTAGTTTGCAACGCCGTGCTCATCAAAGAATTTACCGTAAACTTCGTTTACTGTGCCGAAGTCGTTTAGGTCTTTAACGAATACCGTTAGTTTTACGATGTCTTTTACAGTCAGGCCAGAAGCTTCAACAACCGCTTGAACGTTGTCTAGAGATTGGCGAGCTTGTTCTGCGATATCAGCAGATACTTCACCAGTTGCTGGATTTACTGGGATTTGACCAGAAGTCAGAACCATGTTGCCAAGGTCAACGCCTTGTACATATGGGCCGATTGCAGCTGGAGCAGATTCTGTGTGAAGTACTTTAGTCATTGGTTATTCCGTCAGTTATTAGATAAAAAGCGATTTTCAGTGTGCCTTCAAACTTAGGATAGGTAAAGAGCAAAATACCCCGCACGGGCGAGGTATTGAATAGTTTTTGCGTTCGATCGGCGTTGCCGTATGACGTTATCTTTCTGTCACGATCTCACGAGAGAAGACTTTTTCGCAGTACTTACACTTCAATCGAATATCTTCTTTCTTTTCAAAGATTTTAAAGCTGCTTTCAACGGGCTCGTTGTGAGTAATGCAGTTGGTGTTTGGACACTCAAACACATCGTTGATTTGCTCAGGAAGCTCTAATGCTAGCTTCTTAACCACTTCGTAATCTTCAATTTGGTTAACGGTCGCGTGAGGTGCATAAAGAGCCAGCTTGCTCGCTTGTTCTTCGGTGATAAACACATTCTCAATCTTGAGTAGGTCTTTTCCACCTAGTGCAGAAGACGGTAGGTTTAGGCCAATCGTCACTCGCTGATTAGAGTTATGCATGTCGAACAACTTGAGTACCTTGATCCCGATGTTGGCTGGGATGTGGTCGATTACCGTTCCGTTTTTGATGGCTTCAACTTTTAATTGAGTCTCTTTAGACATGATATGTCTCCTCTACAGCGTTTCGTTAAGAACAAGGGCTAGCAATGCTTCACGCGCGTAAACACCGTTCTCTGCTTGTTGGAAGTAGTAAGCGTAAGGTGTTTTATCGACGTCAATCGTAATTTCGTCAACGCGAGGCAGAGGGTGTAGAACCTTTAGGTTATCACGTGCATTTTCCAGCATAGGAGCCGTCAGGATGTACGCTGATTTGATGTGCGCGTATTCCGATTCATCAAAACGTTCTTTCTGAACTCGAGTCATGTACAGAACATCCAGCTCAGGAATCACATCTTCCATGTCTGTCAGTAGTTGGTACTTGATTCCCGCTTCATCAAGCTCTTCACAAATGTAGTCAGGCATCGCCAGTGCTTCTGGAGCAACGAAATAGAAACAGATGTTGTCGAACTTCGCTAGTGCTTGAGTCAGCGAGTGAACCGTGCGGCCGTACTTAAGGTCACCAACGAATGCAACGTTAAGGTTATCTAAGCGACCTTGAGTTTCGGCAATAGAGAACAGGTCTAATAGTGTTTGTGTTGGGTGTTGGTTTGCGCCGTCGCCCGCGTTAATCACAGGTACACCGTTAGAGAACTCAGAAGCCAGACGCGCTGCGCCTTCTTGAGGGTGGCGCATTACGTAAGCATCAACGTATGAAGAGATAACCTGTACTGAGTCTGCTAGCGTTTCGCCTTTCTTCGCCAGTGACGTGTTACCACCGCTGTCGAAACCAATCACGTCACCACCGATGCGTTGAATTGCCGTTTCAAAAGAGAGACGAGTTCGCGTTGAAGGTTCGAAGAAGCAGCTTGCAACAACTTTGTTCTTGATGAGTTCTGGGTTTGGTTCCGCTTTGAGTTGACCTGCCGTTTGAACAATTAATTCTAGCTCTTCACGAGAAAGCTCTGGAATTGAGATGATGTGCTTTTGATAGAGCGAATTCGCCATGATCTTCTTCCCCACAATAATGTATTGGCCATAAAAAAGCCCCCCATAATGGGAGGCTTTAAAAAAGTGCTGAAAAGCAGAATAGACGGCCTGGCAAGCATGCTAGCTTGCGAGCAATATTTGGTGTTTTCACAATTTTATTATGTGTTTTCACAATATCATTATGTTTTATCACAACATTGGTTGGCGTCATTTTCACTACTCTCAGACAAATTGCCGAGAATTATACGCTTTCAATTTGTGAGCGCAAGCGATTACATCAAGCTTTTGTTTACTTTCATTATTCTCTATTGGCCAAGTGTCGCGACCATTACCGCTTTGATGGTGTGCATGCGATTCTCTGCTTCATCAAACACAATCGAGTAGTCAGACTCAAATACTTCGTCTGTTACTTCTAAACCGTTCATTCCATATTTGTCTGCGACTTGCTGGCCGATCACGGTTTCATTATTGTGGAAAGCAGGCAGGCAATGCATGAACTTCACTTGAGGGTTGCCTGTGAGCTTTATGACATCCATATTCACTTGGTAAGGCGTCATTACCGCCACACGTTCGTCCCAAGCTTCTGGTGCTTCACCCATGGAAACCCAAACATCGGTGTAAAGGAAATCACAGCCTTTCACACCTTCGGTAACGTCTTCTGTTAGCGTGATTTTTGCACCTGTAGTTTGGGCTATAGTTTGGCATTCTTCGACAAGCTGTTCTTCTGGCCAGAACGCTTTAGGCGCGACAAGGCGAATATCCATACCCATTTTCGCCGCACCCACTAACAGAGAATTACCCATGTTGTTACGTGCATCACCTAGGTAAGCAAAACTGATTTGATGCAGATGCTTTCCTCGACCATGCTCAAGCATAGTGAGGAAATCAGCCAAGATCTGAGTAGGGTGGAATTCATCGGTTAGACCATTCCAAACCGGTACACCCGCATAAGCGCCAAGATCTTCGACAATACTCTGGCCAAAACCACGATATTCAATACCATCGTACATACGACCTAATACACGCGCTGTATCTTTCATTGATTCTTTCTGACCAATCTGAGAGCCAGAAGGACCTAAGTAAGAGACTTGAGCACCTTGATCAAAGGCGGCTACCTCAAAAGCACAACGTGTTCGAGTTGATGCTTTTTCAAAGATCAAAGCGATATTTTTACCATTAAGCTTTTTCTGCTCGGTACCTGCATACTTTGCTTTTTTTAGATCGGCAGACAGGTCGAGCAAAAACTGAATCTCTTTAGGAGTAAAGTCGAGAAGTTTTAGAAAGTTACGATTGCGAAGATTAAAGGCCATCTCTCGCTCCTTGGGTATATAGAATCAATGAAGAACTTAGTTAAACATAATAATGCTATATTTGTGAATATTTATTTTATTAAAATAATAAAAAAGGCCAGTACAATGGTACTGGCCTAGGTAAGTTAGTGTGTTCGTTTTATTGAGTTTTGTAGCTTAGATACCGTCTCTTTCGATAGGACAGCTCATACAGCGAGCGCCACCACGACCACGACCTAGCTCATTGCCCGGAATCGTCAGAACTTCGATACCGGCTTTGTCGTATTTCTCATTGGTGTAGACATTACGCTCATAACCGATAACCGTACCCGGTTTAACCGTCAGTACATTGTTAGCGTCATTCCACTGCTCACGTTCAGCTTCGTAGTTATCACCACCAGTTGTGATGATCTTCAGTTGATCGAGATCCAGCGCGCCTTCAATCGCTGTTAGGTAGTTTTCAGCTTTCTCTACTCGCATTTCGCCATTTTCTTTCGGCGTTAAGCGCCAAGTATCTAGGTCTTTGCGAACGATCTCTGGATAGACTGAGAATGTGTCGATATCCATGTGCGTCATGACCGTATCAAGGTGCATACAAGAGCGATGCTTCGGTAAATCAATCGCAATCACTTCTTTAGCTTGACCGGATTTGAATAAACTAGCCGCTAGGTTTTCAACACCTTGTGGTTTAGTACGCTCTGAAATACCGATAAGAACAGCGCCTTTACCGATAACCAGTACATCTCCACCTTCAATATTCGCATTGTCGTAATGAAGATCTTCATCACCGAAATACTTAATGAAGTCTTGGCCGGCGAATACAGGGTGCCAACGGTATATTGCTCGCAAGTGATTCGTTTCTCGTTGGCGAGCGGGCATCATCATAGGGTTAAGAGAGACGCCTCCATAAACCCAACAAGAAGTATCGCGGGTAAATAGATGGTTAGGTAGCGGCTCAATAACGAAATCAAGCGGGCGGTGCATCTTCGGTAGCATTGAAGAAGATTTAATAGGAAGTTCAGAGTAGGCTAAACCACCAAGTAGGATCGTGGCTAAGTGCTCATTGTCCATTTGAGCAAGGTACTCTCTTAAATCACGTGCGAATGTAGGGCCGTAACGGAAATCAGAGATTTGAGTATTAAGCAGCCACTCACGAGCTTGAGCTACAGCGAGTGTCTCAACCAGTAGGTCATGCAGTAATAACACTTCAACGTCTTGGTTACGAAGTGTCGTCGCAAAGGCATCGTGTTCTTCACCAGCCGCTTCTACTGCAAGTACATCATCAAAGAGTAGCTCATGACAGTTAGAAGGGGTGAGGTGGGTGAGTGCCCTTTCAGGCCTATTTAGGAGAACTCGTCTTAATTGACCGACTTCGGAGCCAACGTACAGCTTACTCATTTTGCATCCTTACTATTAATCCAGCGTCTATTTATGACAAGCTTGTTCGTAATATGCAAGTTTTGAAACTTGTGTAAAGGTTATGTTATTTTGATATTTTTGGTTTTAAATGCTGAGTTATGTTGAATTGTTAATATTAAAATCCAATCGAAAGGTTAGGTTCTGGAACAAACTTTTTGCGGATCTATGCTCAAATTTCAGTGATTCGATAATCCATTTTGCTTGGTGAACATGATTTTCCATTCAAAATTTATGCAGTTATTTACTTTTAAGTGAGGTTTTATGCATCAATGAAGTGATCGACCGTATGCATCTGATATGACTATCCACTCAATTTTGAGGGAGTAAGGCTAAAAGTAACAATAAAAATGAAATGCTAAAACACACGATGGTTAATAATATGTTGAAAATTTGTTTCTGTGATTTTGATTTCACTTTTTAATTGATATCCCTTCTGTTATCTAGCGATAAACTTACTCTTCTACGCCTGATCTAGGTGGCTTTTCTAGGCGATCCGTGCCATATTTCGTGGCAATCAAATTTGATCTTTTCATAGTCAACACTCTGGAGCAGACACATGTCTCACGAAGATGAATATCTATCAGTAGCGGAATTAATTGAATTTCAAAAAGGAGAGACTCGCGACATCATTGAAGCACTAATCGAAGATGGTAGCGATCCTGAAGCTCTATACGATATCGAGCATCACCTATTCGCTGAAGATTTCGCAGTACTTGAGAAAGCCGTTGTTGAAGCATTCAAAATGGGCTTTGAAGTGCTTGAAGCTGAAGAGACAGAGGACGAAGATGGCAATAAGCTACTTTGTTGTGATGCAACGATGCAGTGTACTCTGAACGCAGAAGCGATTGATGAGCAAGTTGAAAAGCTTGTAAATCTTGCAGAGAAGTTTGACATTATCTACGACGGTTGGGGTACTTACTACGAAGGTGAAGATGCTATCTACCCTGACGAAGATGATGAAGACGAAGAGTAATCTCTCCCAGTTTTAAAGAATGCCAGCCTTGAGCTGGCATTTTTTTGTCCTCAGAAAAATAAATGTCTTTATATGCATTCATTCATTATAATGCGGTCAAAATTGATCTAGCTCAAGGAATGACATGCGGCTACCTCTCGATGGTCTTTGGCAAATCTCGCCACTGACGGATCTCTCAATCCCACAAGATGACATTACCTTTCCTGCTCCATTAAGCTCAAAGCTCCCTAATAGCTTGAGTGAAGAAGAAATTGCAGAGCAAGAGTGGCACCTGATGCATGACATCGAAGTGGATGATGCCATGTTGGCGTGCCCATTTGTTGAGCTAGTCGTCGCAGGCGTTGACTACTTTGCAGAAGTACGACTCAATGGCGTTGCCGTATTTGACTGTGATGGCAGCGAAGCTGAATATCGCAAAGACATCCGCCCTTATATGCAGCTTGGTCGAAATCGTTTTGAGATCCTTTTCCTTGAAGAAGAGGAGAGCCTGTTGCTTGAAGAGGATATGGATGACTCTGTATCTTCAGCAGCCGTTGCTAAATCAGATTCACGTATTGGGATTTGGCACACACCGTATTTGCAGTTTGTTCGTAATGTGAAGCTTGAGCAAGTCGTCACCGAGCAAATCTGGCACCACGGTGGTGGCTGCGAGTTTAAAGTGGATGTTATTTATCAGACACTAAAAGCAGGACTAGTCTCTGCATCAATCAAATTCAACGGTATGACACTAGTCATGCCAATAGATGTACGAGCTGAGCATACTGGTGTTGTATTTCAGGTTGAAGCTCCGATCCTTTTTGATCTTGAGAACCCCAACCCTAAGCATTTATATCAATTAGAAGTTGAACTGGATGGACAGAAAGAAAGCTCTTTTGTCGCCTTGAATCCAGCCTCTTGCGCGAGTAACTTTTTACGTAACTAGCGGTTATTTAATTAGCCCGTTACACAATGAATCAATTTGCTCACTCGCTTGTCCTCTAATGAACTGCCGACGTTAACCCTATTTCAAAAACATATTATAGCGTTTTGGCCATGACAACCTCACAAGCGTCATGGCCTGTTTCTCCCCAGGCTGAATCAAGGTGCTCAAAGCCCAATTTTTCGTAAAGTTTAACGGCGGCATTAAGACATTCGGTTGTTTCTAGATACATATGTTGATAACCCAGTTCCTTAGCTTTGTCCATCGACATATTAACCAACTTCTTCGCTAAGCCTTTGCCTCTGGTTTCTGGTAAAAAGTACATTTTTTGCAGTTCACAGACTTCTGGCATACCTGCTAATGGTGCAAACCCACCACCACCGACAACCTTTCCATCAAGTTCAATCACCCAATACTGAGATCTTTCGTTGTTATAAACACTGAACATGTCTCCTAAGGTGGGATCCGCCACACCATAGCCTTTCTCTTCAGTTAGCCCGTTTTCATAAGAGACTTGGCGAATTACATTGGCAACTTCGGTGTTGTCCTGTTGTTGTAGAGGACGAACCACCACATCACTTGAAGCGTGGCTTTGTTGCAGTGCTTTAAGGTAATGCTCAATTCCCCCCGAAACTTGTTGAGTTTCTGCTTCCGTTAAACGCTCAAGTACCGAGTCATAAAATTGATTCTGTTGACTGTGAAGTTGGGCAAGAGTGTTTATCCCTTGATGTGTTACTGAAGCGACAATACTGCGCTTATCGTTGGGGTGTGGTGAGGTTTGAATTAACGAGTTCTTCGCTAGATTGTTGACTGCTCTACTGGCGTTGGACTTATCAATATTGAGCTTATCCGCTAATTGATTCACGGTTAATGGCTGTTGTTCTAGTTCAATCAGTGTATGAGCTTGAATCGGAGGCAGTGCAATATCACCACAATCTTTGTCTAGCATTCCAAGTTGTCGAACGAGCTGACGTGATAATTCTCTAAGTTGTGCTGAAGTCATGTTGCCTCTTAATATGGTTGCGATGTACAACTATAATTTAATTGCGCATCGCAACCATGTCAACCGTAAACTCTCTAGGTTAAGCATGTTGGTGCAAACAAAACTGTGGTTGTGCTGCTTGGCTTTCTGCTTTTCGTAACCACACCTTCTCATGGAAGTAGTAAGCCACGGTATTCAAAGCGGGTTCTAACGTTGCCATTACACCACCAACAAAGGCATCGCCAGTCAATAAGTAGACAACGGTAAAGGCAACACTAAAGTGGATAGTAGCGAAGCTTGCTGTTTTTAATTTAGTCATCCACTGACGAGCTTTAAGCGCTGGAACTTGAGCCCATGCCTTTTCATGAAAATAGAAAGCAACAGTATTCACAGAGGGCTCAATCATGGCAATTAAGCTGCCAATTAAGATGTCGCCTGTTAGTACGTAAGCGACACTAAATGCGATAGTAAAATGTAATGCAGCAAAGGTTAGTGTCTTTTTCATGATAATTACTCAGTCGTTGTGTTGTTTTGATAGAGTCATTATTGAGAATTATTATCATTAAATCTAATGGGTGGTTAAGATTGTTTTGATAGGTAAAAGCTATCAAAGGATTCTAGGGGTAAAATAATCTCTGGTTGAATGTAACTGTATAGTGATAAATATCTTAGTAAGGCTTATTCAACTCCTTGTTATTATTTGCAAAAGTTATGATAACTCCCTTTGATTTATCCGTTCAGGTTATTGATTAGCATGGCGTGTTTCTATAGCGTGCATCCTCTCAATGCGCACCAAGATGCGCATGATTTAATGATGAACGTCAGATGGAGTTAAAATGGAAAACAAAGAGTTGGAAACTAAGGTTCTCTTTCGTGGGAAAGGGAAAGAGTACTTTGGAATATGGATTGTTAACATTCTACTATCAGTGATCACGCTCGGTATTTATTCGGCGTGGGCAAAAGTACGCAATAAGCGCTATTTCTATGGCCATACGTCGATCGCAGGTGATAGCTTTGAATATCATGGGCAACCAATGCAGATCCTAAAAGGGCGTATTATTGCGGTGATTTGTGTCGTCGCTTGGGGAGTCAGTAATCAGTTTGCCCCTCAGGTGGCATTGGTTTTATTACTGGTTTTTTTTGCATTGTTACCATTGTTATCTCGCAGTAATGCTCGTTTTGATTCTGCAATGACAAGCTTTCGAAATGTTCACTTCTCTTTCAATGGTACTGTTTCCGGAGCCTACTGGGCAATTCTTGGGCGCGGTCTTGTTGTGACTGTCGGCGTATTTACGGCAATCATGGCAATAATATTTACTATGCAAATGAACATGATTGCTGGTGGTATCGCCATTTTACTATCCATACCTTCTTATGTTTATTTACAATCCTGGCTACTTGCCGGTATCGCTAATTATTTTTCTAATGGTTATCGCTATGGCGATCGTCAGTTTAAAGCTGATTACCAAGATGGCTTTTATTTCAAAGTATACTTAACCAGTATGATTACATGGTTGGTAGCCTCTATTGTTGCCGTCTTGGCTCTCTTCAGTACCGTTGGTTTCAGTATGATCACCAACCCTGAATCGTTATCCGAAATCACTAACAACGGAAGTTTGACTTCAGTGATAGTTGCTTACTACTTTGCTTTCATTGTTATGAGTATTGCGATTGCTGCTTACATTCAAGTAAAAATTAGAAATTACACCTTTTCTGAGTTAGTGCTTGAAGGAAAAGAAAATGAGGCCGATTCAACGTTAAGTTTTGCTTCGACATTAACGATAAAAGGCTACATGTTTTTAGTATTAACTAACTTCTTGCTTCAAGTGATTACCCTCGGGTTAGCTAGACCATGGGTGATGGTAAGAACGATGAACTACTTGTCGGAGAATTCGTATGTACAAGGCAATTTAGATTTACTAATAGCAAACGACCAACCGTCTGATGTGGAATCGGCTATTTCTGATGAAATAGCTCAAGCGTTTAATGTTGATCTTGGTATTGGCTAAATGATCTCTGGTGTTGCACACCCGCCTCGTAGTTCTGAACGCTGCGAGGCCATTTTAGATACCTCTCATCCTGATAAACTGCTCCTTAGTGTGGATGGCTCTATTGTCTCTGCATATTTTGAACGTGTTGAAATTATGCGAGGCGTTGGATCCGCTCCAACAAAGCTCAAATTCCCAGATGGATGGCAATTTATCACGGAGGAAAGTGATGAACTGGACATCTATTTGAGAGACAGAGGTAAACATAATTTCTTAGGTAAATTAGAGAAGAACATCACGGCTATCTTAGTTAGTAGTGTTGTTCTCGTGTTACTTACTATTTCTATGTTCACTCATGGGATCCCGTGGTTAACTCATCAAATAGTCACTTATCTACCTGATTCGGTGCCTAGACTGGTTGAAAATCAGGTTTTAGAGTCTTTAGATGAACAGTTCTTTGAGAGTTCTACTCTGTCGGAAGAACGACAGCGCCACATTCGACAGCGCTTTGAAAGGCAGTTGCAAAAAATGAGCATTGAAGGCGATGTACAGTTGGCTTTTCGTTCTTCAGAGCTTGGCGCCAATGCTTTTGCGCTGAGTGCTGGGACAATCATCGTATTAGATGATCTCGTTAGATTGACTACAGCGGAAGAGCAACTAGACAGTATCTTGTTACATGAATTAGGACATGTTCAGCACCAGCATGTAATGAAGGTGTTGGTTCGATCAAGTTTGTTGTCAGTAACTGTAGCGGCTTTGACAGGTGAAAGCTCTGGGATCATTGATAACCTTACTGGTCTTGGTGTGTTTGTTGCAAATAATGGTCAATCACAAGATGTAGAGCGAGAAGCGGATTCATTTGCTTCCTATTCGATGATCGAGCTGCATGGTTCTAATCAAGCTATGATTGAGATGTTTGAATTGTTAGGAAAAGATTCTGATGGACATGCTGAACTACCCACATGGCTCAGTTCTCATCCTGAACTGGGTGAACGGATTGAATCATTGAGGGACGTACATTAGTTGTTTAGTGAAAAAGGTTAGTGTTAATGTATAAGTCATTGTTATCTAATTGTAATTTATATTAATCAAACAATTAGCACCGAATTTTAGACAATAAAAAGGGCAGATAATAATCTGCCCTTTTTCTTACTTAAAAACTATCGCATGGATTATAAAGCTGCGATTGTCGCTTTTTGCTCTTCAAGCTTAACAAGAGTTTCTTGGTAGCCTTCAAGCTTTTCACGCTCTTTCGCGATAACCGCTTCTGGTGCTTTAGCAACAAAACCTTCGTTACCTAGCTTACCTTCGATACGCTTAATCTCACCGTGAGTCTTCGCTACTTCTTTATCTAGACGAGCAAGCTCTGCATCTTTGTCGATAAGACCCGCCATTGGAATCATCAGCTCTGATTTGCCAACTAACTTAGTTGCACAAGCTGGAGTTGCTTCGCCGTCTGCTAGAACTTTAATATCGTCTAGCTTAGCTAGAGAAGTAAGAACGATCTTGTTTGCTTCGATACGAGCTGCATCTTTCTCATCAGCGACTTTGATCATTACTTCTAAGCCTTGGCTTGGGGCAATGTCGTATTCCGCACGTAGATTACGGATAGCTGTGATGAAAGTTTTAACCCACTCGATATCGTCAACGATCTCAGCATTGAAGTTAGCTTCATTAAACTGAGGAAGCGCTTGAGTCATGATTGTCTCGCCTTCAACGCCGTCTACTAGCGGCTTAACGCTTTGCCAGATAGATTCAGTGATGTAAGGAAGAACAGGGTGTGCAAGACGCAGAGTTTTCTCAAGAACCGTGATCAGCGTGTAACGAGTCGCTTGTTGTTGAGCTTCAGTACCTTTCCAAAGAACAGGTTTAGTTAGCTCTAGGTACCAGTCACAGAATTGGTTCCAGATGAATTCGTAAAGCGTGTTTGCTGCCATGTCTAGACGGTAGTTGTCTAGGTGAGCATTAAACTCTTTCGCAGCAACTTCAAACTGAGATTCAATCCACTTATCAGCTAGAGAGAATTCCATGTTTGCACGGTCTTCTACAGACAGTGACATGCCACAGTCGTGCTCTTCTGTATTCATCAATACGTAACGGCTTGCGTTCCATAGTTTGTTACAGAAGTTACGGTAACCTTCAAGACGCTTCATGTCCCAGTTGATGTCACGGCCAGTTGAAGCCATAGCAGCAAGAGTGAAACGTAGTGCATCAGTACCGTATGGTTCGATACCATCTTCGAAAGTTTTACGTGTTGCTTTTTCGATCTTAGCAGCCAGTTTAGGTTGCATCATGTTGCCACAACGCTTCTCTACTAGCTCTTCAAGGCCGATGCCGTCAATCATATCAATTGGATCAAGTACGTTACCTTTCGACTTAGACATCTTGTCGCCGTTTTCATCACGGATAAGGCCCGTCATGTAAACGGTTTTGAAAGGTACTTGAGCCTTGCCGTCTTCGTCTTTCACGAAGTGCATGGTCATCATGATCATACGAGCAACCCAGAAGAAGATAATATCAAAACCAGATACTAGTACTTCTGATGGGTGGAATGTTTTCATTGCTTCAGTGTCTTCAGGCCAACCTTGTGTGCCGAACGTCCAAAGTGCAGAAGAGAACCATGTATCAAGAACGTCGTTGTCTTGCTTAAGAACAATTACCGGTGAAAGGTTGTTCTTTTCACGAACTTCTTCTTCAGTGCGACCTACGTAAACTTTACCATCGTTGTCGTACCATGCTGGGATACGGTGACCCCACCAAAGTTGACGAGAGATACACCAGTCTTGCACGTCACGCATCCACGCGAAGTACATGTTTTCGTACTGCTTAGGTACGAATTGGATCTCACCATCTTCAACGGCTTTAACAGCAGGAGCAGCAAGAGGCGCTGTACGCACGTACCATTGGTCAGTCAGCATTGGTTCGATAACCACGCCACCACGGTCACCGTAAGGAACGGTTAGATCGTGATCTTTGATTTCTTCAAGTAGGCCTAGTTCTTCAAATTCAGCAACCGTTGCACGACGAGCGGCAAAACGCTCCATACCTTGGTATTTAGCTGGAAGATCTGTTGAGTACACATCGCTCTCTTCACCGTTAGTTGTGAAGATCTCAGCCGCATCACGGATATCACCGTTGAACGTTAGGATGTTGATCATTGGTAGGCTATGGCGCTTGCCCACTTCGTAATCGTTAAAGTCATGAGCTGGCGTGATCTTCACACACCCCGTACCTTTATCCATGTCAGCGTGCTCATCTCCTACGATAGGGATAAGACGGTTTACGATAGGAAGCAGGATTTCTTTACCGATAAGATCTTTGTAGCGAGGATCTTCTGGGTTAACCGCAACGCCAGTATCACCAAGCATGGTTTCAGGACGCGTAGTCGCAACGACGATGTAGTCTTTGCCGTCAGCGGTTTTAACACCATTCGCTAGTGGGTAACGGAAGTGCCACATGAAACCTTTTTTGTCTTTGTTTTCAACTTCAAGATCAGAAATTGCAGTGTGCAGTTTAGGATCCCAGTTTACTAGACGCTTACCACGGTAGATTAGATCTTCTTCGTATAGACGAACAAACACTTCTTGAGTTGCAGCCGATAGGCCATCATCCATAGTGAATCGCTCACGATCCCAATCTACAGATGCACCAAGACGACGAAGCTGTTGAGTGATCGTGCCACCTGATTCGCCTTTCCATTCCCAGATCTTGTCGATGAAAGCTTCACGGCCGTAGTCGTGTTTTGTTTTGCCTTCTTCAGCAGCGATCTTACGCTCAACAACCATTTGAGTTGCGATACCAGCGTGGTCAGTACCTACTTGCCAAAGCGTATTTTTGCCTTTCATACGTTGAGCACGGATAAGCGTATCCATGATCGTATCTTGGAACGCGTGACCCATGTGTAGGCTACCAGTGACGTTCGGTGGCGGGATCATGATGCTGTAAGCTTCTTTTGATGTGTCACCGTGTGGCTTAAAGTAGCCTTTCTCTTCCCAAGTCTTATACAGAGCTTGTTCGATTGATGTTGGGTTGTATGTCTTTTCCATAGTGCTCTTAAACGGATACTGTGAATGGTTAATCGTGGTCAAACTTCATAAGTGAAGCATCTTGAATCTAAATCCAAAGATAGCTTTAACTATGAGGTTTGACTATGGATGTTGAATCTCGATAGTTTGTAGCTGATATCCAGCCTGACGGTAAATTTTATACCTTTCTCGAGCGAGTTGCTTAGGTTTTTCTTCGCAAGGAACGAAGTCTATCACCTGAGCAAAGGCGTTCGCAAAGGTTGTATGATTATCGGCCAGATTTATTACCAATTGGCGGTTCCAATTAGGTTTGACACCTTGATGGCCTATCTCAATATTCGTTGAATATTTTGGGCCTTCGCCAACCAAGTTGTGGGCGATAAACTCAGTAGGTTCTACCTGCCAAAAAACTTCAGCGATATGCTCAGCATGATCTTTATCGTTACAGTTGAGATAAAGTTTAGCGCCTTGTTTTGCAAAATGCTGCGCAAGAAACAACACATAGTGAGCAAAACCCTCCTCGCTGGCTTGCGGGCTGTCTGGAGACACAATGTAAAACGTAGCAGTCTGCATACTTAACACTCGAACTGAAAATCGTGGATATCAATGTTACTTGGTTAACAGGATCTAACAAATAGCGCTTATTAAAAAAGGGCCCGTAGGCCCTTTTCATTATTTTGAAGATTGCTCTTCAGTCTCATGGCAGCTGCGGTTCAATAAGAATTGGACTAGCATTGAGACAGGACGACCTGTCGAGCCTTTCGCTGCACCTGACTTCCACGCTGTACCTGCACTGTCGATGTGAGCCCAGTGGTACTTTTTAGTGAATTTAGACAGGAAACAACCTGCGGTGATAGTACCGCCAGGGCGGCCACCGATGTTTGCCATATCAGCAAACGGGCTGTTTAGCTGCTCATGGTACTCGTCTGCCATAGGTAGACGCCATGCACGGTCACTTGCTTGCTCTGAAGCATTTACAAGTTCATGAGAAAGAGGGTTGTGGTTTGATAGAACGCCACTGATGTGGTGACCTAAAGCAATAACACATGCGCCAGTTAGTGTTGCAACGTCAACAACACAATCAGGTTCAAAACGCTCAACGTAGGTTAGAGCATCACATAGAACCAAGCGACCTTCAGCATCAGTGTTGAGTACTTCAACTGTTTGGCCTGACATGGTTGTTAGAATGTCACCTGGGCGGTAAGCATTGCTACCCGGCATGTTTTCACAGCCTGCTAGAATACCAACAACGTTAATTGGCAAGTTAAGTTTCGCCAATGCTTTCATTGTACCGAATACAGATGCAGCACCACACATGTCGTACTTCATCTCATCCATGCCTTCACCAGGCTTAAGTGAGATACCGCCTGAATCGAAAGTAAGACCTTTACCGACTAGAACGATAGGTTTTGCATTTGGGTCAGCAGCACCTTTGTACTCCATGATAGACATCATAGATTCGTTCTTAGAGCCACGGCCTACTGCTAAGTATGAAGTCATACCCAGCTTTTCCATTTCTTCTTCACCGATGATCTTAGTCTTTACTGTCTCATAATCGTCAGCTAAACGACGAGCTTGAGAAGCTAGGTAAGCAGGATTTGCGATGTTCGGTGGCATGTTGCCAAGGTCTTTAGATGCTTTCACACCTGAAGCAATAGCAAGACCATGAGAGATCGCTTTTTCGCCAAGGCTTAGCTCGCGACGTGTTGGTACGTTGAATACTAATTTACGCAATGGGCGACGAGTCTCTGGTTTGTTGCTCTTAAATTGGTCAAATGTGTAAAGACCATCTTTAGTCGCTTCTACCGCTTGACGAACTTTCCAGTAAGTGTCGCGACCTTTAACGTGAAGCTCTGTAAGGAAACATACCGCTTCCATAGAACCTGTTTCGTTTAGTGTGCTGATGGTTTTTTGGATAATTTCTTTGTATTGACGCTCGCCTAGCTCACGTTCTTTACCACAGCCTACCAGTAGAACACGTTCTGAAAGTACACCAGGTACTTGATGCAGTAGCAGCATCTGGCCAGGTTTACCCTCTAGATCACCGCGACGAAGCAGTGAACTAATATAGCCATCGCTAATCTTATCTAATTGCTCGGCTACTGGAGAAAGGCGGCGCGGTTCGAATACACCGACAACGATACATGCGCTGCGCTGTTTCTCTGGGCTGCCACTTTTTACACTGAACTCCATGCGTACTCCTACATCCTGAAGACAAATCGAACTAAATGTTAGATAATGGGTTCTTACTTGTTGGATCCTATAATGGAACTAACCTTAAAGAAGAACGCTAACACTTAG
Organism: Vibrio bathopelagicus; assembly: GCF_014879975.1. Lineage (NCBI taxonomy): Bacteria > Pseudomonadati > Pseudomonadota > Gammaproteobacteria > Vibrionales > Vibrionaceae > Vibrio > Vibrio bathopelagicus. The sequence continues at coordinate 3,201,277 of NZ_CP062500.1, read as the reverse complement.
CTAAAAATTTAAAAAAATAAAAGGTTCAACGGGAAATTATAGTGATTCAATCAAAAAAACAAGTTTTGTATAGGTAATTTGAGCGTGATTATTGTTAGATATTTGATCCGCGAGACAATCAAGAGCCAATTTGCGATCTTTTTTGTTCTCTTTCTCGTGTTTCTCAGCCAAAAATTCATCAGTGTTTTAGCGGACGCCTCTGATGGTGATATTCCTGCGAGCCTCATATTGTCGATTGTTGGTCTAAATATGCCAGCTATGGGCTTATTGATGCTTCCTCTCAGTATCTATATTGGTATTTTGCTTACTTTTGGCCGCCTTTACGCTGAAAGTGAAATAGTCGTAATGAACGCTACGGGTATTGGTAACAAATTCCTTATCCAATCTGCGCTTTATTTGGCTTTGATTACCGCTTCTGTTGCCGCTTTTAACTCATTTTGGTTATCTCCTTGGTCGCAAGACAAAGTTGAGCAAATGTATGAAGAGGTGGCTGCAGAGAACAGTGTTGATTTACTGCCAAAAGGTAAGTTTGAAGGCACGCCGGATGGTTCTTCTGTCGTTTTCATTGATGATATCGACGGTAATAAGTTAGAAAATGTGTTCGTTGCTCAAATGCGCCCACGTGATTCGGTATTGCCTAGTGTGATGTTCTCTAAGTCGGGTGATGTAAAAGAGCTCAGCGATGGTCGCCAAGTCATAGTTATGTATGATGGTACTCGTCATGAAGGGATTCCGACACGTCTTGATTATATGGTGACGCACTTTGAAGAGTACGAAGGCTTAATTGGTCAGCGTGAGGTCGAGAAAAAAGGTCGAGATTGGGAGGCCATTCCTACGCTCGAACTGATTGGCAACCCAGAAAACAGTGCGAAAGCGGAATTACAGTGGCGAATTTCATTGGTGCTTTGTATTCCATTGTTGACCATGCTTGTTGTGCCGCTGTCTGCGGTGAACCCTCGACAAGGTCGTTTCGCTAAAATTGGCCCAGCCATTCTAATTTACCTAACCTATTTCTTAGCAATCAGTGCAACTAAATCTTCGATTGAAGAGGGGAGTATCCCTGCGGTAGTCGGCATGTGGCCAATTAATGCGTTATTGTTATTTGTCGCGATTGGTGCAAACTTTATGGATAGCGTGCCAGTAAGGCGTTTGAAAGAAAAATTCAAGAATAAAAGGTTAGCTTAAGCCGTGTTTAAGATTCTCGATTTATATATAGGCAGAACCATCATCGCAACTACGTCATTGGTATTGGTGACGTTTGTTGGTCTTTCTGGGATTATCAAGTACGTAGAGCAGCTGAGAAAGGTTGGTCGTGGTACTTATGATCTATTACAAGCGCTGTATTTCGTTCTATTGAGTGTTCCTCGTGATATCGAAATGTTCTTTCCAATGGCCGCATTACTTGGCGCATTGATTGGACTGGGTATGCTTGCTGCGAGTTCTGAGCTAGTGGTGATGCAGGCTGCGGGTTTCTCTAAGTTAGATATTGGCCTATCGGTACTCAAAACCGCTATTCCATTAATGATCGTTGTGACTCTTCTTGGTCAATGGGGAGCTCCTCAAGCACAGAAGATGGCTCGTGACTTAAGAACCATATCGATTGCTGGTGGTAATATCATCTCTACCCAAAGTGGGGTATGGGCGCGTGATGCTAATGACTTTATATTCGTTGTCAAAATTGACGATGAAAAGTTATATGGTTTGAACATGTGGCGCTTTGATGAAAATAAGGCACTTAAGACGGCGATATATTCTGAAGAAGTGGATTACGTCGGAGACAACGTTTGGACAATGAACGATGTCGAGATCACGTCGTTCGAAAATGAGATTCAAATTACCAAAGAAAGTCTACCTACATACTCATGGAAGACATCACTTGCTCCAGATAAGCTTGCGATTGTAACGGTTAAGCCAGAAGAGCTCTCTTTAAGTGGACTGTATGATTATGTTTCCTACCTTAAAGCGTCGGAGCAAGATGCATCACGCTATGAACTCGCTTTATGGAGAAAGATAACTCAGCCTATCTCGATAGCGGTCATGATGTTGATGGCACTGTCGTTTATCTTTGGTCCATTGCGAAGTGTGACTATGGGAGCAAGGATTCTATCGGGGGTTATTGCAGGTTTTACTTTCTATATATCCAGTGAGTTCTTTGGCCCGGTCAGTTTGGTTTATCAAATACCACCGGCCTTTGGGGCGCTCGCTCCGAGCGTGGTGTTCCTCGGAATTGCCATCATGCTCTTGAGACGGAAACTGTAAATAGAAAAAGGAAGGCATAACGCCTTCCTTTTTTGATCTTGATTGTAGTGAGGTTAATAGCGTTATCGTGCTTGTGGTAGCACTACTACTTCAGTCTTCGCCCAGATGTCGTGAAAGCCACGCTTCTGAGGATCGAATGGAACACATAAGTTTGCCAATCCAAATCCTGAGGTTCCTAAGCGAATCAGCGCTTGGGTTACGGTAATTGCTGAGCCATCTTTGTTTTGAACACGCAGTTTCCAAGCTCTCATTCCTAGCGTTTGGCCTGCTCTTGTCCAGAAGAAAACAAAGAAGTACACCCAAACTACGACTAAGTAGAAAGTATATGCAGGGCTCCAGATTGGGTGGTTCGTTAAGAAGTCACTAACATCGGCATAACCGCTATGGTTAAAGACGCCAAGAGCCATGAGAGCGTGCAGCAGAGCGACAATGACGCCAGCCGCCAACATTTCAATAGCAATTACGATAAGGGCGTCATAGAACAAGGCACCAAATCGGCGCATTACTCCTGCTGGTGGCATTGTGTTTGTTGATGTCATGGTGTTATTACTTCTTCAAAAATTTAGGCGTCAGAATATAGGCTAAGGCTTAGCGTGAAAAGAGACATGACGCACAGCTTATGACTTAGTGGCGAAATTATCGGCAAACACACATGAATTCAAGTTTTTATACTTGCCACATCAGTTCGCATACGTATAATGCCAGACATCGAAAGGGCAATGCCCCAAGATAATGCCCCAAGATAATGCCGGTATGGTGAAATTGGTATACACGACGGATTCAAAATCCGTTGCCTTCGGGCGTGGCGGTTCAAGTCCGCCTACCGGTACCATATTTAAATGATAAAGCCTCGACTCATGTCGGGGCTTTGTTGTATCTGGAGAGCAGGAAATGTTGCCTTCGTGGTAGCGGCAGGAGTGTCTGTCCAATCACTCCGCCTAACCGCCCCCAAACACAGAAAGGTCGCTATTATAGCGACCTTTCGTCGTTTTGGACGTTTGTGAATTCCTAACCTAGCGTGTCGGCTTGGATGCAAGCCCAGCCAAGTCACCTACCGGTACCATATTTAAATGACAAAGCCTCGACTCAAGTCGGGGCTTTGTTGTATCTGGAGAGTAGGAAGTGTTGCCTTCGTGGTGGCGGCAGGAAGGCTTCATTAATCAGTCAGATCTTTATGCTTCATCCCTAAATCTCACCGTTTCCTTTCGTAATTCAAATTCCTAGTAAATTAATCATCTTAAATCAGAATGTTACCTATCATTCTGTCTTCTATTGTCTATGTTTAAAGAAATAGCAGAGGAGAGAGATATGCTGACAGTAACCCCTTATTTGTTTTTTGATGGCCGTTGTAATGAAGCGTTGGATTTTTACCATAAGTGTTTTGGCGGTGTGGTTTTATCGAAACAACTTTTTAGTGATGCGCCACAAGTAATAGAGGGAGCTCAACCTGATTGGATTATGCATGCTGAGTTCGAAGCGTTCGGTATGAAGCTCATGATGTCTGATGGTGTTAAAGCCAAGGAACTCGAAGGTAACAACCTGGCACTCTCGCTTGTTACCGAAGATACCGCGACTCAGGAACACATCTTTGAAAAGCTTAAGCAAGGCGGGCGTATAATGACACCGCTAGCGGATACTTTTTGGGGCGCCCGGTTTGGCAAAGTCGAAGACAAGTTCGGTATACGTTGGATGGTGCATTGTGATTCTTTAAGTTGAACCTGTGAAATTGGATAGTGAAATTGCTGCTTGGTTTTATTAGAATTATAAATAGAGATTAATAATCAATATTATATATAAAAATGGGCAGCATAAAGATTACCGTAGATCGCATTCAGCCCGGTCTACATATACGACTCCCAGTAAAATGGAATGAACACCCATTTCTACTCAATAGCTTTAAAATCAAAGATGATGCTCAAGTAAAGGTCATTCGACACCTTGGGATTAAGCACGTCTATATAAACCCGAACCAAAGTGATACATCACCTTTACCCGCTAACCATGTGAGTGGACAAGATCTTGATACTGATTTACAGGTAAGTCTTGAAGCGGAAAGAATGTGGAAAGATAAGCATGAACGTATCGAAACTCTAAGCTCTTACCGTCGTAGGGTGAGTCATTGCGAGAAAGAGTTCGAACGTTCGCTTGCTCGAATGCGTTCAGTGATGACCAAAATCCGTAATCGCCCCTTAGATGCAGTAGGGGAGGTTAAGGCTCTTGTTGATGATATTGTTGAAACGCTAGTGAGTGACGATAACGTAACCTTGCATCTCATGAATGCAAAAGCTGACTTTGAAGACATCTATTTTCATACATTAAATGTCTCTGTTGTTGCGCTAATGATAGGTAAAGCCAAAGGCTACAATACGCAACAGTTGAAAGATCTTTCATTTGCCGCGTTGTTCCACGATGTAGGCAAAATCAAAATACCAGTTGCGATATTAAGAAAGCAGAGCGCACTGACGGTACCAGAAGAGAACTATCTAAAGCTTCACACCAAATATGGTGCAGATATTGTCTCAGGAATTGATGACTTTCCTGACAGTGCTAAAAAGGTGATTGCTCAACATCATGAGATGAATGATGGTTCTGGTTATCCCGAAGGCCTAAAAGAGCAAGAGATTGATGAGTTTGCAAAGATAGTTGCAGTAGCTAATGCATTCGATAACCTTTGCCATGGTAAAACGCAATCCCAACAAAAGATTCCTTACTTAGCACTCTCTCATTTATATAAGAACTGCAAACATCTATATAGTCAGGACAACTTGAGTCTGTTAGTTAAGTTTATGGGAGTGTATCCACCGGGTACTGTCGTGCAGCTTTCAAATGAATCAATTGGAATCGTGATTTCAGTTAATGCCAAACACATGCTTTACCCGAATGTACTGATCTATGATCCTAGCGTCCCAAGAACCCAAGCCCCGATCATTGACCTCTTTACTAAAGAGATAAAAATTGTCAATGCCGTTCATCCAAGCAAATTACCGGAACAAGTTAGAGAATATCTAAACCCTAGGGCTCGTTTATCTTATTTTTTTGATAATGGCGAGTAGTTATCCACAGGGTGTTGTGGGTAATTTGTTCGAAACTTGGGTTGAAAGTGGTATAAATAAGCCCTTGGTTGAAATGTCTTCGCTTAACCTCTTTTTTCAATAAAAAACGTATTTAATGCTTGCCAATATGAGCGGCATCTCTATAATGCCGCCTCACTGACACGGCAGACGCCACAAGGCTTCAGCGCAGAATGTTAGTAAGGCAACTAGCTTAAAGCGATTAATCGCTCCTACTTTTAAAAAGTAGGAATTAATTCTCAATAAGTGTTTGACACTGAGAATTAAAACGCTAGAATGGCCGTCCACTTCGAGAGGCTCCTTATTTAAAAGGGACGCTCAACAAGTGAAGCTCTTTAACAATTTAAACCTATCAATCTGTGTGGGCACTCGTTGATGAATATCAAAACGTTTTATCGTTAGATAAAACAGATTCTTCGGAATCAAAATTGATTTCAATGAACTGAGTGACCAATACGAATAACTTCGGTTATTTGGCACAGTCAATTCATTACCATTCTGTTGGAATGGTAATAGCTTTAAAATTACATAGTAGTTTTGAAGTCAGTATTCGTTGAGTCACAAAATCTTAAATTGAAGAGTTTGATCATGGCTCAGATTGAACGCTGGCGGCAGGCCTAACACATGCAAGTCGAGCGGAAACGACACTAACAATCCTTCGGGTGCGTTAATGGGCGTCGAGCGGCGGACGGGTGAGTAATGCCTAGGAAATTGCCTTGATGTGGGGGATAACCATTGGAAACGATGGCTAATACCGCATAATGCCTACGGGCCAAAGAGGGGGATCTTCGGACCTCTCGCGTCAAGATATGCCTAGGTGGGATTAGCTAGTTGGTGAGGTAATGGCTCACCAAGGCGACGATCCCTAGCTGGTCTGAGAGGATGATCAGCCACACTGGAACTGAGACACGGTCCAGACTCCTACGGGAGGCAGCAGTGGGGAATATTGCACAATGGGCGAAAGCCTGATGCAGCCATGCCGCGTGTATGAAGAAGGCCTTCGGGTTGTAAAGTACTTTCAGTTGTGAGGAAGGGGGTAGTGTTAATAGCGCTATCTCTTGACGTTAGCAACAGAAGAAGCACCGGCTAACTCCGTGCCAGCAGCCGCGGTAATACGGAGGGTGCGAGCGTTAATCGGAATTACTGGGCGTAAAGCGCATGCAGGTGGTTCATTAAGTCAGATGTGAAAGCCCGGGGCTCAACCTCGGAACTGCATTTGAAACTGGTGAACTAGAGTGCTGTAGAGGGGGGTAGAATTTCAGGTGTAGCGGTGAAATGCGTAGAGATCTGAAGGAATACCAGTGGCGAAGGCGGCCCCCTGGACAGACACTGACACTCAGATGCGAAAGCGTGGGGAGCAAACAGGATTAGATACCCTGGTAGTCCACGCCGTAAACGATGTCTACTTGGAGGTTGTGGCCTTGAGCCGTGGCTTTCGGAGCTAACGCGTTAAGTAGACCGCCTGGGGAGTACGGTCGCAAGATTAAAACTCAAATGAATTGACGGGGGCCCGCACAAGCGGTGGAGCATGTGGTTTAATTCGATGCAACGCGAAGAACCTTACCTACTCTTGACATCCAGAGAAGCCAGCGGAGACGCAGGTGTGCCTTCGGGAGCTCTGAGACAGGTGCTGCATGGCTGTCGTCAGCTCGTGTTGTGAAATGTTGGGTTAAGTCCCGCAACGAGCGCAACCCTTATCCTTGTTTGCCAGCGAGTAATGTCGGGAACTCCAGGGAGACTGCCGGTGATAAACCGGAGGAAGGTGGGGACGACGTCAAGTCATCATGGCCCTTACGAGTAGGGCTACACACGTGCTACAATGGCGCATACAGAGGGCAGCAAGCTAGCGATAGTGAGCGAATCCCAAAAAGTGCGTCGTAGTCCGGATTGGAGTCTGCAACTCGACTCCATGAAGTCGGAATCGCTAGTAATCGTGAATCAGAATGTCACGGTGAATACGTTCCCGGGCCTTGTACACACCGCCCGTCACACCATGGGAGTGGGCTGCAAAAGAAGTGGGTAGTTTAACCTTTCGGGGAGGACGCTCACCACTTTGTGGTTCATGACTGGGGTGAAGTCGTAACAAGGTAGCCCTAGGGGAACCTGGGGCTGGATCACCTCCTTATACGAAGATACTTACGATGAGTGTCCACACAGATTGATGGTTTAGATTTAGTTAAAGCCAGAGCTTTAATTAATAACGTAAGTTATTGATTAAAGCTTTTTGCTTTATGCTCTTTAACAATTTGGAAAGCTGACTGATTTGATTACTTACGAGTAATTCAAATCAAATTTAAAAGTTCTCAATGTTTATCTTTCATTAGATAAACACAACAAACACATTCAAGTGTCTTGTATTCGAATCAAATTTATTTGATTCACAATTGAGTCCGGCAAACAGTTATCAAGAATTAACCCTTCTTGATGACAACCAAAAACCTTGGTTAGTTGCCATACACTAAGACCCTTTCGGGTTGTATGGTTAAGTGACTAAGCGTACACGGTGGATGCCTTGGCAGTCAGAGGCGATGAAAGACGTAATAACTTGCGATAAGCCCAGATTAGGTAGTAATAACCTTTTGAGTCTGGGATTTCTGAATGGGGAAACCCACGTGCATAAGCACGTATCCTGTTGTGAATACATAGCAACAGGAGGCAAACCGGGGGAACTGAAACATCTAAGTACCCCGAGGAAGAGAAATCAACCGAGATTCCGAAAGTAGCGGCGAGCGAAATTGGATTAGCCCTTAAGCTTTTAATGATGCAGGTGAAGAGTCTGGAAAGTCTCGCAATAAAGGGTGATAGCCCCGTAACCGACACATCATAATCAGTGAAATCGAGTAGGGCGGGACACGTGATATCCTGTCTGAATATGGGGGGACCATCCTCCAAGGCTAAATACTACTGACTGACCGATAGTGAACCAGTACCGTGAGGGAAAGGCGAAAAGAACCCCTGTGAGGGGAGTGAAATAGAACCTGAAACCGTGTACGTACAAGCAGTAGGAGCACCTTCGTGGTGTGACTGCGTACCTTTTGTATAATGGGTCAGCGACTTAATTTTAGTAGCAAGGTTAACCGTTTAGGGGAGCCGTAGGGAAACCGAGTCTTAACTGGGCGTACAGTTGCTAGGATTAGACCCGAAACCAGGTGATCTAGCCATGGGCAGGTTGAAGGTTGAGTAACATCAACTGGAGGACCGAACCGACTAATGTTGAAAAATTAGCGGATGACTTGTGGCTAGGGGTGAAAGGCCAATCAAACCTGGAGATAGCTGGTTCTCCCCGAAAGCTATTTAGGTAGCGCCTCGGACGAATACTACTGGGGGTAGAGCACTGTTAAGGCTAGGGGGTCATCCCGACTTACCAACCCTTTGCAAACTCCGAATACCAGTAAGTACTATCCGGGAGACACACGGCGGGTGCTAACGTCCGTCGTGGAGAGGGAAACAACCCAGACCGCCAGCTAAGGTCCCAAAGTATAGCTAAGTGGGAAACGATGTGGGAAGGCTCAGACAGCCAGGATGTTGGCTTAGAAGCAGCCATCATTTAAAGAAAGCGTAATAGCTCACTGGTCGAGTCGGCCTGCGCGGAAGATGTAACGGGGCTAAGCTATACACCGAAGCTGCGGCTACGTACCTTAGGGTATGTGGGGTAGGGGAGCGTTCTGTAAGCCGTTGAAGGTGGTCTGTAAGGGCTGCTGGAGGTATCAGAAGTGCGAATGCTGACATGAGTAACGATAAAGGGAGTGAAAAACTCCCTCGCCGGAAGACCAAGGGTTCCTGTCCAACGTTAATCGGGGCAGGGTAAGTCGACTCCTAAGGCGAGGCCGAAAGGCGTAGTCGATGGGAAACGGGTTAATATTCCCGTACTTCTTACAATTGCGATGGGGGGACGGAGAAGGCTAGGTGGGCCTGGCGACGGTTGTCCAGGTTCAAGTATGTAGGCGGAAAGTTTAGGTAAATCCGGACTTTCTTTAACGCTGAGATACGATGTCGAGCTACTACGGTAGTGAAGTCATTGATGCCATGCTTCCAGGAAAAGCCTCTAAGCTTCAGATTGTAAGGAATCGTACCCCAAACCGACACAGGTGGTCGGGTAGAGAATACCAAGGCGCTTGAGAGAACTCGGGTGAAGGAACTAGGCAAAATGGTACCGTAACTTCGGGAGAAGGTACGCTCTTATCAGTGAAGTCCCTTGCGGATGGAGCAGACGAGAGTCGCAGATACCAGGTGGCTGCAACTGTTTATTAAAAACACAGCACTGTGCAAAATCGTAAGATGACGTATACGGTGTGACGCCTGCCCGGTGCCGGAAGGTTAATTGATGGGGTTAGACTTCGGTCGAAGCTCTTGATCGAAGCCCCGGTAAACGGCGGCCGTAACTATAACGGTCCTAAGGTAGCGAAATTCCTTGTCGGGTAAGTTCCGACCTGCACGAATGGCGTAATGATGGCCACGCTGTCTCCACCCGAGACTCAGTGAAATTGAAATCGCTGTGAAGATGCAGTGTACCCGCGGCTAGACGGAAAGACCCCGTGAACCTTTACTACAGCTTGGCACTGAACATTGAACCTACATGTGTAGGATAGGTGGGAGACTATGAAACCGCGTCGCTAGATGTGGTGGAGTCGTCCTTGAAATACCACCCTTGTAGTTTTGATGTTCTAACGTTGGCCCCTGAATCGGGGTTACGGACAGTGCCTGGTGGGTAGTTTGACTGGGGCGGTCTCCTCCCAAAGAGTAACGGAGGAGCACGAAGGTGGGCTAAACACGGTTGGACATCGTGTGGTTAGTGCAATGGCATAAGCCCGCTTGACTGCGAGAATGACAATTCGAGCAGGTGCGAAAGCAGGTCATAGTGATCCGGTGGTTCTGAATGGAAGGGCCATCGCTCAACGGATAAAAGGTACTCCGGGGATAACAGGCTGATACCGCCCAAGAGTTCATATCGACGGCGGTGTTTGGCACCTCGATGTCGGCTCATCACATCCTGGGGCTGAAGTCGGTCCCAAGGGTATGGCTGTTCGCCATTTAAAGTGGTACGCGAGCTGGGTTTAGAACGTCGTGAGACAGTTCGGTCCCTATCTGCCGTGGGCGTTGGAAAATTGAAAGGGGCTGCTCCTAGTACGAGAGGACCGGAGTGGACGAACCTCTGGTGTTCGGGTTGTCATGCCAATGGCATTGCCCGGTAGCTAAGTTCGGAATCGATAACCGCTGAAAGCATCTAAGCGGGAAGCGAGCCTTGAGATGAGTTTTCCCTGACGCTATAAGCGTCCTAAAGGGTTGTCGTAGACTACGACGTTGATAGGCAGGGTGTGTAAGTGCTGCGAGGCATTGAGCTAACCTGTACTAATTGCCCGTGAGGCTTAACCATACAACACCCAAGGGGTTTTGTGGACTCAAAGACAGACCTTGAATGAGTTTGAAGAGACACTTTTAGATTAGCTTTCCGAATTTTAAAATTTGCTTGGCGACCATAGCATTGTGGACCCACCTGATTCCATGCCGAACTCAGAAGTGAAACACAATAGCGCCGATGGTAGTGTGGGGTTTCCCCATGTGAGAGTAGGACATCGCCAGGCTTTAATTTCGACTTTGTCTAGTTTCTAGACAAGTCACCATAGAGTTCTAAGTTTCTTAGAGTTTTATGTTGACTTTCAAAGTGGAAAGCGTATTATACGCGTCCTGCTTACGTGCTAAGGCACTGAAAGCAAAGCTCTTTAACAATTTAAACCTATCAATCTGTGTGGGCACTCGTTGATGAATATCAAAACGTTTTATCGTTAGATAAAACAGATTCTTCGGAATCAAAATTGATTTCAATGAACTGAGTGACCAATACGAATAACTTCGGTTATTTGGCACAGTCAATTCATTACCATTCTGTTGGAATGGTAATAGCTTTAAAATTACATAGTAGTTTTGAAGTCAGTATTCGTTGAGTCACAAAATCTTAAATTGAAGAGTTTGATCATGGCTCAGATTGAACGCTGGCGGCAGGCCTAACACATGCAAGTCGAGCGGAAACGACACTAACAATCCTTCGGGTGCGTTAATGGGCGTCGAGCGGCGGACGGGTGAGTAATGCCTAGGAAATTGCCTTGATGTGGGGGATAACCATTGGAAACGATGGCTAATACCGCATAATGCCTACGGGCCAAAGAGGGGGATCTTCGGACCTCTCGCGTCAAGATATGCCTAGGTGGGATTAGCTAGTTGGTGAGGTAATGGCTCACCAAGGCGACGATCCCTAGCTGGTCTGAGAGGATGATCAGCCACACTGGAACTGAGACACGGTCCAGACTCCTACGGGAGGCAGCAGTGGGGAATATTGCACAATGGGCGAAAGCCTGATGCAGCCATGCCGCGTGTATGAAGAAGGCCTTCGGGTTGTAAAGTACTTTCAGTTGTGAGGAAGGGGGTAGTGTTAATAGCGCTATCTCTTGACGTTAGCAACAGAAGAAGCACCGGCTAACTCCGTGCCAGCAGCCGCGGTAATACGGAGGGTGCGAGCGTTAATCGGAATTACTGGGCGTAAAGCGCATGCAGGTGGTTCATTAAGTCAGATGTGAAAGCCCGGGGCTCAACCTCGGAACTGCATTTGAAACTGGTGAACTAGAGTGCTGTAGAGGGGGGTAGAATTTCAGGTGTAGCGGTGAAATGCGTAGAGATCTGAAGGAATACCAGTGGCGAAGGCGGCCCCCTGGACAGACACTGACACTCAGATGCGAAAGCGTGGGGAGCAAACAGGATTAGATACCCTGGTAGTCCACGCCGTAAACGATGTCTACTTGGAGGTTGTGGCCTTGAGCCGTGGCTTTCGGAGCTAACGCGTTAAGTAGACCGCCTGGGGAGTACGGTCGCAAGATTAAAACTCAAATGAATTGACGGGGGCCCGCACAAGCGGTGGAGCATGTGGTTTAATTCGATGCAACGCGAAGAACCTTACCTACTCTTGACATCCAGAGAAGCCAGCGGAGACGCAGGTGTGCCTTCGGGAGCTCTGAGACAGGTGCTGCATGGCTGTCGTCAGCTCGTGTTGTGAAATGTTGGGTTAAGTCCCGCAACGAGCGCAACCCTTATCCTTGTTTGCCAGCGAGTAATGTCGGGAACTCCAGGGAGACTGCCGGTGATAAACCGGAGGAAGGTGGGGACGACGTCAAGTCATCATGGCCCTTACGAGTAGGGCTACACACGTGCTACAATGGCGCATACAGAGGGCAGCAAGCTAGCGATAGTGAGCGAATCCCAAAAAGTGCGTCGTAGTCCGGATTGGAGTCTGCAACTCGACTCCATGAAGTCGGAATCGCTAGTAATCGTGAATCAGAATGTCACGGTGAATACGTTCCCGGGCCTTGTACACACCGCCCGTCACACCATGGGAGTGGGCTGCAAAAGAAGTGGGTAGTTTAACCTTTCGAGGAGGACGCTCACCACTTTGTGGTTCATGACTGGGGTGAAGTCGTAACAAGGTAGCCCTAGGGGAACCTGGGGCTGGATCACCTCCTTATACGAAGATATTTACGATGAGTGTCCACACAGATTGATTAGGTTTAGAAAGTAAAAGAGACGATATTGGGTCTGTAGCTCAGCTGGTTAGAGCGCTCGCCTGATAAGCGGGAGGTCGGTGGTTCGAGTCCACTCAGACCCACCAATATCGACTAGAAACAAAGATGGGGCTATAGCTCAGCTGGGAGAGCGCCTGCCTTGCACGCAGGAGGTCTGCGGTTCGATCCCGCATAGCTCCACCATCTTTAAGTGTTTTTATCTGAAAATATTTAAAAATGGTTCTTTATGAATCAAGCTCTTTAACAATTTGGAAAGCTGACTGATTTGATTACTTACGAGTAATTCAAATCAAATTTAAAAGTTCTCAATGTTTATCTTTCATTAGATAAACACAACAAACACATTCAAGTGTCTTGTATTCGAATCAAATTTATTTGATTCACAATTGAGTCCGGCAAACAGTTATCAAGAATTAACCCTTCTTGATGACAACCAAAAACCTTGGTTAGTTGCCATACACTAAGACCCTTTCGGGTTGTATGGTTAAGTGACTAAGCGTACACGGTGGATGCCTTGGCAGTCAGAGGCGATGAAAGACGTAATAACTTGCGATAAGCCCAGATTAGGTAGTAATAACCTTTTGAGTCTGGGATTTCTGAATGGGGAAACCCACGTGCATAAGCACGTATCCTGTTGTGAATACATAGCAACAGGAGGCAAACCGGGGGAACTGAAACATCTAAGTACCCCGAGGAAGAGAAATCAACCGAGATTCCGAAAGTAGCGGCGAGCGAAATTGGATTAGCCCTTAAGCTTTTAATGATGCAGGTGAAGAGTCTGGAAAGTCTCGCAATAAAGGGTGATAGCCCCGTAACCGACACATCATAATCAGTGAAATCGAGTAGGGCGGGACACGTGATATCCTGTCTGAATATGGGGGGACCATCCTCCAAGGCTAAATACTACTGACTGACCGATAGTGAACCAGTACCGTGAGGGAAAGGCGAAAAGAACCCCTGTGAGGGGAGTGAAATAGAACCTGAAACCGTGTACGTACAAGCAGTAGGAGCACCTTCGTGGTGTGACTGCGTACCTTTTGTATAATGGGTCAGCGACTTAATTTTAGTAGCAAGGTTAACCGTTTAGGGGAGCCGTAGGGAAACCGAGTCTTAACTGGGCGTACAGTTGCTAGGATTAGACCCGAAACCAGGTGATCTAGCCATGGGCAGGTTGAAGGTTGAGTAACATCAACTGGAGGACCGAACCGACTAATGTTGAAAAATTAGCGGATGACTTGTGGCTAGGGGTGAAAGGCCAATCAAACCTGGAGATAGCTGGTTCTCCCCGAAAGCTATTTAGGTAGCGCCTCGGACGAATACTACTGGGGGTAGAGCACTGTTAAGGCTAGGGGGTCATCCCGACTTACCAACCCTTTGCAAACTCCGAATACCAGTAAGTACTATCCGGGAGACACACGGCGGGTGCTAACGTCCGTCGTGGAGAGGGAAACAACCCAGACCGCCAGCTAAGGTCCCAAAGTATAGCTAAGTGGGAAACGATGTGGGAAGGCTCAGACAGCCAGGATGTTGGCTTAGAAGCAGCCATCATTTAAAGAAAGCGTAATAGCTCACTGGTCGAGTCGGCCTGCGCGGAAGATGTAACGGGGCTAAGCTATACACCGAAGCTGCGGCTACGTACCTTAGGGTATGTGGGGTAGGGGAGCGTTCTGTAAGCCGTTGAAGGTGGTCTGTAAGGGCTGCTGGAGGTATCAGAAGTGCGAATGCTGACATGAGTAACGATAAAGGGAGTGAAAAACTCCCTCGCCGGAAGACCAAGGGTTCCTGTCCAACGTTAATCGGGGCAGGGTAAGTCGACTCCTAAGGCGAGGCCGAAAGGCGTAGTCGATGGGAAACGGGTTAATATTCCCGTACTTCTTACAATTGCGATGGGGGGACGGAGAAGGCTAGGTGGGCCTGGCGACGGTTGTCCAGGTTCAAGTATGTAGGCGGAAAGTTTAGGTAAATCCGGACTTTCTTTAACGCTGAGATACGATGTCGAGCTACTACGGTAGTGAAGTCATTGATGCCATGCTTCCAGGAAAAGCCTCTAAGCTTCAGATTGTAAGGAATCGTACCCCAAACCGACACAGGTGGTCGGGTAGAGAATACCAAGGCGCTTGAGAGAACTCGGGTGAAGGAACTAGGCAAAATGGTACCGTAACTTCGGGAGAAGGTACGCTCTTATCAGTGAAGTCCCTTGCGGATGGAGCAGACGAGAGTCGCAGATACCAGGTGGCTGCAACTGTTTATTAAAAACACAGCACTGTGCAAAATCGTAAGATGACGTATACGGTGTGACGCCTGCCCGGTGCCGGAAGGTTAATTGATGGGGTTAGACTTCGGTCGAAGCTCTTGATCGAAGCCCCGGTAAACGGCGGCCGTAACTATAACGGTCCTAAGGTAGCGAAATTCCTTGTCGGGTAAGTTCCGACCTGCACGAATGGCGTAATGATGGCCACGCTGTCTCCACCCGAGACTCAGTGAAATTGAAATCGCTGTGAAGATGCAGTGTACCCGCGGCTAGACGGAAAGACCCCGTGAACCTTTACTACAGCTTGGCACTGAACATTGAACCTACATGTGTAGGATAGGTGGGAGACTATGAAACCGCGTCGCTAGATGTGGTGGAGTCGTCCTTGAAATACCACCCTTGTAGTTTTGATGTTCTAACGTTGGCCCCTGAATCGGGGTTACGGACAGTGCCTGGTGGGTAGTTTGACTGGGGCGGTCTCCTCCCAAAGAGTAACGGAGGAGCACGAAGGTGGGCTAAACACGGTTGGACATCGTGTGGTTAGTGCAATGGCATAAGCCCGCTTGACTGCGAGAATGACAATTCGAGCAGGTGCGAAAGCAGGTCATAGTGATCCGGTGGTTCTGAATGGAAGGGCCATCGCTCAACGGATAAAAGGTACTCCGGGGATAACAGGCTGATACCGCCCAAGAGTTCATATCGACGGCGGTGTTTGGCACCTCGATGTCGGCTCATCACATCCTGGGGCTGAAGTCGGTCCCAAGGGTATGGCTGTTCGCCATTTAAAGTGGTACGCGAGCTGGGTTTAGAACGTCGTGAGACAGTTCGGTCCCTATCTGCCGTGGGCGTTGGAAAATTGAAAGGGGCTGCTCCTAGTACGAGAGGACCGGAGTGGACGAACCTCTGGTGTTCGGGTTGTCATGCCAATGGCATTGCCCGGTAGCTAAGTTCGGAATCGATAACCGCTGAAAGCATCTAAGCGGGAAGCGAGCCTTGAGATGAGTTTTCCCTGACGCTATAAGCGTCCTAAAGGGTTGTCGTAGACTACGACGTTGATAGGCAGGGTGTGTAAGTGCTGCGAGGCATTGAGCTAACCTGTACTAATTGCCCGTGAGGCTTAACCATACAACACCCAAGGGGTTTTGTGGACTCAAAGACAGACCTTGAATGAGTTTGAAGAGACACTTTTAGATTAGCTTTCCGAATTTTAAAATTTGCTTGGCGACCATAGCATTGTGGACCCACCTGATTCCATGCCGAACTCAGAAGTGAAACACAATAGCGCCGATGGTAGTGTGGGGTTTCCCCATGTGAGAGTAGGACATCGCCAGGCTCCAAATTTATTTTCACTTTTTAAAAGTGAAGACAAAAAGTTTTCAAAATCGTTTTAAGACGGTTCTTGAATTGCTGATATAGCTCAGCCCGGTAGAGCGCACCCTTGGTAAGGGTGAGGTCCCCAGTTCGAGTCTGGGTATCAGCACCATTATTTAGTTGATTTGATTAGTCAAATTAACAATAGAATTTGTTTGACGACCATAGCATTGTGGACCCACCTGATTCCATGCCGAACTCAGAAGTGAAACACAATAGCGCCGATGGTAGTGTGGGGCTTCCCCATGTGAGAGTAGGACATCGTCAGGCTTAAATTGCATTATGCTGAATAGACACTGCGGAGTGGTAGTTCAGTTGGTTAGAATACCGGCCTGTCACGCCGGGGGTCGCGGGTTCGAGTCCCGTCCACTCCGCCACTTATTTAGAAGCCTCGCTAGAAATAGCGGGGCTTTTTTACATCTAAATAATAGTAATTCTCTTCTTTGGTCGAACGAGTCCCGTGATGGTTTACCTGAAGTCATAAACTTCAACTATTCTGCCTCTTATTAGAAAGCCTAATCTCACGATTAGGCTTTCGTCATTTCTGGCATCATTATTTGGTTGTCGCCCAGCCAGTATCGCAAAAGGTTTCCCAACAATGCCATCACTGACCAAAATGCCTCGTTAGAAATAGTGAGGCTTTCTACATTTTGAAAATGGGCTTAGCTCATTGAGCGACCGTGTCAACCTAGGCCATTTCAGCCCCTCTCATAAAACCAGTCTTTACAGACTAGGTTTACCTGTATCTTAGGCAACGTTACTCGGGGTTACCTACAATCCCAATCCCAATCACTTGCGATGTACTATATCTAGATACTAATAACTAGGCTTTCTAGCGATTCTAATCGAGAATGATTTAGATATGTTTTAACTGCCTACATAATAATTAGCTACTCAACTTATTAAGGTATCGCTATCCTGCATTGTTCATATGCTTGTCTGCAAAGATCACTACCTATTAGGTTGGAATTCGTTGATGGAGACAAGAACTTGCTGTGCGTCAGAAACCTCTTTAGAGCGTGGTAGAGCTTGTTTGTTATTACTTAACGACTCTTACATACAGTCAACCTAAAGCCATTCCGAAACGGATTTGAGCACCTTGTTTAATGGGCTTAATAAAGGCTAACAATTCCAAGGATAGTATTTAAGTTATTAGCAATGTATTGCTCTGCAGTTAATGATTAATGATTTACTGCTTACTAATTCAAGTTGTGCTTTGGTAAATGCGACTAGTATAAAGTTACACAAAGTTATCTTTGTTAGTTGGAAGCCCAAACTCTCCAAGATCATGAACGGATAGTTTGGTATTACTTCGATAAATTGATTGAGTCCAAAAGCCTTAAAGGTAGTTCTATGAAACTAAGCTTTAACTTTGAAGATGCGAGCCAGATCTTTGTAGGATCTTTTGCTTTAGCTGTGCCGATTTCCTTTTCTGAAGAGGCCTGGAAGTTAGGGGAGACTTTACCTACAGCTAACTTGATGTTGTTGTTTCTATTGTCTGCTGTATTCCTTGGCTTTTATACGTATGAGAGTGTATTTCAGAAAGATATCATCGCTCGGTTGCCAGTGTTTATTTTCAGAATTGTTATTGCTTATGTGATGACTGCATTGGTTGTCGCTTTGGTGCTGACTTGTTTGGATAAACTGCCTTTGTTAAGCGATCCAATTGTATCTATCAAAAGGGTGATTGTTATTTCTATGCCAGCGTCTATGGGAGCGATTGTGGTGGATAGTTTCGATAAAGAGTGAATCCGTATATCACTTCAATTTAAGGAATCCACTGAGCCTTTCTAGAGCTTATTTGAATTCATTCTTTAGCTTTTTAATTCCCGTACTCATTACTAGCGTTTTTCAGCAAGGTAACCAAACTAGTACGTTTGTGATGACTGACTTTTTACAAGAGTGACTAGTTTGTTGTTGTGATAGCTTGAACGGAATTAAAGAGAAGAGTTTGATTGCTTTAGAAGAGTATTAAAAGGGTTGGTTTTCGAATTAAATGAGGTAGTAGAAAGGTGAGAGGGCTTGTATGAATAAGTTTAGATCTTCAGATGCAAAAAAGCCGCATCAATGATGCGGCTTTTTTTAATTGGCTCCCCTTGCAAGACTTGAACTTGCGACATACGGATTAACAGTCCGCCGTTCTACCAACTGAACTAAAGGGGAATTGATTGTTTAGTCTCTAATCAAGAGAATGGTGCCGACTACCGGAATCGAACTGGTGACCTACTGATTACAAGTCAGTTGCTCTACCTACTGAGCTAAGTCGGCATCATAAATCAAAAAGCTTACGCTTGATGATTAACTTGGCTCCCCTTGCAAGACTTGAACTTGCGACATACGGATTAACAGTCCGCCGTTCTACCAACTGAACTAAAGGGGAATTATTCTTAAAGCTTTAAAGAAATGGTGCCGACTACCGGAGTCGAACTGGTGACCTACTGATTACAAGTCAGTTGCTCTACCTACTGAGCTAAGTCGGCACATAATATTTCTTTGTGCTTTACTGTTGTTGTCTAGGACACCAACAAATAAATTGTGGTGCCCGGAGGCGGAATCGAACCACCGACACGAGGATTTTCAATCCTCTGCTCTACCGACTGAGCTATCCGGGCGACGAGGTGTATTAAACGTGTTTTCGCGTTCTGGGTCAACATTAAATTGCAAAAAAAGTATTGTTTGATGATTTTCTATACTTAGTGGGTTGTTTTTGTTCATTTGGGGCGAAAAACCTAGGTCTAGCATGCTCTAAAAGATAGTAAAAGTACGGTTAACTACACTGAATGGGCGTCGAAATAAAAAAAGCACGTATGAAAACGTGCTTTTATATTTAAGAATTTTGCTGGGAGTTTAGTGTTTTACTTCAAACCTATTAACCCAAGCTTCTAATTCGTTAGAAAGAGAGGCGAGTGTTTGAGTGCTGTTATGACTTTCTGTCACTACATTACTCAGTTGGTTGCCACTTTCTTCGATCATATTGATACGCTTCGAAATATCATCACTTACCTGAGTCTGTTCTGCGGCGGCTGTCGCGATTTGATGACTCATTGATGAAATAGACTCTAACGCCACAACTATCTGTTGTAGTGCTTCAGAGGCCTTTTGAGACTCTGTTACGGTGCTTTCACTGGTAGTCGCACACACTTCCATAGTTTTTATTGCGTTACGAGAGCCTTCTTGAAGGTTATTGATCATTAGCTGGATTTCTTTCGTGCTTGATTGTGTTCGTCCAGCAAGGTTGCGAACTTCATCTGCTACAACAGCAAATCCGCGACCTTGTTCACCAGCACGTGCAGCTTCAATTGCCGCATTTAGCGCTAGAAGGTTAGTTTGTTCTGCAATATCACCGATGACGTCTAAAACCTTGACTATGTTATGTACATCGCTATCTAAGTTGGCGACGGCTTCACTGGCTGTGCCGAGTTGGCCTGCTAAACCTTGAATGTTATCTACCGTGTTATGAATTAGGCGCTGAGTATGTTGGCTCTGTTTGTCGGCCTCATCGGTATTACGAGCGGTATCGCCAGCTGAATCAGCAACGTTGTTGGCTGAAGAGGCCATTTCCGTCATAGCTGTCGCGATCATCTCAGTCGACTGTTGCTGAGTCTCGGTCAGCTGAGCAATAGAACCTGCACGATCTTCCACGCGCTGTAACTCACCTCTTAATGCCAGCATTGATGCATTAAGGTTTGAGACTAGCTCGGCTAACGACTTACTCATTTGTTGTACGGCGTGATAAATACTGCCGTTTGTTGCCTGAGTTTCAAAAGAGGTTTGAATGCGGCCTTCTGCGACGGCTTGTACCGCTTCTCTTACATCTTTAGGCTCGCCGCCAAGAAGTGCCAGCATTCGCTTAATAGACACAATTAGGCTTGATAAAATAAGGCCAGCAATCACGACACATAGAAACAATTGCCATTGAGCAGTTGACCAGAAACGTGCATTGACTTCATTGAACCCGATACCTGTACCTACAACCCAACCCCAATGCGGAGTCTTCTCTGCAATAGATAGTTTTTCTTCAATCGTTCCGTCTGGAAGCTTTTGTGTCCAGGTGTACTCAATGATCTGGCCAGTGCGATTGCCAAGTACTCGTTGAATGAGTTGGCCAACGCTATTTCCATCACCGTCTTTAAAATCATTAAAGCTGGTTCCGTGTAGTTGTGGATCTAGAGGTGTCGCAACAAACGTCATGTTTTCATCCGCAACATAAACGTATTCATTGTCTTTATAAATGTTGTTACGTAGTAGGCGAGTAGCAAGTTGTTTGGCCTGTTGTTCTTCTAGAGTGCCATCAATAGCCATTTTTTCGACTTCAGTAAGAATGCTGTATGCGCTCTTAAATAGCTCTGTCACACGAGCTTTGTTGTCCATGTTACTAGCGACTCTCAAGGTCCATAAACCAGTAGCAGTTAGCGCTAGCAGAGCGATCAAGATGATGCTCGATAATAAGTAAGCTTGCGTTTTTAATTTCATATTTTCCTGCGTAGCGATTCAATAATTAGTATTAGATATAATTCATCGAATCTTAATCTAAGTCGTGTAAGGCAGATATCAGAAAGATATCAAAACATGATGAAGATTAAATTTACGAAGCAAAAAAAGTAACAGGTCACCATGTTGTTTGTTTTTATGTGATGATAAGCGGCTAAAGATGCTTAATTTCAGAGTTTGCATCGAGAGAGTTTGAACGAATTCAAGGATCGGTGCTGTTGAGATAGGAAAGGGGGATATCTTTAACTTTATGGGGATGATTAGGGCTTAATGTTGAGCTGGCCGCAATACTGAATAGAGCTAGCTTTTGTTCAAACGAAAAAAAGCCAAGTCTTTCGACTTGGCTTTCTTGAATGTGGCTCCCCTTGCAAGACTTGAACTTGCGACATACGGATTAACAGTCCGCCGTTCTACCAACTGAACTAAAGGGGAATTACTTGTCTCAACATCAGGTCTATAAAGACCATTATTTGTTAAGAACCAAATAATGGTGCCTCGAGGCGGAATCGAACCACCGACACGCGGATTTTCAATCCGCTGCTCTACCGACTGAGCTATCGA
Organism: Vibrio bathopelagicus; assembly: GCF_014879975.1. Taxonomy (NCBI): domain Bacteria; kingdom Pseudomonadati; phylum Pseudomonadota; class Gammaproteobacteria; order Vibrionales; family Vibrionaceae; genus Vibrio; species Vibrio bathopelagicus. Next base: position 3,179,705 of record NZ_CP062500.1, on the reverse strand, counting down.
GGCAAAAGAATGGTGCCGACTACCGGAGTCGAACTGGTGACCTACTGATTACAAGTCAGTTGCTCTACCTACTGAGCTAAGTCGGCACACTAAATTCTTTGCTTTAGAGAGTAAACTCTCTAATTAAAACCTCATATAAAATGAAGTTCTTTAAAATGGCTCCCCTTGCAAGACTTGAACTTGCGACATACGGATTAACAGTCCGCCGTTCTACCAACTGAACTAAAGGGGAATTACTTGTCTCAACATCAGGTCTATAAAGACCATTATTTGTTAAGAACCAAATAATGGTGCCTCGAGGCGGAATCGAACCACCGACACGCGGATTTTCAATCCGCTGCTCTACCGACTGAGCTATCGAGGCAAAAGAATGGTGCCGACTACCGGAGTCGAACTGGTGACCTACTGATTACAAGTCAGTTGCTCTACCTACTGAGCTAAGTCGGCACACTAAATTCTTTATGCTTTTGTTCGTGTTGCTACTCCCTGTTAAAGAGTATTGACACCAACAAATCAAATTGTGGTGCCCGGAGGCGGAATCGAACCACCGACACGAGGATTTTCAATCCTCTGCTCTACCGACTGAGCTATCCGGGCAACGGAGCGCTATTAAACGGATTTTCTTCATAACCGTCAACACCTTTTTTGAAAATAATTAAAAAAAACGTTCGTTAGTTGTTTTTTTATTCAAAAGTGAGGCTTACGTTTTACCTTGGTTAAAATCTTTCTTGAATTTTGTTACTTTTTCTAAGTATCGACGCGACTCTTTGTTTGGGTGTTTCTTTGTAAGTGCCCAGTAAGCTTGACTAGGTTGCAATGAATTTAAGTCACGCATTGCCCGCTTTCTGTCCTTACTGAAGGTATTGAGTACCCCACCAGTGCCACCGTTGTATGCTGAGATCATGCTGTATTCGAGTGTGGTTGGGTGCTGCACGTCCTTCAAATAACGATTTTTAAGGATGTAAAAGTACGCAGTTCCAGCATCAATGTTGTTTTCTGGATTGAATAAATACTCAGGGCTCGGCTCTCCAGGTTTCTTTTTGACAAGCTTAAAGACATCTCGACCTGCGGTTTTTGGGACTACCTGCATAAGTCCATAAGCATTCGCCCAGCTCACAGCGTATGGGTTAAAACTACTTTCTGTCTTTATGATCGCGTAAATCAAGTCTTCAGGAATGTCATAACGTTGAGATGTGCGACGAACGATATCTGCGTACTTATAGCTTCGTTTGCTGGCGTGATCGGCCACCATTGGAATTTCGACGTAATACGCTTTTTTAAAGTCGACTTCCTTGGTTTTTAAGTTATTGGCGATCAGGTAATCAGCAAACTTATTAGCGCGCCATGTCCATTGGATTGGCTTCTTATCTTGATCAACGACTTGGTTATAGAGGAAAGGTTGACCTTCTAATTTGATGCTTTTGGAAGAGAATAGATCGACATTCGCAGGATCATCCGGCGTTAAAAGTGTCGTCATTATCGCATTTTTGAGGTGCTTTTTAGGATCCGTTGAGGAGACGGTTTCAACTGTGATTAGGCCTTGGCTAAAGTTTACTTCTGAACGACTCAAGTAATTATCTATGTATTTCACATAGTTACTCTTGCCTGCCATCTTTACTTCACTGCTGCCCCAACGTTTTTGGATGTTGCCAGAAAAGCTATTAATTAAAGAATCTAACGCCCCAGTGTCTTTTTCAAACTGACCGGGTAGCTCCGCTAAATTACTTACAAATCGGTTGGTTGGTTCGTAATTAACATCATAAATGCTTTCGACAAATTCACGACTGCATCCAGTTAACAACATGGCTGTTAGGAAGTAACTTAGCTTTTTCATAGTTCCTCATACAAAAATGACATCGCAGCGTTAACCATGATGTCATTAAAATTTGCTTAAATAAATGTCTTATTCGCTTGGTGGAGTGTAGCCATCAATAACGACATCTTTACCTTCGAAAAGGAAGTTAACCATCTCAGTTTCAAGAAGTTTACGATGTTCAGGATCCATCATGTTTAGCTTCTTCTCATTGATAAGCATGGTTTGCTTGCTTTGCCATTGTCCCCAAGCTTCTTTAGAGATGTTGTCAAAGATACGCTTACCTAAGTCACCTGGGTAAAGTTGAAAATCTAGGCCTTCAGCATCTTTTTGAAGGCGAGCACAAAATACAGTGCGGCTCATAGTGGTTCCTCTTATCGCGTTCGTTGATTCAAACGTCGTCGTTCAGTTCAAAGGGTAGGCTTTCAATAAGCTGCTTTACAGGAGCGGCTAGGCCAATTTCTTCCGGTTTTGATAAGTTATACCAGAGACCTTTAGTCCCTTCCATTATCAAATCTGGTTGTTTATCTAATTTTACTAATACAGGCGTGATATCTAAGTGGTAGTGGCTGAAAGTATGTCTAAACGCAATCATGGTCTTGGTCGAATCGGTTTCGTTGTCTTTGATCGAACGAAGATCTAACTGATGTTCTATCTCTGCGTTTTCATTTTGAGGGAAACAGAATAGTCCTCCCCAGATACCAGATTGAGGGCGCTGTTCGAGCCATACTTGATTATCGTGGTACAGAATCACAAACCATGTTTCTTTTATTGGCTTTTCTTTCTTAGGTTTTTTACCTGGGAAATCAAGCTGTCTATCGAGCTTCTTAGCCTCACACATGCTTTCAATCGGGCACAACGTACATTTAGGCTTACTACGAGTACAAACCATCGCACCCATATCCATCATTGCTTGGTTGTATTTATCAACATCTTGATTGGGCGTGTGTGCCTCTGCGTGTTCCCACAGCTGATTTTCAACTTTCTTTTGCCCTGGCCAACCCTCTACAGCGAAGCTTCTCGCTAAGGTGCGCTTGACGTTGCCATCAAGGATTGCATGAGGGAGTTTATGAACCGATGACAACACTGCAGCGGCAGTAGAGCGCCCAATACCCGGTAGCGCGTTCATCTCTTCGATAGAAAGCGGAAATTCACCACCATATTGCTCTGCAACAATCTTGGCAGCCTTGTGCAAGTTACGAGCTCGCGCGTAATAGCCAAGCCCTGTCCATAAGTGCAGCACCTCATCTTGCTCGGCGTTCGCTAGGTCAATAACCGTTGGAAAGCGTTCTAAGAAGCGCTGGTAGTATGGAATCACTGTGGCGACTTGAGTCTGCTGAAGCATGATTTCAGATAGCCAAACGGTGTAGGCGGTTTTGTTTTGTTGCCAAGGTAATTCTTTACGCCCAAAGGCGTCATACCACTTCAATATGGCGGTTGCGAAAGGAGTCACGACATGCTCTATGCTTTGCTATTATTAGGGGGGAAATTGCACCACACTTACGGTTGGATGTAAAACAGACAAATTGTGTGGGAATTTATCCACGGAAAGACTTGCACCGGAGGCAATTCTTTGGATAATCCCCGCTTTGATTAATCAATGTGCAGGCAAAAATCAATGAGTGAAGTGACCACTAACGAATATACTGAAGACGGCAAACTGGTTCGTAAGATCCGTAGTTTTGTTCGCCGCGAAGGCCGCTTAACAAAAGGCCAAGAAAACGCGATGAACGAATGTTGGCCAACAATGGGTATCGACTACAACCCAGAACTTCTTAATTGGAAAGAAGTGTTTGGCAACGACAACCCTGTTGTACTAGAAATTGGCTTCGGTATGGGTGCATCACTGGTTGAAATGGCAAAGAATGCGCCTGAGAAAAACTTCTTAGGTATTGAAGTTCATAGCCCAGGTGTTGGTGCGTGTTTAGGTACAGCTCGTGATGCGGGTGTAACGAATTTACGCGTAATGTGTCACGATGCAGTAGAAGTATTTGAGCACATGATCCCAGATAGCAGCCTGCATACACTGCAACTGTTCTTCCCTGACCCATGGCATAAAGCTCGTCACCACAAACGTCGTATTGTTAAGGCTGAGTTTGCAGAGATGGTTCGCGGTAAGCTGCAGCTTGATACTGGTATTTTCCATATGGCAACAGACTGGGAAAACTACGCAGAACATATGATTGAAGTGATGAACGTAGCTCCAGGCTTTAAGAATATCGCTGAAGATGGGGATTACATTCCTCGTCCAGATGAGCGTCCGCTAACTAAGTTTGAAGCTCGTGGTCACCGTTTAGGTCATGGTGTTTGGGACATTAAGTTCAAGCGTACTAAGTAATTCTGAATCAAATTAAGTGAAGGTGAATCCGACTTAGGATTAAACCCTACACTTTATGGGATTGATTAAAGCCAACATTATTGTAATGTTGGCTTTTTTGTCCTTAGGCTTTTATTGCGATAAAGGTTTAAGGACAGAAAGTAATGTCACACCCCCTACAAAAATAACAATAAAGAAGTAAGCACACATGAAACCAACTCAAGCTATTTTGGCCGAGATTTTAGATGAAGTTCGCCCTTTAATTGGTCAGGGAAAGGTCGCAGATTATATTCCTGCATTGGCTCGTGTATCGAACCAGAAGCTGGCGATTGCGGTATACACCAATGAAGGTGAAGTTATTCAAGCTGGCGATGCCGATGAAGCCTTTTCTGTGCAATCAATCTCTAAAGCTTTAAGCCTGACGTTGGCGATGGTGTTGTATAAGCCTGAAGAGATATGGCAGCGAGTAGGTAAGGAGCCTTCAGGACAAGCCTTTAACTCGATGATTCAGCTTGAGATGGAGCACGGCATCCCTCGTAACCCGTTTATTAATGCTGGCGCGATTGTCGTTGCCGACTTATTACAAAGCCGTCTGTCAGCACCAAGACACCGTTTACTAGAATTTGTCCGTCAGCTATCAGGTGATACACATATTGTGTATGACAAGGTTGTGGCCGCTTCTGAGATGATGCACAGCGATCGTAATGCTGCTATCGCTTATTTGATGCGTTCATTTGGTAATTTTGAGAACGATGTTATCCCCGTACTCAACAATTACTTTCATGCTTGTGCGCTTAAAATGACCTGTGTTGACTTGGCGAAGACCTTTAGTTATTTGGCAAACAAAGGCGTGTCGGTTCAGACTAAAAAAGAAATCATCACGCCAGTTCAAACCAAACAGCTGAATGCTTTGCTTGCGACATGTGGTTTGTACGATGGGGCGGGAGAGTTTGCTTATCGTGTTGGTATGCCAGGAAAGTCTGGCGTCGGTGGCGGGATTATTGCGATTGTTCCTGGCGAAATGACGATCGCGGTGTGGTCTCCAGAGTTGGATGCATCGGGTAATTCACTGGCAGGAACTCAGGCTTTAGAATTACTCTCTGAGCGTATTGGTCGCTCAATCTTCTGATTTATCTGAATGTAAATACAATGAAAAAAGGGTTGGCGTTAAAGCGACAACCCTTTTTCATATCTATCGAATCTCGAACTATTCGTCTTCTTCAGCCATAAAGGCTTCAAGCAAATCGTTTAGGAACAGTTTTCCTTTTTCAGTGATCTGCCAGTGGCTGTCGGTTTCATTAAGATAACCGAGCTCTTTGGCCCACTCTATTGTTGGCTGGATCGAGTCAAAGTCTAGCCCCGTCGTATCAATGAAATCTTGCTTTGGACATGCTTCCATTAGCCTGAAGCGATTCATGAAGAACTCAAAAGGGCGGTCTTCATTAGGGACTTCAAGTTCATCCGACAGATAGGGCTTCACCAGATTCTGATACGCTGCTAGGTAGCCTCTAGGGTGTTTAACCTTAGTGGTGCGAACAATACGTCCATCTGCAAAGCTCAGCTTGCCATGAGAGCCACAGCCAATACCTAGGTAGTCACCAAAGCGCCAGTAGTTGAGATTATGCTGACACTGATATCCCGGCTTGCTGTAGCCTGAAATTTCGTACTGTACATAACCTGCGTCTGCGAGCTTCTTATGGCCTAAGTCGAAGATATCCCAAAGGTCATCATCGTCAGGTAGCTTTGGCGTTTTGTAATAGAACATGGTGTTAGGTTCTATTGTTAGTTGATACCAAGACAAATGTGGAGGATCAAGCTCGATCGCTTTGTCCAAATCAGCCAAGGCCTGATCAATGCTTTGATCGGGCAAGCCGTGCATTAAATCTAAGTTGAAGCTGTTCAACCCAATCTTATGCGCCAAATGAGCCGCATTCACTGCTTCATCTTGACCATGAATACGGCCAAGCCTTTCCAGTTTCTCTTGCTCAAAACTTTGCACACCCACCGAGATTCGACTCACTCCTGCCTTTTGGTAACCAGCAAAACGCTCAGCTTCGATGGTTCCTGGGTTGGCTTCCATGGTGATTTCTATTTCAGGTTTGAACGGGATGCGCTGTTCAATGCCTTGTAGCAATCGGCTAATTCCTTCAGGAGAAAACAGGCTTGGGGTACCGCCACCAATAAAGATCGAATGCAGTGGGCGAGGTGCGCCATTGAGTTGGTACTTTTCGATATCAGTATCAAGATCCTCAAGCAGTGCATCGATGTACTCTTTTTCTGGGATCTCGGCTTTTAGAGCGTGTGAGTTGAAATCACAATACGGGCACTTTTGTACGCACCATGGGATGTGTACATAAAGGCTAAGTGCTGGTGGTATAAGCGCTGCATTGTGCATTACAGAGCTTGCTCCTTGAGCGTCTTAAATAATGACGCGAGGGCTTTACCACGGTGTGATAATTGCTTCTTACGTGACGATTCAAGCTCTGCTGAGGAGCAGTTATCTTCTGGTACAAAGAACACAGGATCGTAGCCAAAGCCATTCTCACCGTGCTCTTCAGTAAGAATACGACCTTCCCATTTACCGTGACATACCAATGGCGTCGGGTCGTTTTCGTGACGCATTAGCACCAATACACAGTGAAAACGAGCCGTGCGTTTTTCAACGTCGACACCTTGCATAGCATCTAACAGCTTTTCGATGTTCTGTTTATCAGTCGCCCCTTCACCTGAGTAACGCGCTGAGTAGATACCGGGTGCACCATTAAGGTAATCAACTTCTAAGCCAGAATCGTCTGCGATGGCTGGTAGCCCCGTCTCTTTCGCAGCGTGGCGAGCTTTGATGATGGCATTTTCAATGAAAGTTGTTCCCGTTTCAGCGACTTCTGAAACATTAAACTCACTTTGCGCGACAACGTCGAAACCAAACTCAGACAGAATATCTGCCATCTCGCGAACTTTGCCTTGGTTGCCTGTTGCTAAAACAATCTTACTCATAGGGATGTGGCTCTAATAAGTTAATGACTAGAAAAGTGAGCTTTGAAGCTACTCTTCTATATAGAATTTTTGTGTGAAACGCAGTGGACCTGTGCCTTTCAAACCTGCGTTAACATCGATATTAAAAGTGATGTTTTCTTCGTGAGTGATAGGAAATTCAGCGAGGTAATAAATCGCATCGCCTTCCTTTATTTCACGGAAGTTAAGCGTGCGAGTGTTACCTACCAGGTTTCTCGCTGTTCCCGTAATTTTAGCCGTTGTCGCAGGTTTACCTAGGGAAGCGTTGTCTAGCACGCTGATGTTTAAAATCGCAGAGTATCCGTTTCGTTTCAGCTTATATTGCTTAGCGACCTGCGCCGTTAAAAACGTGGAATTGAAAGCCGAGTAATGAACCTCGACATCCTTGATACTTTTAAACTGTCCTGCCGAGCTTGGTAGGGCAATCAGAGTGGTGAGTAGTGCTGTTATCCATAGACGCATAATGACTCCAATAAATAGCAAAAAGCCATCATAGGATGGCTTTGACTTCAGTTGGGATCTGGCTTGGTGAGCATATTCGAACTTGCTTATGCCGACCGAGCTCTCCCTTTTCTATCTTAATTTGCCCTTTAGCGACCTTAAATTGTTTCGCAAGGTATTTCGCTAAGTGAGCATTTGCTTTGCCATCAACCGGTGGTGCAGTAATGGCAATTTTCAGTTCCTCTCCGTGCAAGCCGACAATCTTGTCTCTGCTTGCTTTGGGTTGGATATAGAGCCTAAGAAGAATATCGTCTTCTTCGGCCCAAACTGCTTTTGGCATCGTCAAAGTACCTGATGTTCGTACTTGAATTATAGCTGATACCAAATAGGACCGATCATGTCGCCCATTAGGAAGTTCGCAAATTGCAGAACAATGAACAGAACCAGCACACTTAGGTCGAAGCCACCCATATCAGGAAGGATACGGCGAATTGGCGTTAGCATTGGTTCTGTTAACTGGTGGAATACGTATTCGATTGGGCTACGGCCTTGGCTAACCCAGCTCAGGATTGCACGGATTAGTAGAACCCAGAAAATTAAACCACCCGCCGCTTTGAGCAGAGATAGTGCGCCAAAGATCAAGAAGCTAATATCAAATACAGCCGCACCGCCAGAGATAATCAAGTTTAGAGCGACGAACTTAAGTACACACAGCACATAAGCGAAAACAACAGTCGCAAGGTCAAGGCTGCCTATTGATGGAATAACTCGGCGTAGTGGGGCAACAACCGGTTGTGTCGCTTTTACGATAAATTGTGAGAACGGGTTGTAGAAATCTGCACGTGATGCTTGTAGCCAGATACGCAAGATCACAACCATGATGTAAAGATCAAAAACGGTCGAGATCAGAAAGCTCATCGAATTCATATTGTTTCCTTTTTCGGATTTACTTGCCGCTTAGGTATAACCCGAACGACACAATGCTTTTGTACTGTAACTAGTATTAAAACAGTTTTTCCATCTCTTCAGCTCGAGCAACCGCCGCTTGCATGGCTTTTGCTACGATGTCTGATAGGTGATGTTCGTTAAACGTGCGCAGTGCTTCTGCGGTCGTCCCGCCTTTTGAAGTCACCTGTTCACGTAGAGTAGATAACTCAGTATTTGGATTCGCTACCACCATTTCTGCCGCACCTAATGCAGACTGCTGCACTAACTTACGAGCGGTTTCTTGGTCAAAACCTTGGTTAATTGCTTCAGCTTGCATCGCTTCCATAAACAAGAAGAAGTATGCCGGAGCGCTACCCGCCGCCGCAATGATGTTGTTGATGCCAGACTCTTGTTCAACCCAGCTTACTTCACCTACGGCTTGCATTAACTGAGAAGCGAATTCTTTATCACCCTGACTAACCGTTGAGTCAGCATAAAGGCCACTCATCCCTTTACCAAGTAGTGACGGCGTGTTTGGCATTACACGTACTAGGTTCAGTTGGCAGTTTAACATCTCATTGAGTCGATTCGCATTAATACCTGCTGCAATTGAGATAACCAGTTTGTTGCTGAAGTCGATATTTTGTAAGGGCTTACATACATCTGCCATCATTTGTGGCTTCACTGATAACACAACAACATCAGCTTGCTCTGCTGCGGCAATATTATCGCTGGTGGTATTGATGGCGTACTCTTGTTCTAACGGCAGCCTTCTGGTTTCTGAAGGTGCAGTTGCAGTAATCTTTTGTGCTGGGTAACCACTCGCTACTAAGCCCGCTACAATCGAGCGAACCATGTTTCCCGCCCCAATAAAGGCGATGTTCTTATGTTCCATATATAAAATCCTGAGCGTGTCGCTGCGCGGTTAAAGCGAAGCGGTATCAATACTTGTACTTGTCGTTGGTTACTTACTACGGCTACTTCGCGTAATCTCGGGCACCAAAGATAGCCGTTCCAATACGAACCATGGTGCTACCAGCCTCAACAGCGGCATCCATATCACCACTCATACCCATAGAAAGGGTATCAATGTCTGAATACTTCGCGGCGAGCTTTTGTTGAAGCTCTGCCAGTTGAGAAAATGCCTTAAGCTGAGATTGATAGTCAGATACGTTTGCAGGAATCGACATCAATCCTCTTAAAGTGAGGTTCGGAAGCGACGAAATCAACTCTGCGATGGCAAAAACTGTCTCTTCTGAAGTTCCTGACTTGGATTCTTCACCGCTGGTATTTACTTGAATCAAGACTTGCAGGGGCGGAAGTTCGCTTGGACGTTGATCATTAAGCCTTTGTGCGATCTTATCGCGATCGACAGAATGCACCCATTGGAAGCTTTCCGCGATTGGGCGGGTTTTATTGGATTGAATTGGGCCAATAAAATGCCATTCCAAATTTAGGTTAGAATGTTGTTCTGAAAAGTGTTTTACTTTATCGACACCTTCTTGAACATAGTTTTCACCAAAGGCAACTTGGCCTCCGAGTGCGGCTTCTAGAATCGCATCAATAGGTTTAGTTTTACTGACGGCCAAAAGTTGCACGGACTCTGGAGCTCGTCCGCACTTTTGCTCAGCACTGCGAATCTGTGAGGTGATTTGTTCGATATTTTGTTGAATACTACTCATAGCTGACTTTACTTAAGGGAAAATAAATGGATATCACTGAGTTACTAGATTTTAGTGTAAAGCATAACGCGTCAGATCTACATCTTTCTGCGGGTGTATCTCCAATGGTACGTATAGATGGTGAAGTAAGGAAGCTTGGAATACCAGCTTTGAGTCATGCTGATGTGCATCGTTTGGTTTTTGAGATCATGAGTGATTCACAACGCGGTGAGTTCGAAGAAAAACTGGAAGTCGACTTCTCTTTTGAATTACCCAACGTTGGTCGTTTCCGTGTTAATGCTTTTAACCAATCTCGTGGCTGCTCTGCGGTATTTCGTACCATTCCAGTAGAGATTCCGACCCTTGAACAGCTAGGGGCTCCTGAGATCTTTGAAAGAATATCTAATTACGAAAAAGGTTTAGTATTGGTCACAGGGCCCACTGGTTCAGGTAAGTCGACCACTTTGGCTGCGATGGTGGACTATGTTAACCGTAACCATAATAAGCATATATTGACGATTGAAGACCCGATCGAATTTGTTCATACCAACAACAAATGCCTAATCAACCAACGAGAAGTACACCGCGACACCCACAGCTTCAAAGCGGCGTTGCGTAGTGCGTTACGTGAAGATCCAGACGTAATCCTTGTTGGTGAGCTTCGTGACCAAGAGACGATCAGCTTAGCGCTAACCGCAGCTGAAACTGGTCACTTAGTTTTTGGTACTTTGCACACGAGCTCAGCGGCAAAAACTATCGACCGTATTATCGATGTATTCCCGGGTAGCGACAAAGACATGGTGCGTTCAATGTTGTCTGAATCGTTACGTTCGGTGATTGCCCAGAAGCTGTTAAAGCGTGTCGGTGGTGGTCGTGTGGCTTGTCATGAAATCATGATGGCGACACCTGCAATCAGAAACTTGATTCGTGAAGATAAGGTCGCGCAGATGTATTCGATTATTCAAACGGGCGCAGCACACGGTATGCAGACAATGGAGCAAAATGCGAAGCAGCTGATGGCTCAAGGCTTGGTTGATTCAGAAGAGGTCGAGAAAAAGATCGAAATTGAAACCTCAATGTTTTAATCAAGGTGAACAAAATGGAATTGAATCAAATTCTTGAGGGGATGCTATCTCAAAAAGCTTCGGATCTTTATATCACTGTTGATGCGCCAATCCTGTTTCGTGTGGATGGTGAATTGCGACCTCTGGGAGATAAGCTGAATTCGGCTCAGGTCGCACAGTTGCTTGACGCGATGATGGATCAAGATCGACGCGATGAATATCAGAAAACGCGTGAGGCTAACTTTGCTATTGTGCGTGATTTTGGTCGTTTTCGTGTCAGTGCGTTTTTTCAGCGAGAGCTACCAGGAGCGGTAATTCGTCGTATCGAGACTAACATCCCAACCTTTGAGCAATTAAAGCTTCCTGATGTACTGCAAGACCTTTCAATCGCAAAGCGTGGGCTGGTGCTGGTGGTTGGGGCGACGGGCTCTGGTAAATCAACCTCAATGGCCGCAATGACAGGCTATCGTAATACCAACCGCTCGGGGCATATTTTGACGGTTGAAGACCCGATTGAATTCGTTCACGAACATAAAAAGTGTATCGTGACTCAACGTGAGGTTGGGCTCGACACTGAGAGCTATGAAGTTGCGCTTAAGAACTCGTTGCGTCAAGCGCCAGATATGATCTTGATTGGCGAAATCCGTAGCCGTGAAACCATGGAATACGCGATGACCTTTGCTGAAACAGGTCACTTATGTATGGCAACCTTGCACGCGAATAATGCGAACCAAGCGTTAGAACGTATTCTCCACTTAGTACCGAAGGAACAAAAAGAGCAGTTCTTGTTTGATTTGTCGATGAATCTGCGTGGTGTGGTGGCTCAGCAATTAATCCGTGATAAGAATGGCAGCGGTCGTCATGGTGTGTTTGAGATTCTACTCAATAGCCCACGAGTGTCTGACTTGATTCGTCGTGGTGAGTTACATGAATTAAAAGCGACTATGGCCAAATCGAAAGAGATTGGTATGCAGACCTTTGACCAAGCTTTGTATGATTTGGTTGTTGCAGGCAAGATCAGCGAAGAAGATGCGTTCCACAGTGCCGACTCGGCTAATGATTTGCGCTTGATGCTAAAAACCAGACGTGGTGATGATGACTACGGGACTGGTGCTTTGGCTGGTGTGAAGATAGATATGGGGTAGATTCCGTGCTTAGTGCTTAGTGCTTAGTGCTTAGTGCTTAGTGCTTAGTGCTTAATCTTAAAACCAATAAAAAACCCGCTCTAGAAGCGTTTTTTTTGTGAAGCGAATAAATTAGTGGTTTGCAAAGCTGTTGTTATCGTTCGAGTAGCCGCGTTCTTTTTCTAATTTAATTTTAGTCGGATATTACTCGCCAGTGTAACCCGCTGAGCCACCACCCATTGAACTACATGCTGATATTGCTAGAGCGGCGAGATTGCTAGAAAAATTTTCATGTGAACTCCCACTTACCTATGATTGAATTGCAACGTCTTTACGACGCGAAATTCTTGTGGGATCACAAGTTAGGTTACATTTCGTTCACTTAATTTTCGTTATGAATATTGTGCTTCAAACCAGCTTTCTAAAATAACGACAGCTGATTGATTATCAACGTTGCCTTTACTTAGTGCTTTGTAGCCGCCCATTTCAAAAAGGTCGGCCCTTGCTTCTGTCGTAGAAAGTCTCTCATCATGCAATTCAACATCCACACCAAAGCGTCCTTTAAGACGGTTAGCGAACTTCTTCGCTCTGGGTGTAATGGCTGCTAGATCTTTACCATGAAGGTCGGTAGGAAGGCCAACCACAATAAGATTTGGCTGCCATTCCTTAATTTGCTTCTCGATATCGTCCCAGTTTGGGATGCCATCTTTCGCTTTAAAGGCTTTTAAAGGGCTTGCTGTACCTGTGATTTCTTGTCCTATCGCACTGCCGATACTTTTTGTACCGTAGTCAAATGCCATAATTGTTCGTGACATGGGGCTTCCAAATTAATCTGTGTTTGAGAGTGTCTGTTTATTTTATTTTATTGATCTGAGTAGGGCTAGGCGTGGCCAGCGTCTGCTGAAAGCTGAGCCGCATTGATGCCTAACATTTGCACGGCAACTTTCCAACGATCCGAAATTGGCGTGTCGAAGATCACTTTTGGATCGGCTTCAACGGTTAACCATGAGTTTTCAGTTAGCTCGGTTTCCAGTTGTCCTGGTTCCCATCCTGCATAACCAAGTGCTACCAGATAATGCATAGGTTCATCTTCTGTCCCTAAGACCATCAGAATATCTTTCGAGGTTGTTACCGAGATTTGATCCGTCATGTTGATGCTGGATTGATAACTGCCTTTGGGTTTGTGCAAAATAAACCCACGATCTTCTGCGACTGGCCCACCATTAAGTACTGGCTTATTAAGGCTTGCTTGGTTGGGTTTCGGCTGTTCAGAATCAACCTCAACTTGCTTAAGCATACTGCCTACAGTGACATCGATAGGAGCGTTGATCATCAAACCCATCGCACCTTCGTCATTGTGCTCACAAAGATAGATCACCGAATTTTGAAAGTATGGGTCTTTCATTCCGGGCATAGCGACCAGAAAGTGGTTCGTTAAATTCATAGAGCCTCCTGCCAGTGTGTTCCCAGTAAAGGAAAAAGAGCGGCGTAAAGCCGCTCATTGTTCTTTGCCTAGATATTTCTGTGTTTTCGAATAGCTAAGGCTTTCTTTAGTTTAGGCTATTTAGCGTTAACGCGACGCTCGATTGCATCCATTAATTTGCCCGTTACCGAAATATCAAAAGCAGCTTCAATTTCACGGATACAAGTAGGGCTTGTCACGTTAATTTCAGTCAGCTTATCGCCGATAACATCAAGTCCGACAAAGATTAAGCCTTTTTCTTTTAGTGCAGGTGCAACCGCTCTTGCGATAGCCCAATCGGTTTCACTTAGCGGACGAGCTTCACCTGTACCACCAGCGGCAAGGTTACCTCGAGTTTCCCCTTTAGCAGGAATACGCGCTAGGCAGTAAGGCATTGGTTCACCATCAACGACAAGAATACGCTTATCACCATTACTGATGTCTGGAACAAAGGTTTGTGCCATTGCGTAGTTTTGACCATGGTTAGTCAAGGTCTCAATGATCACGGATACGTTTGGATCGCCTTCTTTCACTCGGAAGATAGACGCGCCGCCCATGCCATCAAGTGGTTTTAGGATCACGTCACCGTGCTCTTCTCGGAATGCTTTAATTTTTTCAGCTTTACGAGTCACGATAGTGGTTGGTGTCAGATCAGGGAACCAAGCCGTGAACAACTTCTCGTTACAGTCACGTAGGCTTTGTGGCTTGTTGACGATCAGTGCACCGTTCTCTTCAGCACGCTCAAGAATGTAAGTTGCGTAGATGTACTCAGTATCAAACGGAGGATCTTTACGCATCAGTACCGCATCTAAATCGGATAGTGCGATAGTCTGTTCTGATTTGAACTCGTACCAACCGTTTGGGTCTTCTTTTAGTTCAACAACCTTAGTGTCAGCAATGGCTACGCCTTGATCTAAATGCAGATCATCCATTTCCATGTAATGGATTTCGTAACCACGACGCTGAGCTTCAAGCATCATGGCAAAGCTAGAGTCTTTTTTGATGTTAATGGATGAAATTGGATCCATTACGATGCCAAGTTTGATCATTTTTTTCTCCTAGCCTAGATCGCCAAAACGGACTTGTAAGGCAGTAATTGCGGTTAGAGCTGCTGTCTCGGTACGAAGTACACGTGGGCCGAGTAGCGTCTCTTCAAATTTGTATTGTTCTGTCATGCCGATTTCTTCAGCTGACAGTCCGCCTTCAGGACCGATCAATAGGCGTACCTTACTGATGGGTTCTGGAAGGGTATTAATTGAGTATTTTGCACGAGGATGCAGGTTTAGCTTTAACGCTTCACTCGGTTCGCTGCACCACTCTTCAAGTTGCATGATAGGGCGAATAACTGGAACCGTATTACGGCCAGACTGTTCACATGCTGCGATAGCAATCTTTTGCCACTGCGCGAGCTTTTTCTCGAAGCGTTTAGTATCAAGCTTAACGCCACAGCGCTCTGATATCAGCGGGGTAATGGTGTTCACACCAAGCTCAACCGATTTCTGAATCGTGAATTCCATTTTGTCGCCACGTGAAATTACTTGGCCTAAATGTAAGTCTAACGGAGATTCGCTGCTACGCTCGATACGTTCAGTAACATTAACTGTGACGTTCTTTTTTGATACTTCAGCAATTGTCGCAGGGAATTCAGCGCCACTGCCATCAAATAGAAGAACATCTTGACCTTCTTTCATACGAAGGACTCGACCAACATGACCCGCGGCATCTTCGCCTAAAGCGAGTGAACCTAACTGATGAATGCGTTCTGGGTGATGGATACGAGGGATTCTCATGCTGGTAAACCTATAAATAGTGTCATTTGGGTATTTTGTCTCTGCCTAACATGGATGCTTTTAGTTGAAAAAACAAGGGTAGAGCAAGAGTTTCAGGGGCAATTCTGAAACTCTTGTTTGAGATGGAGGCTATTGGAGATGTTGGTTGCCTGAGTCGTGTTAATTACAAGCAGGGAAAACAAATGGGTTGTGATTACCTTGGATCGCATAGATTCGCTCATCACGAGTACATTCCCACTTATCGACAGGGAATTGCTTGTTCCACGCCATCATTAGGTTAGTCTGCTGCTTAGATAGCTTGAAACCATACTCTTGGCTCATGTAAAGATAAGTACGCGCGATAGAACCTTTTGCTCTGTCTGGCGGCATAACCTTACGTTGTTTGAAGTTGACCTGCATTTCACACTGACCATAGCTCACGCCATCCATTCCATTCCACTGACTGAAATTGTAATTGGAGCGATCACCGTTAACCTCGCCAATTGCCGGAGTCAGGTTATGGAGATCGGCTTCCATAGATTTAAATATTTTGTCATTACGAGTGCAGTTCTTACGTCCGCCATCTTGCCAGCACTGACGCTGGTGGCCGAATTGCCAAGCTGGAACCACGTGTTCCCACTCAATACGGGAAGCGCGCTTTTGCTGTTTTCTCACTTGATAACCACAGCCGTCGAGGTCGGGGATACCTTTCTTTTTGTCTTTCCAAGTAATGTCACAACCACAATAAAATGAAGTCGGGTGATCGAGATAAATCTTCACGGCTTCTTTTTTTGCTTTGGAGAATGAACTTGGTGGAGCGGCGAAAACGCTTTGGGTTACCAGTAGGCCAAATACTATTGATAGGTAAAAAGACAGTGGTAGGCCAAATGCTTTTAGAGTGGTTTTTTGCATAGAAGAAGACTGATGAAAGTATGATAAACAACAGTCTAGCACTCAAATGTTAGTTCTCTCTATTACATTTATTCGCGTTAACTTGTGAGCTTAAGACTTAGCTCAGTTGAAGGCCGGTAAAAGCTAAGGTTTGCTGGCATTGTTGGCAACGATAAGTTGATTGGTTGCGGATGACTTTGTTGTGTCGTCTTATCGACAGGGGATAAGTGGTGCAATCACAGCTGTACTCAAAGGTTTTTCCCTGCACTGAGGTGATCTCCAAGCTGTGGGTCGTTCTGGCCGGTACATTGAATACCTTTTCCATCACGTATTTCCACTCATTCCCGTGAGGCCTAACTCGTCCGAAGACCTGATGTGTGATCAGATGTGCGAGTTCATGAGGCACGACTTCGTTAATAAAGGCGTCTTCATTTTCGCTGAATAGCACTTGGTTGAGTTTTATCTCGTTTAACTGGAGGTAGGCTTTTCCCGCTGCTTTTCCTCTTAACTTGTAAGTGACGGTTGGACATGGAAATTCACGAGAAAAATGTTGATTAGCAATAGCTAGGCATTCGCCCAGTTTCTTATTTACTCGATGTTGTTGCGCGGTGTAAGACAAGCGTTGTTAACTCCAAAAAAAAGCCTCAGCGTTTAAGCTAAGGCCTCATTATAACATTGCTCATCGATCGTGAAACGATTTAAACGTGATGTTTCTTTTTGATGATTTCGTGGTAAGCATGCCATGTTCCGTAACCAAGTAATGGCATCGTTACAATCATACCTACACCGTAGGTCGCGAAGCCGACTAAGATACCAGTACCAATGATACCGGCCCAAACGACCATCGCAGGGATGTTGGATTTAACGGCGTTGAAGCTAGTGAAAATGGCACTCATCACATCAACACGTCTTTCCATCATCAATGGAATCGAAAATGCTGAGATGCTGAATATGAGACTCGCGATAACCAATCCAATCACCGAACCAGTAATAAGGAATGGCGCAAACTCGCTTAATGGTGCTCCTTGTACGGAAGGGTAGAGTGCATGCAATAACGCAGCAATCCGCATCCAAAATATCATTGCAACCATCAACACAATCGCAAAGGCCCATTGGTGCGTGGAGTTGCGAGTAATTGCTTTCATCGAGTGCAGTAGGCTGGCGTTGTGCCCTTTTTCTCTTTCCCAAGCTGCGTCATACAAGCCCAGTGCAAGAAAGGGCCCTATCAGCATGTACACGATCAGGCTTGGCATTACGACCAAGTGTGTTCCTTGCCATTGGACAAGTTGAACAATCACGATTGCCGCTCCCATAAAGCACAGTCCGTAAAATGCGCTGATTATTGGCATTTTCACTAAGTCATGCAGGGCGAGAGAAAGCCAGTGAAATGGGGCGGATATGCTTACTTGGTTACAAGGAATCGTACGAGCGTAATCACGATCGCTGACTCTGTCTTTTTTATCGTTCAATTCGGATGGGTGTACAGTACGAGGCATATATCCCCCTAGTTAAATAACGTCCTAGTTATAGTTCCATAAAGCTCAGTATTGCGATCATATGAGGATTATGGTGTTGAGCTAAAATGCTCTTTTTCGTCCCAGTTATTGTTCTAGCGTGCATTTAACGAGAGCTATCAGACTGAATTACTTTGAGTTAAATGTGAGCTTGATCGCCTAGGAGTTACCTTAACTATTGTCAGTAGTGTTCGAAAACACAAATTATCGGTGGGTTTTTATACTAAGTGGTTAACGGTAAAGGTGTCTTTTGAAAGGCAGATAGATTGGGTTGGGAGAGGTAAGTACATAAAAATAAAGCCCTTACTAGCAAGTAAGGGCTTTAAAGAAGTGGTTTGCTTTGGCTAAATTATTTTAGGCCAGCAAAGTCTGCAAGCATTGCCGCTTTGTCAGTTGCTTCCCAAGGGAACTCTTCACGACCGAAGTGGCCGTATGCAGCTGTCTGTTTGTAGATAGGTTGAAGAAGATTCAGCATCTCTTGAAGACCGTATGGACGTAGGTCGAAGTTTTGACGAACGGCTTCAATGATGATTTCGTGAGCTACTTTCTCAGTACCAAACGTTTCAACCATGATAGATGTTGGATCTGCTACACCGATAGCGTAAGACAGTTGAATCTCACAACGGTCAGCCATGCCAGCAGCAACGATGTTTTTCGCAACGTAACGTGCTGCGTAAGCCGCAGAACGGTCAACCTTTGATGGATCTTTACCAGAAAATGCGCCGCCACCGTGACGAGCTGCGCCGCCGTAGGTATCAACGATGATCTTACGACCAGTTAGACCACAGTCACCCATTGGGCCACCGATTACGAAACGGCCTGTTGGGTTGATGAAGAAGTTAGTGTCTTTGTTGATCCACTCTGAAGGAAGTACTGGCTTGATGATCTCTTCCATTACCGCTTCACGTAGGTCAGGTGTCGTTACTGAATCACAGTGTTGAGTCGAAAGAACAACAGCATCGATACCAACGATCTTACCTTGGTCGTATTGGAACGTAACTTGAGACTTTGCATCTGGGCGAAGGAAGTCAAGCTTGCCGCTCTTACGTACTTCAGCTTGCTTCTTAACAAGAAGGTGAGAGTAAGTAATTGGAGCTGGCATTAGGATTGGTGTTTCGTTAGTCGCGTAACCAAACATGATACCTTGGTCGCCTGCGCCTTGATCTTTAGGATCGGCTTTATCAACACCTTGGTTGATGTCTGGAGACTGCTTACCAATTGTGTTTAGTACTGCACAAGAGTCAGCGTCAAAGCCCATATCAGAATGAACGTAACCAATTTCACGAACTGTTTCACGAGTGATTTCTTCGATATCAACCCATGCAGACGTTGTTACTTCACCGCCAACCATAACCATGCCGGTTTTTACGTAAGTCTCACAAGCAACACGTGCTTTTGGATCTTGTTCCAAGATGGCATCAAGAACAGCATCAGAGATTTGGTCTGCAATTTTATCTGGATGGCCTTCTGAAACAGATTCAGAAGTGAATAGGTGCTTAGCCATGAGAGCTCCACTTTTAGTTTTTAGGTGCTAATTTCAGGCGTCGCAAGCTAGGAAGCGCCGCCATTAAATACAGTATATTTTGTAGGTGTTTCTACATCTAGACGGCTATTCTAAATTCCAGCGGTCGAATTACAAGCTCTTTTTTATGATATGTCATAACTAAACGTTTGCGTATCGTTCGAGATAAGGCATTCCTAAGTGATGTAAATGTTCGAAAATTGCGAAAAATGACCGTTAAAATGCCAGTAAAACGTTTGCAGTCACTAAAGTCGTTTGAGAGAATACCCGCGCTAATAAAAATGAAAATTTTAGCATCAATCTCTTTTTTAAATCGCTTATGTACTCAGGAGCAGACATGCCTTCTCGTAAAGATCTAGCCAATGCAATTCGCGCACTTAGCATGGATGGCGTTCAACAAGCAAATTCAGGCCACCCTGGCGCACCTATGGGTATGGCTGACATCGCTGAAGTTCTTTGGCGTGGTCACTTGAACCACAACCCAGCAAACCCAGAGTGGGCTGACCGCGACCGTTTTATCCTGTCTAACGGCCATGGTTCAATGTTGATTTACTCTCTGCTTCATCTTGCAGGTTACGAGCTTTCAATTGAAGACCTTAAGAACTTCCGTCAACTGCACTCTAAGACTCCTGGTCACCCAGAGTACGGTTACGCTCCTGGTATCGAAACAACGACGGGTCCTCTAGGTCAAGGCATCACCAACGCTGTTGGTATGGCGATGGCTGAGAAAGCATTGGCTGCACAGTTCAACAAAGAAGGCCACGACATCGTAGACCACTTCACTTATGCGTTTATGGGTGATGGTTGTCTGATGGAAGGTATCTCTCACGAAGCATGTTCTCTAGCTGGTACGCTAGGTCTTGGTAAGCTGGTTGCTTTCTGGGATGACAACGGCATCTCTATCGATGGCGAAGTGGAAGGTTGGTTCTCTGATGATACACCTAAGCGTTTTGAAGCTTACGGCTGGCACGTAATTCCAGCGGTTGATGGCCACGATGCTGACGCTATCAACGCGGCTATCGAAGCAGCTAAAGCGGATCCTCGTCCAACACTTATCTGTACTAAAACTATCATCGGTTTTGGTTCTCCAAACAAAGCGGGTACGCACGACTGTCACGGTGCTCCACTAGGCGCTGATGAAATTACAGCAACTAAAGCGGCACTTGGTTGGGAACACGGTCCTTTCGAAATCCCAGCAGATATCGCAGCTGAGTGGAATGCGAAAGAAGCGGGCGCAGCTAAAGAAGCGGCTTGGAATGCAAAGTTTGACGCATACGCAGCGGCTCACCCTGAGCTAGCAGCAGAATTCAAACGTCGTACTAACGGCGAGCTTCCAGCTGAGTGGGAAGAGAAAGCAAACGCAATCATTGCTGACCTTCAAGCTAACCCTGCAAACATCGCATCACGTAAAGCATCTCAAAATGCTCTAGAAGCGTTCGGTGCTATGCTACCTGAATTCATGGGCGGCTCTGCTGACCTTGCGCCTTCTAACCTGACTATGTGGTCTGGTTCTAAGTCGCTTGAAGCGAACGACTTCTCAGGTAACTACATCCACTACGGTGTACGTGAATTCGGTATGACGGCTATCATGAACGGTATCGCTCTGCACGGTGGTTTCGTACCATACGGCGCAACGTTCCTCATGTTCATGGAATACGCGCGTAACGCTATGCGTATGGCTGCTCTGATGAAAATTCAGAACATCCAAGTTTACACGCACGATTCTATCGGCCTAGGCGAAGATGGTCCTACTCACCAACCGGTTGAGCAGATCGCTTCTTTACGTCTGACTCCAAACATGAGCACATGGCGTCCATGTGACCAAGTTGAATCTGCTGTTGCTTGGAAACTGGCAATCGAACGCAAAGATGGTCCTTCTGCGCTTATCTTCTCTCGTCAGAACCTTGCACAACAAGATCGTGACGCTGAGCAAGTGGCTAACATCGCTAAGGGTGGTTACATCCTGAAAGATTGTGAAGGCAAACCAGAGCTTATCCTTATCGCGACTGGTTCTGAAGTTGAACTAGCGGTTAGCGCTGCTGCTGAACTGACAGCCGAAGGTAAGAAAGTACGCGTAGTCTCTATGCCTGCAACTGACGCATTCGACAAGCAAGACGCTGAATACCGTGAGTCTGTACTTCCATCTGACGTTACAGCACGTATCGCAGTAGAAGCTGGCATCGCTGACTTCTGGTACAAGTACGTTGGCTTCGGTGGCAAGATCATCGGTATGACAACGTTCGGCGAATCTGCACCAGCAGGCGAGCTATTCAAGATGTTCGGTTTCACTACTGAAAACGTAGTAAACACAGCGAAAGAGCTTCTTGCTTAATCATTAACTGATGGCCTTGTGCTAACAGTTAAATGACGGAAAAAACCGAGCGCTGAGCTCGGTTTTTTGTATCTGGGATTTGTTTTCTCCTAGACTCATACCAATCACAGTAAGTAAGTGATCAGAAATAGCGTAGGAAAAACGCTTGAGAACAAGGCGGCTCTTTTCGACAAGAAGTTTCGATAAGTAGTTATTCTACAATCAAAAATTCTAACGACGTTATCGAGTGTTTTAACAAGCTAGGGTGAACAGTTATTTACTACGATTGGTATACCCCTACAAGCAGCAGAACAATCTGTCCTAGGTCGACTGAGTTATTCAAGTAATGCCTTTTGGGTAGGATTCAGTTATCATCTGTTGCACGAAATTTTGGTTAGATGTACGGAACTATGCTAAAAGTCGCGATAAACGGATTTGGAAGAATAGGGCGTAATGTATTACGCGCTGTCTATGAAAGTGGCAAAAGCCAACAGATCAAAGTAGTAGCAGTCAATGAGCTTGCTCAGCCTGACGCTATGGCTCACCTATTGCAATACGACACCAGTCACGGCCGCTTCGGCAAGAAAATCTCTCACGATCAAGAGCACATCTATGTTCATCATGGCATTGGTGCTGAAGATAAAGGAGAGTTTGATACCATTCGTATCTTACACCTTGCTGATATAGAGTTGTTGCCTTGGCGTGACCTCGAGGTTGATATTGTTCTCGACTGTACCGGTGTTTACGGTTGCCGTGATGACGGTCTAGCGCACATTGCTGCTGGAGCGAAAAAGGTGCTGTTTTCACACCCTGGTGCTAACGATCTGGATAACACCATTATTTACGGTGTGAATCACGACACTATCACAGCTGATCATCGAATCGTTTCCAACGGTTCATGCACTACCAACTGTATTGTCCCTATCATCAAGGTGCTTGATGATGCTTTTGGTATTGAGTCCGGTACGATTACGACCATTCACTCTTCTATGAATGACCAGCAAGTTATCGATGCATACCACAGCGACCTTCGTCGAACTCGAGCAGCAAGCCAATCAATCATTCCTGTCGATACCAAATTGCATAAAGGTATTGAAAGAATCTTCCCGAAATTTTCTAACAAATTTGAAGCGATATCTGTGCGTGTGCCAACGGTAAACGTCACTGCGATGGATTTAAGTGTCACAATTAATGCAAATGTGAAAGTTAATGACGTAAATCAAACCATTGTTAATGCATCCCAGTGTACATTACACAATATAGTTGACTATACTGAAGCGCCGCTCGTTTCCATCGATTTTAATCACGATCCCCATAGCGCAATTGTTGATGGTTCACAAACTCGAGTGAGCAACGGCCACTTAGTGAAAATGCTGGTGTGGTGCGACAATGAATGGGGCTTTGCAAACCGAATGCTGGATACGGTTCTTGCAATGGAAGCTTCTGAAGGCAAGAAGTAAGACCTAGAAGCAAATGTGTGGATTATTTATTTTTTAGCTTGAATTAAATGCTAAGTGTCCACATATTACTAGTAGTTAAAGAATTACCAGTTGAATAATTTATAGGCTTAGCAGGGTTGCTGAGTTTCCAAAACTTTATTTTTATTTAAATTTGAGAGGACAAATCATGTCTGTGATCAAGATGACTGACCTGGAACTTGCAGGTAAACGCGTATTTATCCGTGCTGACCTAAACGTACCAGTAAAAGACGGTAAAGTAACTTCAGATGCACGTATCCTAGCATCTCTACCAACTATCAAACTTTGCCTAGAAGCTGGCGCAAAAGTTATGGTTACTTCTCACCTTGGTCGTCCTACTGAAGGCGAATACAACGAAGAGTTCTCTCTAGCTCCTGTAGTTAACTACCTAAACGACGCACTAGACTGCGAAGTTAAGCTAGCGAAAGATTACGTAAATGGCCTAGAGCTAAACGCTGGCGAACTCACTGTTCTTGAAAACGTTCGCTTTAACAAAGGCGAGAAGAAGAACGAAGAAGCACTTTCTAAGCAATACGCTGCGCTATGTGACATCTTCGTGATGGACGCATTCGGTACAGCTCACCGTGCTCAAGCTTCTACACACGGTGTTGGTACTTACGCTCCTGTAGCGTGTGCTGGTCCTCTTCTAGCTGCTGAGCTTGAAGCTCTTGGTAAAGCAATGGACAACCCAGCTCGCCCACTAGTGGCTATTGTTGGTGGTTCTAAAGTTTCTACTAAACTAACCGTTCTAGAATCTCTTTCTAAAATCGCTGACCAACTTGTTGTTGGTGGTGGTATCGCGAACACGTTCATCGCTGCTGAAGGCCACAACGTAGGTAAGTCTTTATACGAAGCTGACCTAGTTGAAACAGCTAAGAAGCTAATGAAAGAGTGTGCTATCCCAGTAGCGACTGACGTTGCATGTGCTAAAGCATTCGACGAAAACGCAGAAGCTGAAATCAAGCACGTTTCTGAAGTTCAAGACGACGACATGATCTTCGACCTTGGCCCAGATTCAACAGCAGCTCTAGCTGAAATCATCGGCAACGCAAAAACGATTCTTTGGAACGGCCCTGTAGGCGTATTCGAATTCAAAAACTTCGAAGCGGGTACTGCTGGTATTTCTAAAGCAATCGCTGATTCTGAAGGTTTCTCAGTAGCAGGCGGTGGTGACACGCTAGCAGCTATCGACAAGTTCGGTATCAAAGCAGATGTTTCTTACATCTCTACTGGCGGCGGCGCTTTCCTTGAGTTTGTTGAAGGTAAAGTACTTCCTGCAGTAGCAATGCTTGAAGAGCGTGCTAAAGCATAATTGATTTAGAAAGGCGAGATGTGAATCTCGCCTTTTAACGTTTGCTGCATATCACACTTTTTTGCTAGAATGGCATAAGTTGTGAGCAAACGATTGCAAATTTTTAAACTTAAGTTTTTTAATCTTAAAACGATAGAATAAATAGGACTATTTCCATGTCTAAGATCTTCGATTTTGTAAAACCTGGTGTGATTTCTGGCGATGACGTACAGAAAGTATTTGAAGTAGCAAAAGCAAATAAATTTGCTCTTCCTGCAGTAAACGTAATCAACACTGATACTATCAACGCTGTTCTTGAAGCTGCTGCTAAAGCAAAAGCTCCAGTTGTTGTTCAGTTCTCTAACGGCGGTGCTGGTTTCTTCGCTGGTAAAGGCGTTAAACTTGAAGGTCAAGGCGCACAAATTCTTGGCGCTGTAGCTGGTGCAAAATACGTTCACGCAGTAGCAGAATCTTACGGCGTTCCAGTTATTCTTCATACTGACCACGCTGCTAAGAAACTTCTTCCATGGATCGACGGTCTACTAGACGCTGGTGAAGAGTTCTTCGCACAAACTGGTAAGCCACTATTCTCTTCTCACATGCTAGACCTTTCTGAAGAGTCTCTAGAAGAGAACATCGAAACATGTGCAGCTTACTTAGCTCGCATGGCTAAACTAAACATGACAATCGAGATCGAACTTGGTTGTACTGGTGGTGAAGAAGACGGCGTTGATAACTCTGATATGGACGCATCTGAGCTTTACACTTCTCCTGAAGATGTTGCATACGCATACGAGAAACTAAACGCAGTTAGCCCACGTTTCACTATCGCAGCTTCTTTCGGTAACGTACACGGTGTTTACCAAGCTGGTAACGTTGTACTTACTCCAACTATCCTGCGTGACTCTCAAGCATACTGTGCTGAGAAGTTTGGCATTGCAGCTGACGCTCTTAACTTCGTATTCCACGGTGGTTCAGGTTCTTCAGAAGCTGAAATCCAAGAGTCTATCGGTTACGGCGTTATCAAAATGAACATCGATACTGATACTCAGTGGGCTTCATGGGATGGCGTTCGTACTTACGAAGCTGAGAACCGTGATTTCCTACAAGGTCAAATCGGTAACCCAACTGGCGAAGCTGCTCCAAACAAGAAGTTCTACGATCCACGCGTATGGCTACGTGCTGGTCAGTCTTCAATGGTTACTCGTCTTGAGAAAGCATTCGCTGACCTTAACGCTGTAGACGTACTGTAATTCTTTGAATTAAGTACTCTTTAAGTTTTAAAAACCCGCTCATTGAGCGGGTTTTTTTATGTCTGATAAAAACTTGTATTAAATATGTGAAAAACCTAGCGTGCGGTGAATAAATCTCGTAGTCTTTTAGTTATCGGTATTTGTGTTTATCGGTAAGTTTTATTAATTCAAAAGCTTACATAAATATGACTTTGCAATCTGTCAAAGATAGGATATCGTGCCGAAAAACTGAACTTGGTTCAGTTTATAAAAAGGACTTGGTTTTAATTTACTTTTAACACAACGACTTAACGTAAATTGAACGGTTTATTTTGTTGTTGGGTAAGTTTGGCTTAAGGCAGTTTAGCTCATAGCATATTATATAGAGGATGCACATTATGGCTGATAGTTCGACAGCGATTGAGACTCCACTTGTGGATGGTTTGTCTCACGCAGAGCAGTGGTTAACAAATAACTCAGATCTGTTTATTCAATACGGTGTAAACATTATCTCAGCACTGATAATTCTATTTATTGGTAACATTATTGTTAAAGCAGTAGCGAATAGCGTGTCTAAGGTTCTTCAGAAGAAGAAAATGGACCGAGCAGTTGTGGAGTTCGTCCATGGTTTAGTTCGTTACTTGTTGTTTGTTATTGTTTTAATTGCTGCACTTGGTCGTTTAGGCGTTCAAACTGCATCTGTGGTTGCTGTTATTGGTGCGGCTGGTTTAGCGGTAGGCTTAGCGCTACAAGGCTCACTATCTAACTTTGCAGCTGGTGTACTTATCGTTGCATTCCGTCCATTCAAGTCTGGTGACTACGTGGAGATTGGTGGTGTAGCAGGTTCGGTTGATTCAATTCAAATCTTCCAAACAGTTCTAACAACGCCAGACAACAAAATGGTTGTAGTACCGAATGGTAGCGTTATTGGTAGCCCAATTACTAACTACTCTCGTCATGATACGCGTCGTATTGATCTAATGATTGGTGTTTCTTACAACGCCGATCTGCAAAAGACAAAAGCTTTGCTAACTAAGATTTGCGAATCTGATGAGCGCGTACTAAAAGAGCCTGGTGTTCAAGTTGGTGTTCATACGCTAGCTGACTCTTCAGTTAACTTCGTGGTTCGTCCATGGGTTAAAACTGCAGAGTACTGGGATGTGTATTTTGACCTTATGCAAGCAATCAAAGAAGGCTTGGATAACGAAGGTATTGAAATCCCATTCCCACAAATGGATGTTCACATGAATAAAGTAGAAGCTTAATCGTCACTGATTAGCTCTATTATGACAGAGGCGGATAACTGAGGTTATCCGCCTTTTTTATTTAATGTTGATTGGAATAGTTTATAACGAATACGCAGGGATAAGTTATCACCTACACTAGAGCCAATGAACTTGGTTGGGCAATAGCGCAGCTAGCACTTTTAATTGCGAACCACTAAATCCAAGGGTGTACTCAGGGAGTCCTGGTGTATAGAGGAGCTCTTGATGCTCGAGCAATTCACAATCAATGATGATTTCTACGTGTTGTGGTATACCAAATGGACAGACAGCTCCAGGGACACAATCAAGCTGCTCAATCATTTCTTCATCCTTACAAATGGAAACACGCTTTCCTAACACTGATTTGATCGCTTTGCTGTCAAGGCGTTTATCCTTTTCTGTAAGGTATAGCGCGTAGTCTCCCGCCTTGGTTTTTAGGAATAAGCTTTTTGAGTGTGTACCAGTCCAACCAAGTTGTTGGGCGACTTTCTCATCGGTTGCAAAATCCAGAATAGGTTCATGCTTCCATTCTCTGTATGTAATATTTGCTAGAGTGAGCAGTTCAATATTACGTTGATATAAGGTGATTAAACTATCTATGTGGCTATCAATAATATTCATGTGATTACCAATACTGTTCAATTAACCCATTAGCGAGCACAAGAGCAATGGCAAACATCATGGTCGCGACTGCGATATCAATGCCTTTCTTAACCTGCGGTTTAGATAGCGTTGGGCCTAGCTTTGCAGCGCCTAATGACAAAGAGTAAAACCACACGAATGAAGCTAAGATCGTCCCTATAGCAAAAGCAATTCTGTCGTTGCCTTCAAACTGCCCGCCAATAGAGCCTAGAATCACTACGGTATCTAAATAGAGGTGTGGGTTTAATACGGTTACCGCCAATGCACCTAAAATAACAGTACGCTTACCGCGAGCTAGTATCTCACCCTTTGATTCATCACTGGTACGCGTTCTGAACGCACTGCGCAGTGATAGCAAGCCATAAACCGTAAGAAAGGCGATACCACCCAATGTCACAGAGGTGAGCAGTAATTCATTCTGTGACAAGATCGCTCCGCCACCAAAAATACCTAGTGAGATGAATAAGGTATCGAGCAGACTACAAATCGTTGCTGTGGTTAGGTGGTGATTGCGTTTTATCCCTTGATTTAAGACGTACGCATTCTGAGCGCCAATAGGGATGATCATGCTTGCCCCTAGACCAAAACCTTGTAATAAAACCCAAAAATTCATTTTAACCTCCACTTATTTAACGATATTTACGTGCTATATGGCGAAGATACTCCGACCCTTAAAATAAGTATAATTAATGATTTTAATCTATTATTAGAGTTGCTAATGTTAATGGTAATTAGGTCAAAAAGGAAGCAAGTTGATGCGTGGATTGGATTACAAATGGATAGAAGCACTGGATGCAGTAGTGAAACAACGTAGCTTTGAAAGGGCGGCTGAGCAGTTGTACATCTCCCAATCTGCGGTATCTCAACGTATCAAACAACTGGAAAAATGGTTAGCCCAACCCGCGCTTGTGAGAGAAAGCCCCCCAAGGCCAACACCGGCAGGAAAAAAATTGTTGGGTTTGTATCGTCGTGTTCGCTTGTTAGAGCACGAGCTTGTCCCTGAGTTGATGAATGAAGAGGGTACCCAACCCCTTTCTCTGTCTATTGCGACCAATGCTGATAGCTTGGCGACATGGCTGTTGCCCGCGTTATCTGATGTGATGAACTCACGTCAAGTTGAGTTGAACCTTGCGATTCATGGTGAGTCGAGAACGATAGAAAAAATTAAGAGTGGAGAAGTAGCAGGGGCGATCAGTCTTGAATCACAGCCTATTCCTGGATGCAGCGCTGACTATCTCGGTCGTATGGACTACGTGTGTGTGGCGAGTCCTAGCTTTCATCGACGCTACTTCTCTGATGGAGTGAACTATTCGACACTAACAAAAGCTCCCGCGGTTTCGTACGATCAATACGATGATCTGCATAAGAAATTTTTGCATGATCATTTTAATGTTCCAAGAGACAGTGTTATCAATCATACGGTAGGAAGTTCAGAAGCTTTTGTTCGACTCGCCTTATCTGGTGTCGCCTATTGTTTGATCCCTCGATTGCAGATTGTTGAAGAGTTGGAATCAGGAACATTGATTGATGTTACGCCAGGTTTCTTGTTGTCTTATCGTATCTACTGGCACCATTGGCAGCTTGAAAGTGGGGTGTTGAAAGAGATCTCTCAAGCCATATTAAGTTATGCTCACAACCACTTACCACAGTAAGTTGTTGGTTTTTTAATCGTCAAAGTTCTGTTAGAAGTTAGGTATCAGGATTGGCTATGCGGCAAATTACTCTATGATAAAAGAACATTTGTTCAGCATGGGTTTTCCTAATGAAGTTTGTACCAAAAATCTTAGCAACGTCTCTTACTCTTACTGCAGCGTTGAGTGCTGTGAGCTTTCCGTCATTGGCAGACTCTCCCTCTTTCCCGCATATTTCAACGACGGGCTATGGTGAAGTAGTTGCGACACCTGATATGGCAACATTTTCTGTTAGAGTCGTAGAATCGACGATGACCGCTGAACAGGCTAAAAATACGGTTGATAAAGTCGTGACAGGCTTCCTCAATAAACTACATCAAGCCGGTGTAGATGAGGCTAGCGTACACAGCTCTAACCTGTATTTGTCTCCTCAATACCATTACCCGAAAGATGGTAAGCCTGAACTGGTTGGCTACCGTGCTTCACGTAATGTGACGGTTCAAGTTAATGATTTAGCTAACCTAAATGATTACATGGATATTGCTATTGGTCAGGGCATTAACCAGATCGATAACATTCAACTTCAGGTACGTGATCAAGCTAAGTATCAAGAGCAGGCTCGTTTAGAAGCAATCAAGGATGCGAGATCGAAAGCCAAGTCATTGGCGAATGGTTTTGAGCGTGATTTAGGTGATGTGTGGCGTGTGGATTACAACGCACAGTCTTCACAGCCCGTGCTAATGCGTTCAATGGCGATGGATGCAAGAACGGAATCGAACTCTTATGAAGATTCAACGATCACCATTCGTGATCGTGTTAACGTGATCTACCAATTAGAAGAGTAGTGAA
Organism: Vibrio bathopelagicus; assembly: GCF_014879975.1. Classification (NCBI taxonomy): domain Bacteria; kingdom Pseudomonadati; phylum Pseudomonadota; class Gammaproteobacteria; order Vibrionales; family Vibrionaceae; genus Vibrio; species Vibrio bathopelagicus. Next base: position 3,149,489 of record NZ_CP062500.1, on the reverse strand, counting down.
CGCACCTTAATAAGGTTTTGGATCATCATGATCTAATTACCTACCATAGGCCAAATACTAAAAGGCTCTCATTGCGAGAGCCTTTTCTGTTTTTACTTATGGTCTAATTCGACGATTAGTGAAGAAGACGAGCACGGATTGTGCCTTCGATCTCTTTCAATTTAAGCAGAGCTTCTTGTGAACGATCGGCTTCCACATCAATAACCACATAACCCATATCAGCGGCAGTTTGTAGATACTGACCTGCAATGTTGATCCCTTCTTCAGCGAAGATGGTGTTGATCTGAGTAAGAATACCTGGACGGTTCTCGTGGATGTGTAGCAAACGAGAAGTGCCTGTATGCAATGGCAGTGAAACCTCAGGGAAGTTAACACTTGATAGCGTAGAGCCATTATCAGAGTACTTAGCAAGCTTACCTGCAACTTCTACACCGATGTTCTCTTGTGCTTCCTGTGTTGAACCACCAACGTGAGGGGTGAGAATCACGTTATCGAACTGCATCAATGGCGACTCAAATGGGTCAGCATTAGTTTTTGGCTCTGTTGGGAAAACATCGATCGCTGCACCCGCAAGGTGACCAGAATCTAGAGCACCACAAAGAGCAGGGATATCAACAACAGTGCCACGTGCGGCATTGATGAAAATCGAGCCTGGTTTCATGCGCTCGAATTCTTCTTTGCCCATCATGTTCTTGGTTTCATTGGTTTCCGGAACATGCAGAGAAATGACATCACACTTGTTCAGAAGATCTGTCATGGTATGGACTTGAGTTGCGTTACCCAAAGACAGCTTGTTTTCGATATCGTAGAAGTAAACACGCATACCAAGGTTTTCAGCAATAATACCCAGCTGAGTACCAATGTGACCGTAGCCAATAATACCTAAACGCTTACCACGAGCTTCGTAAGAGTTGTCTGCACTCTTTTTCCAGATGCCACGGTGAGCAAGAGCGTTCTTTTCTGGAATACCACGCAGTAGCAATAGAACCTGACCAAGAACCAGCTCAGCAACACTTCGAGTGTTTGAGAACGGTGCGTTGAACACAGGGATACCACGTTTTGCTGCCGCTTGAAGGTTTACTTGGTTAGTACCAATACAGAAACAACCAACTGCAACCAGCTTTTCAGCCGCATCAATAACTTCTTGGGAGATGTTTGTGCGAGAACGGATACCAATGAAGTGAGCATCTTTAACTGCTTCAAGAAGTTCATCTTCAGGTAGCGAGCCTTTGTGGTACTCAATATTAGTGTAACCAGCGGCTTGCAGTACTTCTACAGAAGAAGGGTGAAGACCTTCTAGAAGTAGAATTTTTATTTTTTCTTTTTCCAGTGAAACTTTGGCCATTGTTCTCGTCCTTAAAATGGAAAGGTTGGGCAAATGCGGCGCACGTGCTACAAAATGGCTGAAAGGGGAACAAATTCACCACTTTGTTAGGAGACAAACGTTTTCCCTGTGCGTCTTCTGAACAATAAAGTAACAAAAAAAAAATGTTTTGGGTAAGAAAATTACGGAATAAGACATAATTTTACAGGTATAAAGCAAAAAAAACGGCGCCCTTAGGCACCGTATGTAATGAAGTAACAGAAAAACTCAATCTTCTATTATTTATTCTTCGATTTTTGCACCTTCAGGCGTGCCAGTGATAACCACATCTGCGCCGCGATGAGCGAATAGGCCAACCGTCACTACACCAGCGATACCATTGATAATATCTTCTAGTTGTTTTGGATTTTCGATCGCCATGCCGTACACGTCTAGGATCATGTTGCCGTTATCTGTTGTGCAACCATCGCGGTAAACTGGGTCACCACCAAGTTTCACTAGCTCGCGAGCTACGTATGAGCGTGCCATCGGGATAACTTCAACAGGAAGAGGGAATTTACCTAAAACATCAACCGCTTTCGTGCCATCTACGATACAAATAAACTTATCTGAGATTGCCGCTACGATTTTTTCACGAGTAAGAGCAGCGCCGCCGCCTTTAATCATGTCACGTGAACCGTTAATTTCGTCAGCACCATCGACATAAACGTCTAGTTTGAAAACGTCGTTGCACTCAAAAACTTTGATTTCTAGTGCTTCTAGTTTTTCAGTAGAAGCGACAGAGCTTGAAACCGCACCTTTGATTTTATCTTTCATTGTGCCAAGTGCGTCGATGAAGTGATTTACTGTAGAGCCAGTACCGACACCTACAATGCTGCCTTCTTCAACATATTGAAGTGCTGCCCAGCCAGCTGCTTTTTTCATTTCATCTTGAGTCATGCCATTCTCCTGAATAAGGTCGTGCGCTTTGAATTAATCATTCGCGTATTGAAGTTAACGTTTGTATATCGAGGTTAACGTTTGCGGGCGCGATTATAGCGCTTTAATGGTTGTTTTCCCATTGCCAAGTTTTACTCGGAGTCACGATTTTAGGTAACGGAATGTCCCATTCTTCAGTCGGTAAGGTATCGACATGTTGGCAATCATGAGCCAAACCAATTGGGGTTGCACCGTTGCCAGTCTCAAACCATCGAGCCAAAGTGCGATCGTAATACCCGCCGCCCATTCCTAAGCGATGCCCTTGAGAGTCAAAGCCAACCAGTGGTGTGAGAATAAGATCAAGTTGTTGGCAGGGCTTGACGAGCAATTGATTTAGCTGAGGTTCAACGATTCCGTATTTATTGAGGACGGTCGGTGTGTCTGGAGAATAGTGAAGAAATAACAGGTGTCCGGCAGAGAAGGGGTGTAATACTGGTAAATAAGTTTGCTTACCTTGCGCCCATAACCATTCAATTAAAGGCTGAGTATCGAGTTCGCCATCAATAGAGATATAAAGTGCAATATGCTGAGCAGACTGAATCTCATTGAGCTGAGAACACTGCTTAACTAAGTCTATACCTGATTGAGTTTGTTGGTCGCCAGATAAGGCATTGCGTTTTATGCGGATCTGTTTGCGAAATTCGCTGCGTGTGAGCGTCTTCATAAGAAGGGATACCCCAAAGTGCCGTTGAGAATAGATGGCCCTTGAACCAGCGAGTTCAAGGCGGATCAGCAATGATTACCGTAGGCTTCTCGGCGGACCGAGCATGCTCAATAGCACTCAAGTACTAACCCTTAGGGATTGCTTATCGGCTCGGGGACGTGAATCCTCTGACAAACACTCCAGGGTAAATTTTGTGTACGCTATTGCTGTCCGTGCTTAACCTTACTGAGGACATCTGAAAGTGATGTCGTGAGCTGTTCCATTCGCTCGGTCAGTGCGTCTTGTTCGTCGCTTGCTTCAAACTTCTTAGTTTGTAGCTCATAACAAATATTCAGAGCTGCGATCGTTAGCAGCTTCACTTCATTGGTTACCTTAGTACGTTCAGCCATCTCTTTCAATCGATTATCAAGATCGGCCGCCGCTGCAATTAATGACTCTTCTTGCCCAGGAGGACAATTAACTCGAGTCAGTTTTCCTAATATTTCAACGTCTACCGCTTGATTACTCATGATGGATGAACTCTTTAACGCGCTATTTTTAAGGCTGTTGCACTTTCTCATTTTTGAAAAAGAAAAAGAGCAAACACCGCTGAGGAAGCAATCTCCTCTGAGGGAGAAACTATAGGTAAACCGCTATTAAGATTCAAGCTTTTCAGAGTGACTGTTTGTAAATGAGAGCTTGAGCACACAGTAATTCAGCAAATTGAACATTTGGTAGTCAGTCATCCTTCAATTGCTGGGGATCGATGCTTACCAGAATTGGGGTGAAGTGGTACGATTATACTATCGATATAAAGAATAACTGAGCGAGCTACTGATGAGCGAAACTACTTTACCTGACTACCTAACGGTTGCGACTGAACTTCAATCGGCAAGCCTAGCCGTAACACCTGCTGAAATGCATGGTCTGTTAACGGGTATGTTAAGTGGAGGTTTAAACCTTACAGATAAAAGCTGGCAACCACTGATCTTTGATTACACCAATGAAGGCATGGGTTGGCCTGATCGTGTCTTAACGTTAGCTGAAGCTACATTAAAGGTGACTACCAGCGAAATTACCGGTTCTGGCATGGAATTATCTATGTTGCTACCTGATGAAGATGCAAGTGCAAGCCTATTTGATCTTGCTGACGGTGTTTCTGATTGGATTAATCACTTTATTTCTGGTTTGGGTTTAGTGGGCGCTCCATTAAACAAAGCGTCTGATGGCACCAAAGAAGCCTTAGCTGACCTGGAAGAGATGGCGAAGTTGGGTATTGATGAAGAAGACGACTTAGAAGAACAAGCACAGCTTCTAGAACACGTTATCGAGCATGTCAAAGCGTGTGCATTAACGATTCATGCTGAGTTTGGTGCTCGTCCATCTGAAGATGCCGCTCCAACCATTCACTAATTCGCTTGCTCGCTTGAGGTTATGATGGCTCAGTATGATGTTGTAATTGCTGGTGGTGCAATGGCGGGGGCAACCTTAGCCCTTGCTCTGAACCACTTAAGTCAAGGCTCTCTGTCTATTGCGGTAGTGGAGCCTTATCAGGTTGATCATCAAGCTCACCCTGGATTCGATTCTCGTTCTATCGCTTTGTCTTATGGCACAGTGCAGATCCTTGACTCTTTGCAGTTGTGGCAATCTATCGCTCCCGTTGCAACCCCGATCAAAGATATTCATGTATCAGATCGAGGTCATGCTGGAATGACGGATATCTACAGTAAAGACCTTGCGGTTGATGCGCTTGGCTATGTGGTGGAGTTGGCGGATGTTGGTCGGATCTACCAGCAGAAATTAGAATCAGAAGCTGCAATTACGATGTTTTGCCCTGAGTCGGTTAGAACCGTTGAACGTGATGAATCGTTAACGACGATTGAGCTGACAAGTGGACAAATAGTAACAACTAAGTTATTGGTTGCAGCTGACGGTGCTATCTCAACGTGCTGTCAGCAATTGAATATCCCATTGAGTGAACATGACTTTGAACAAGTTGCGGTGATTGCCAATATTGTTGCAAGTGAACCCCATCAAGGTCGAGCCTTTGAGCGTTTTACCCATCATGGGCCAGTTGCTCTCTTACCGATGAGTGACAATCGTTTGTCTCTGGTTTGGTGTCTGCCACCAGCGCAAGCACAGCAAGTCATCGCTTTAAACGATGATGAATTTCTTGAGCAACTGCAGAAAGACTTTGGTTGGCGACTTGGCCGATTAGAAAAAGTGGGTAAACGTGCGAGTTACCCATTAATCCTTCGTCATCGCCAGCAGAATATTTCTCATCGCTTTGCGATCGTAGGCAATGCCGCTCAAACGCTTCACCCCATTGCGGGCCAAGGCTTTAACCTGGGCATTCGTGACGTCGCTTCTTTGGCGGAAGAGTTATGTACTCAACTGGATGATGTTGGGCGTTACACTGGTCTTGTTAACTTTAGAAAGCGTAGAGAACAAGACAGAGACACCACGATCACGCTGACTTCAAGTCTAGTTCATCTGTTCTCAAACGATTTTATGACCGCTCGTATTGGGCGTAATCTTGGGTTAGCTGTAATCGATAACCTCCCATCTCTTAAAGGTCCACTTTTGCGTCATACGCTTGGCCTAGTAGATAGATAAGGTAAAAAATAATGATGCAAAGTGTTGATATCGCCATTGTGGGCGGTGGCATGGTTGGCCTAGCGCTTGCGGCCGCCTTGAAAGACAGTGACTTAAGAGTTGCGGTCATTGAAGGCAAAGCGCCCAGTGAAGGGCTTAGTGAATTACCCGATGTGCGTGTGTCGGCACTGAGCCGTTCGAGTGAAGTCATTCTGCGTAACCTAGGTGCATGGCAAGGTATTGATCAAAGACGTGCAGCTCCGTACCAAGCGATGGAAGTATGGGAGCAAGATAGCTTCGCTCGTATTGAATTTGATTCAACACGTTTAGCGCAGCCTAACCTTGGCCATATTGTAGAGAACCGCGTGATTCAATTGGCATTGCTTGAGCAGGTTAAGAAGCAAGACAATGTCAGCCTATATATGCCAGCCACGTGCAAAACGATGGCGATTGGTGAGAGTGAAGCATGGTTAACTCTAGACAATGGCCAAGCGCTGACTGCTAAGTTAGTTGTTGGAGCTGACGGTGCAAACTCTTGGGTTCGCAAACAACAAGATATCCCGCTGACACATTGGGATTACGGCCACAGTGCGATTGTCGCGAACATCAAAACAACAGAACCGCACCATAGTGTTGCTCGTCAAATATTCACACCGCAAGGGCCGTTGGCGTTCCTGCCAATGCAGCCAGCGAATATGAGCTCTATCGTTTGGTCTACGGAACCAAATCGTGCCGAGAAGCTTGTATCCATGTCGGATGCTGATTTCAATAAACAGCTAACGGCTGAATTTGATGCCAAGCTTGGATTGTGCGAAGTGGTTGGTGAGCGTTTTGCTTTCCCGCTGCGCATGCGATACGCACGAGATTTCGCGGTAGAGCGTGTAGCTTTAGTTGGTGATGCTGCTCATACGATTCACCCTTTAGCGGGGCAAGGTGTCAACCTAGGGCTATTAGATGCTGCAAGCTTAGCGCAAGAGCTGTTAACGCTGTGGGCTGCTGGCGAGGATATTGGGACTAAACGTAACCTTCGTGGCTATGAGCGCTGGAGAAAAGCAGAAGCGGCTAAGATGATTGCGTCGATGCAGGGCTTTAAAGATCTGTTTGAAGGCGATAATCCAGCCAAGAAGTTGATTCGTGGCATCGGTATGAAGCTTGCGGGTCAATTGCCTGGCGCAAAAGATGAAATTATGAAAAGAGCACTCGGCCTATCAGGGAACCTTCCTGATTTAGCAAAACGTCCCGTGACTCACCGATAGTGATTTAATGGTTAAGCTATTGAGCATTCATAACGAATAACTCGCGCAGAACAGGTTTTCAGAATCATAAGCACTAAAAAAGGGTTGGCATTAATATGCCAACCCTTTTTATTTCGAATTCTTTAGATAATCAGATTAGGCGTATGCACAACGCAGCTTCATGATTTCACTGTTGATCTCTTTCACGGTTTGAAAATGACGTTTCTCTGCTCGCTCCGGTAGTACGAGCTTGCCATTATCAAACTCAAATTTGCCGACGCCGTAAATGTAGATTCGTCCTTTGAAAAGTCGACTTACATGTTTAGCAATCATACCCGGTGTATAGCGCTTAAACAGTCTCATTCTTAATTATCCTTATATTTACCTAGCCTGCATATTATAGAAAAAATCCGTGATAATAATTGTGATAAGCGTGGATTAATATGCAGCAGAGTTGACGTTTATTAGATATTTGTGCTGTTCTAAGCACTTCCTATAGTAAATACCTATTTTTACGTGAGCTTCTCCTCAAAATAATAGTGAGTAGGGAAACTGCCGTGAACTTTCCTGTTCGGTATTAAGCAGTAGAGATGTTACAAGTATAAGAATAGGCGGGATTTTTTTATTTGTGTAATCAAATTGTAAATTTTAGACATAAAAAAAGCCCGTCTAAAACGGGCGAATAGTCACAGATGCATTACACAAAAGTGGATACTGATGTTACTCAGTGGATTCACTTGTACTGGTTTACCTAAAGGCTAGTCAGTAAATTAACAATAACGCAGATTTAACTTTGTGACTACTTATGCTTTTAATTTGATTAAATATTTACTATTAATGTGTTTTTCTTATGACGAACTTCACACAAAATATGTATTTAATGAAAACTTTAAGTGAGGTTTGCGATCAATTGCGCCTTAAAGTCGATCATCGACTGATCTCTGCGACGATAGGGGCGCACAAAGCCATAAGATCATCGAGATCCAGTGCGATGCCAGCCATTCGATCGCCAGAGCTAATCGTCACGAAGGCGTTGTTCTGCAGGGAAGGATCAAAAATGATCGGCATGTGTCTCTTTAGAGCAAGCGGCCCGATACACCCAGCTTTAAAGCCGGTGATAGCTTCAACATCTTTCAGTGATACGCAGGTCATTCGGCGGCAATTCAGTACCGAGCGTACTTTCTTAGGGTCGACAGAGCGATCACCAGCAATACAAGCTAACGCATACTGGTTTCCCATATCCTTGAGCAGGATGCACTTGACCATTTGAGAGGCATCGATGCCTCGTTCTTGCGCTGTCTCTTCGATGCTGGTGGTTGGTTTGCTTTGCATCAGCAGGCGATAGTCCACCTGCTGTTGATCTAACCATTGTGTAATCAGTGTTTCCACGTGGTTACTCTTCGTCAAGGCTGTAAGGCAGTGGCAGAATGTTCCACGCTTGGTCAGGTTGTGCTGTCAATCGAAGCTGAACATCGTCATCAAGGTTGTTTGGTAACACCATCAAACCAATCGCGTGGTTATCCGCAAATTGATACATGTTTAATAGTCTGCCTGCACCACGCCAGTTTTCACCCACGCTACGCTCTAGTTCAATCGTATTCTCTAGAGACAGTACATCTGAAGTCGTTCCTGAAACAATGCGCATTTCACGCTTGTTCATGCCACGGTACTTAGCACGAGCAACCGTTTCTTGGCCAGTGTAGCAGCCTTTTGAAAAGCTGATACCACCAATCGCTTGCAGGTTAAGTGCTTGAGGAATATGCTCATTTTGCTCTGCTTTCGATAGGTTCGGCTGAGCGTCAATAATTTCATGATACTGCCAAAGCGCTTCCGATACTTTTTCTGCAGAGCTGCTTGATACCAAGGTTTCGGCTACTTCTTGTGTAACAAGTAGAGCCCAACGGTTGTCAGAGACTTGAACTGCTGTGCCACCAGAGATAACACGTACTTTACCTTGGCTTTCTGAAATGGAGTCAATGTATTGATCAGCTGACGCGCCCATGACACCGATAACAACGTCAGACGTTTGCTCGATATCAACCTTAGAGAATACGGCGTATTTCTTGATTTCAACTAACTCGACTTCAATTGCCGATTTAGGCTGCATGAGTGCGTAGCCACCGTTGTGGTGGAACAAGCGAAAGATACTCCATACCTTTCCTTTCGCATCACAATGCGCGCCTAATGTAGATTCATCATTAGGAAGAGTGACGACATCGCACGTAACTTGACCTTGTAGGTACGACTTTTTGTCATCGCCCATCATGGTAATTGCGCTCCAATCTGACACGTATGTCATCATCAGTTCTGGAAGCGATTCATTTTGCGTATGAGCGAGCGGCTGAAATGTGTTTTTCCAATCCATTTTATCTTTCCTAAAAATTTTATTTGGCTCTATGTTAATCCGGTTCTGTTTCTTTGTCAGCCTAGGTTTTTTTGTGAGCTTAGATAGGGACTGTGACTCACATAGTAGTTGCAGAGCGTATGACTTGTTACACTCCGAGAAAGAAAAATTATAGGTGAGGATAGCCAATGTACACTGCAGAGCAGAAAGCACGAATTAAATGGGGTTGCCGTCGCGGCATGTTAGAACTTGATGTAGTCATCATGCCATTTTTTGAAGAGTGTTTTGATTCATTGCAAGAGCAGGAACAGCGAGAGTTTGTTTCTCTATTAGAGTGTGATGACCCAGATCTGTTTACTTGGGTGATGGGACACGGGCGCAGTGAAAACCTAGGTCATGCATCAATGGTTGATAAAATTGTCGCACATAACCTCAGCAAGGTTCGTTAGGCTTCAGCTTAACCCTTCATATTCCGCATTATTTGCAAAAGGCACTATTTTTGGGTGCCTTTTGTTTTTCATCGTATTCTCTTCCATCCCTCTTGTTGCCAGTCTCTACTGTTTGCATCTCATGATCTCTTTATTCAAAACCGATACGGTTGTGGTTAATGCGGCTCAAGGTTGTTTCGATTACAAGCTCGATGGGGAAGTTAGATTGAATGACCAACATTATGTTCTCAAGACTGTCGATAAGGTTTGGGCGCAATTTTTCGTTAAGCTGAGTTTTGAATGTGGGCATTCGGTACTGTTATGGCGAGATAGTTGCAATGAGCGTGAGTATCGACATTTTCTGGCAAACCTACAACGAGCCCGAGAGATAAACTAGAGCATCCAATAAAAAGAAAGCGTAGATAAAAGAAAAGAGAGCGCTTGGCTCCCTTTCATTTGATTGCTTTTAGTTAACGCACTAAGTCGCTAATAACTTTAAACCAATGTTTATGATTGGTTTCTCTCTGGTGTGAGAATGGTTGGGCCGCTGTCTTCTGCAAGCTCTGGGTAATCCAGCGTATAGTGTAGGCCTCGGCTCTCTTTACGCTGCATCGCACAACGCACCATCAATTCAGCTACTTGTAATAAGTTACGCAGTTCAAGCAGATTGTTCGAAACCTTAAAGTAGCTGTAATACTCGTGTGTTTCCTGTTGCAGCATCTGAATACGGCGCAATGCACGTTCTAGGCGCTTATCAGTTCGAACGATCCCCATGTAATCCCACATAAACAGGCGCAGTTCGTGCCAGTTATGTTGAATGATCACCTCTTCATCACTGTTAGTGACTTGGCTTTCATCCCACGCTGGAAGTTCTGCACACAGTTGAGATTGGTCGATGTTCTCAACAATATCTTTTGCCGCTGACCAAGCATACACCACACACTCAAGTAGTGAGTTCGAAGCCATACGGTTCGCACCATGCAGGCCCGTGTAGCTGACTTCACCAATCGCATACAAGTTAGTGAGATCGGTTTGACCTTGTTGGTTAACCATAACGCCACCACAAGTGTAGTGCGCAGCCGGTACGATAGGGATCGGCTCTTTGGTCATGTCGATACCCAAATCCATCAAACGCGTGTGGATCATTGGGAAATGCGTTGTAATGAACTCTTCAGGCTTGTGGCTGATGTCTACATACATACAGTCTGCGCCTAAACGCTTCATTTCGAAGTCAATTGCGCGAGCAACCACATCACGAGGAGCCAGTTCACCACGCTCGTCGAAGTCTTTCATGAATCTTGAACCATCAGGGCGACGTAAATAAGCGCCTTCACCACGCAATGCTTCCGTCAGAAGGAAGTTACGCGCTTCTGGGTGGAATAGACATGTTGGGTGGAATTGGTTGAATTCGAGGTTTGCGACACGACAACCTGCACGCCAAGCGATAGCAATACCATCACCTGAAGAGACATCAGGGTTTGAAGTGTATTGATAAACTTTGGAAGCGCCGCCAGTTGCTAGTACCACAAATTTAGCACGTACGGTTTCTACGTGTTCTTGGTTACGGTTCCAGATGTAGGCACCGATAACCTTGTCTTTTGAACCACCAACTTTATCTTCAGTGATCAAATCAAGCGCATTGTGACGCTCAAAGATCTCGATGTTGGGGTGATTATTGACGTTGTCTTGTAGTGAGGTTTGCATCGCCATGCCAGTTGCATCGGCAGCGTGCAAAATTCTGCGGTGGCTGTGCCCACCTTCACGAGTGAGGTGATATTTAGGTTGGCCTTCGGTGCTGTTCTCATCTTTATCAAATGGAACACCGCCATCAATTAGCCACTGCACACACTCTTTTGCATTTTCAGCAATGAATTGAACTGTATCTTCTTCACATAGCCCAGCACCAGCAATTTGAGTATCTTCTACGTGAGACTCAATACTGTCTGATTCATCGAATACCGCGGCAATACCACCTTGTGCGTAATACGTCGATCCTTCGCTACGTGGTCCTTTGCTTAATACAATTACTTTTGCATGTTCTGCTACACGTAAGGCTAATGACAAGCCTGCCGCACCACTTCCTACCACTAATACATCACACTGATGTTCACGGTTTGCGTTCATAAAACTTATTAAATCCCGGGCTATAGTAGAGTTGTCCACTCTCAATTGACTCTGTCTTGTTTTAGGAGTTGGGGTAAGACTGTTATAATCCCCGGAGTGCCATCCTAAAACGCTATGCAAAATCAAGATATAGACAGCTATCTAGAAATATTTAATTGCTCAATACCATTGCTTTTGCTCAAGTTTCCCCAAATTAATAGGGATAGCTATTTTTATTACATCACATTGTGAAACAATAATGGCAAATAATTTTAAGAAAGTTGGAACTTTCAGTATTTGGCTTAGTCACAATAGTGCTCTTGTAGACGGTGGTGTCAATACTACATTTCGCATAATTAGTACCCATATCTGCGAAGGTAAGGGTTATAACAATAGGAGTACCCGCTCGAATGAACGAGCAGCTAACCGATCAAGTGTTGATTGAGCGAGTGCAGAGTGGAGATAAGCAGGCATTTAACTTACTAGTGGTTAAGTACCAAAATAAAGTTTGTAACCTTATCTCTCGATACGTGAATAATTCTGGTGATGTACCTGATGTAGCACAAGAAGCTTTTATTAAAGCTTACCGCGCGATACCTAATTTTCGTGGCGAAAGTGCTTTCTATACATGGTTGTACCGAATTGCCGTGAACACCGCTAAAAATCATATTGTTGCTCAGAGCCGTAGGCCGCCAGCAACAGATGTTGATGCAGAAGATGCAGAATATTACGAAACAGGCAGCGCGTTAAAAGAAATATCGAACCCTGAGAACTTAACGCTGTCCAAAGAATTGAAACAGGTCGTTTTTGGTGCGATTGAAGCGTTACCAGAAGACTTAAAAACTGCAATGACGCTGCGTGAGCTCGAAGGTTTGAGCTACGAAGAGATTGCAGAAGTAATGGATTGCCCTGTAGGAACCGTACGTTCGCGTATTTTCCGAGCTCGTGAAGCAGTGGAAAAGAAAATTAAACCTCTTTTACAACGCTAGAACTTGTAATAATTATGGTGAAAATAATGGCTGATAAAGAAAAGCTTTCGACACTCATGGATGGAGAAATGATCGACAAAGCTCTGATTGCAGAGTTGGAGTCTGATCAAGAAAGCATGGATACCTGGCAGAATTACCATTTAATTGGTGATGTAATGCGTGGGGATGCGCCAGAAAGTCAAGGTTGGAACATTGCTAACAGTGTTGCCGCTGCGCTTGAAAGCGAGCCAGCACACGGTTCAATGTCGAACTTGCACCAAGTGAATGTAGAACCTGTTGTTGCTCCAATTGAAGAACAACCGAAACCTCAGCAAGCGAAGCGCCAGCTTCCTGCTTGGTTACAACAGTTTGGACAAGTTGCTGTTGCAGCCTGTGTTTCTCTAGCGGTTGTGTTAGGTGTTCAACAATATGGTGGCAGTGACCCAGCAGCACCAGAACAGCTGCCAGTACTCCAGACGATTCCGTTTGCGGGTTCTGCTGAACCAGTAAGCTTAACGCGTGACTCTGTTGAGAAACCAGCATCTGAAGCTAACTTGCAAGAGCAGCGCAAACGCGTTCATGCATTGTTAGAAGATTATGAGTTACAGCTAAGATTAAACAGTGATGCATCGCCAATGCAAGATGCACATCTAGAATCGGACATTGAATGAAGAAAATCCTGGTCAGTGCACTGACACTGTTCAGCTTGATGTCTCCAACGGCCTTTGCAGAGGAAATTACTGCAAAGGCGTTATTGCATCAAATGAACGAGGCCAGTCAGCATCTAAATTACGAACTCTCCTATATTTTGATAAAGAAGAGCAGTATTGAACCTCTGCTTTATCGTCATGCAGTTAACGACGACCAACAACTAGCACACCTTGTTTACTTAAGCGGCCCTGTTCGCGAAGTCATTCGACGTGGCAACGAAGTTAGCTATATAGAACCGGGTACAGAACCATTCACTATCCAGTCTGGCAGTATGGTTGCACCTGTCATTCCTATGATTAACCGAGATATTGACGCGCTCAACGACTACTACGATTTCGTTAAAGTTGGTCGAGCTCGTGAAGCTGGAAGTACCACACAAGTATTGCGAGTGGTTCCGAAAGATGGGCTTCGCTATTCTTATGTCGTATGGGTTGATGAAAAAACCAGTCTTCCGTTACGTGCCGACCTTCTTGATCGTGACGGTGAAGTCCTCGAACAGTACCGCACTATTTCTTACGTGGTGAATGACAAAATTGCAGAGGCGATGGGGGGCTTGAATAGCGCTCAACTGCCGAAAGTATTGTCATTACCTGAAGGCTTAGTGAGTGAAACGAACTGGGAAGTGTCTTGGATTCCGGAAGGTTTTAAGTCAAAAGAACTCAGTCGTTATCCAATGGCGGCAACCAATAAAATGGTTGAGAGCCAACTGTTCAGTGATGGGCTATTCAGTTTTTCGGTGTATGTTGCCGATAAAGATGAACATTCATTGAAAGGTCAGTTGGTGCGTCAAGGACGCAGAACGTTACATAGTTTAGTGAATGGAAACCGCGAGATCTCTGTTGTGGGTGACATTCCGCCAGCAACCGCTAAGCGCATTGCTCAATCGATCAAGTTTGCTAATTCGGTTCCAGCACAATGATGACCGCGCTTGCTACCGTCAGCTCAGTCGAACAAAAAGGTAAGCAATTTTTTGTTCATCTGAGCTGCGAACAACAAACCAGTTGCAGTAGCTGTTCCTCTCAAAAAAGCTGTGGAACCGGTATTGTCACTAAAGCTGTCGGCAATAAATCTTTGTTTTGGCAGCTTAAAACCAAAAGTTTAGTTAAAGCAGGACAAATCGTAGAAATTGGCTTTCCAGAAAAAAGCCTACTTCAGTCGGCGGCGATTGTTTACCTCATTCCACTTTTCATGTTGATGATTGGTGCTGGTTTTGGACAACTCTTATTGCAACCCTTACTCCAAGGGGGCGAGGGCATTGTTATCTTAACTGCTGCGCTGTTTACTGCTGGTGGTATTGCCTTAGCGAAGCGGTTAGCCAAACCTATGGAAGACAAATCCAAGCAAGAAGTCGTCTTGATTCGAATCCTTGGCGAGCCTCTCGTCTAATTTATGATGCTTCTTGCCCTTAAATTGGGTAGAATCTGCCAACTTGATTGAAATGCCGCCACCAATGCTGACTGTAGATTGGACGCGTCGCGGCTTTCTTATTATCCCTATTCAAAGAGTTTAGTCACACCAAGCCTATGAAGCACATTCGTAATTTTTCGATTATCGCCCACATCGACCACGGTAAGTCGACCCTTTCTGACCGCTTAATCCAAGTTTGTGGAGGGTTAAGTGAACGTGAGATGGCAGCTCAAGTCCTCGATTCTATGGATATAGAACGCGAGCGTGGTATTACAATTAAAGCGCAGAGTGTGACTTTAGATTACAAAGCGAAAGATGGTGAAACTTACCAACTTAACTTTATCGACACTCCAGGACACGTAGATTTCTCTTACGAAGTATCTCGTTCTCTAGCAGCTTGTGAAGGCGCGCTATTGGTTGTGGATGCTGGTCAAGGTGTTGAAGCACAAACTCTAGCAAACTGTTACACCGCGATCGAAATGGAACTGGAAGTAGTGCCAATCTTGAACAAGATTGACTTACCTGCTGCTGAACCTGAACGTGTTGCTGAAGAAATTGAAGAGATCGTTGGTATCGATGCGATGGAAGCGACTCGTTGTTCTGCAAAAACCGGTATCGGTGTTGACGACGTTCTTGAAAACATCGTAACTGCTATTCCACCACCGGAAGGTGATCCAGAAGCGCCACTACAAGCGCTGATCATCGACTCTTGGTTCGATAACTACTTAGGTGTTGTTTCTTTGGTTCGTATCAAGAACGGTAAGTTGAAGAAGAACGACAAGATTAAAGTAATGTCGACAGACCAAGTTTGGGGTGTTGACCGTCTAGGTATCTTCACACCTAAGCAAATCGACACAACTGAGCTAAATACGGGCGAAGTTGGTTGGGTTGTTTGTGGTATTAAAGACATCCTTGGCGCACCTGTTGGTGATACGTTGACGCTTGCAAAAGGCGGCAGCACAGAACGTCTACCTGGTTTCCAAAAAGTGAAGCCTCAGGTATACGCAGGTCTATTCCCAGTATCGTCTGATGACTACGAAAACTTCCGTGACGCACTAGGCAAACTAAGCCTGAACGATGCATCACTGTTCTACGAACCAGAAAGTTCAGCAGCACTTGGCTTTGGTTTCCGTTGTGGCTTCTTAGGAATGCTTCACATGGAGATCATCCAAGAGCGTTTAGAGCGTGAATACGATCTAGACCTAATCACAACGGCACCAACCGTAGTGTACGAAGTTGTAAAAACGGATGGCAGCATTCTTTACGTTGATAGCCCGGCTAAACTGCCTGCGACTAATGATGTAGAAGAAATTCGTGAGCCTATCGCTCGTTGTAATATCCTTGTACCGTCTGACTACCTAGGTAACGTAATTACCTTATGTGTAGAAAAACGTGGTGTTCAAGTTGATATGGTTTATCACGGTAAGCAAGTTGCTGTGACTTACGACCTGCCAATGGCAGAAGTAGTTCTAGACTTCTTCGACCGTTTGAAATCAACATCTCGTGGCTATGCGTCACTGGATTACAACTTCCAACGTTTTGAAATGTCGAATATGGTTCGTGTAGACGTATTGCTTAATGGCGAAACGGTTGACGCACTGGCTATCATTACGCACAAAGATATTGCACAGTCTCGTGGTCGTCTATTGGTTGAGAAGATGAAAGAGTTCATCCCTCGTCAAATGTTTGATATCGCGATTCAAGCAGCGATTGGTAACCACATCATTGCTCGTTCTACAGTGAAACAACTGCGTAAGAACGTAATCGCAAAATGTTACGGTGGTGATATCAGTCGTAAGAAGAAACTTCTTAAGAAACAAAAAGAAGGTAAGAAGCGTATGAAGCAGATCGGTAACGTTGAACTGCCTCAAGAAGCATTCTTAGCGATTCTTCATGTTGGTAAAGATTAACTTTATCCAGCGTTAAACGAATAATTGAAAGTGAAAGAGTAGCTCGCTACTCTTTCACTTTCGTTATTTTTAAAGAAATGAAATTTAAGGGATATCAATGGCTAATACATTTTCGCTTATCTTAGTGATCGTAACTCTAGTGACCGGCATTGTATGGGCGTTGGAAAAGTTTGTGTGGGCGAAGAAGCGCCAACAAAAACTGGCTGACGTTGAAGCACAATCGAATGGCCTAGACGCTGAAACCAGCGCAAAAGTTACGGCTCAGCCTTGGTGGGTTGAGAACAGTGTGTCCATTTTCCCTGTAATTGCATTTGTTTTGGTTTTGCGTTCATTTATTTATGAACCGTTTCAAATCCCATCTGGTTCGATGATGCCAACTCTTTTGGTTGGTGATTTCATCTTAGTAGAGAAGTACGCGTACGGTCTTAAAGACCCGGTATGGCGCACTCAACTGGTCGAAACTGGCAAGCCAGAGCGTGGTGATTCAATCGTATTTAAGTACCCACCTCAGCCGAATATCGACTACATCAAACGTGTTGTTGGTATGCCTGGCGACACAATTCGCTACAGCAGCCGCAAAGAGGTCTGCATTCAAGCGAAGGGTACAAGTAGCTGTGAACCAGTGAAACTAAGTAATGTTGAAGAAAGCCAATTTATTCAAGATGGTGTGCCTCTGATTCAGCTGAACGAACAGCTTGGAGATGTAGAGCACCAAATTTTAGTTAACCCATTACGCCGTGATCGTGTGCAAGCATATCAACCTCGCAATGGTGTTAACGAGTGGATCGTTCCAGAAGGCCAATACTTTGTGATGGGTGATAACCGTGACAACAGTGCTGATAGCCGTTACTGGGGCTTTGTCCCTGAAGCAAACCTTGTTGGTAAGGCTGTTGCTATTTGGATCAGCTTCGAATTCGAACGTGGTTCAGACAGTGTACTTCCAACATGGATTCCTACTGGTGTGCGTTTTAATCGCATCGGTGGGATTCACTAATCGATCACATAACACATCGAGAGAGCATGAATTCTCCAATTGATAAACTAGAGAGAAAGATTGGCTATCAGTTTAATGATGCCGATCTTATCCATCTGGCGCTGACTCACCGCAGCGCCGCAGGTAAACACAACGAACGTCTTGAGTTTCTGGGCGATTCAATTTTAAGTTTTGTTATCGCTGATGATCTTTACCACCGTTTCCCTAAGGTAAACGAAGGTGATATGAGCCGCATGCGCGCAACATTAGTACGTGGTCATACATTGGCAGAACTAGGTCGTGAATTCGAACTAGGAGATTACTTAAAATTAGGTCCAGGTGAGTTGAAGAGTGGCGGTTTCCGTCGTGATTCTATTCTAGCGGATGCAGTAGAAGCGATCATCGGTGCTGTCTATTTAGATAGTGATACTGAGGTTGTTCGCCGCATTATTTTAAGCTGGTACCAATCTCGCCTAGAGTCTATTCAGCCTGGTGTATCTCAAAAAGATCCGAAAACTCGTTTACAAGAGTTTTTACAAGGTCGAAGAAATCCCCTACCTGTCTACACAGTGACTAATATTAAAGGTGAAGCACACAACCAAGAGTTTACGGTTGAGTGTGAAGTGGCAGGTGTGGATAAACCTGTTATCGGTAAAGGCACTAGCCGCCGCAAGGCAGAACAAGCGGCTGCTGAAACAGCATTAGAGCAACTAAGCAATGTCTGATAACAATCAAGATTTCGATATCGATGCATTCTTTTCATCTGATAGCAAAAAAACGGGCCTACCGGAAAACCAACACTGTGGCTTCATCGCTATCGTGGGTCGACCAAACGTAGGTAAATCGACGCTTCTGAACCATATTTTGGGTCAGAAAATCTCGATCACATCACGTAAACCTCAGACGACACGTCACCGTATTATGGGCGTAGAAACTGAAGGTGATTACCAAGCGATCTACGTTGATACTCCTGGACTTCACATCGAAGAAAAGCGTGCAATCAACCGTTTGATGAACCGTGCGGCAAACAGCTCACTGAGCGATGTGAACCTAGTATTTTTCCTTGTTGACGGTACTCACTGGACTGACGACGATGAAATGGTATTGAACAAGCTGAGAAAAACAGATTTCCCAGTTGTCCTTTGTATTAACAAAGTAGACAACGTTCAAGACCGTACCGACGTAATGCAACACATGATGGAAGTGTCTAAGAAGATGGACTTCCTTGATGTTGTGCCAATTTCAGCGAAGCAAGGTAAGAATATCGATGTACTGCGCAAGCACGTTCGTAACTCTTTACCAAAAGCGACGCACCACTTCCCTGAAGAGTACGTAACGGATCGCTCACAGCGCTTTATGGCCTCTGAAATCATCCGTGAAAAACTGATGCGATTCACAGGCGAAGAGCTACCTTACTCTGTAACGGTTGAAATCGAGCGTTTTGATTACAACCCAGATAACGATGGTTTCCACATCAATGCTTTGATTCTTGTTGAACGTACTGGTCAGAAGAAGATGGTGATTGGTAAAGCGGGCGAGAAGATCAAAACAATTGGTCGTGAAGCTCGTATCGATATGGAAGAACTATTCGGTCGTAAGGTTTACCTAGAGACTTGGGTTAAAGTTAAGTCTGGTTGGGCTGACGATGAGCGTGCACTTCGCTCGTTAGGCTACATCGACGATCTATAATATATTGAACGTCACTTTCTGATATTAAGAAAGTTGAATTGAATATAAATACAAGAGAGAGTGCGAACTCTCTCTTTTTGTATCTGTAAGAAGGGTAAGTTATTGAGCGAAGGGTTACAGCGATGCTTTGTGTTGCACCGTCGACCATACAGTGAGTCGAGCCTGATTCTGGACGTCTTCAGTGAAGAGTACGGTCGGGTGACGTTGATGTCTAAAGGTGCGCGGAGTAAGCGTTCTAATTTGAAAGGTGCATTGCAACCTTTTACGCCTCTACTGCTTAAGTGGTCCGGTAATGGTTCAATGAAAACGTTGCGCCAAGCTGAACCCATCAGCTTGGGGCTTCCTCTTGCCGGGATCAATCTGTATTCAGCCATGTACGTCAATGAGTTAGTTGGGCGAGTGTTGATGGCCGAAGTGGCCATGCCCGCATTTTTTCACGACTATCTTCATGCCTTAACAGAACTCGCTCATAATGAGAATCCTGAGCCAGCGCTACGTCGTTTTGAATTGGCTCTACTTTCCGCTATGGGGTATGGCGTCGACTTTTTACACTGTGCGGGTACCGGTGAGCCGATTGATCCGAGCATGACTTATCGTTATCGAGAGCAGAAAGGTTTTATCGCATCGGTACGTCGAGATAACCTGACTTTTATGGGCGATGAACTTATCGCAATCAGTGAACGTAGGTTTATCACTAAAGAGCAGTTAAAAGCGGCAAAACGCTTTACACGCATAGCCTTAAAGCCGTATCTTGGCGGCAAACCATTAAAAAGTAGAGAGCTATTTATGCCAACAATAGCCCTCTCTAGAGCACGGAGTATTGGAAAATGAGCTCAATCCTTTTAGGCGTTAATATCGACCATATTGCAACACTACGTAATGCACGTGGTACTAAATATCCAGATCCAGTACACGCAGCTGAGATTGCTGAACGTGCTGGCGCTGACGGCATCACGATTCACCTGCGCGAAGATCGCCGTCATATCGTTGACCGTGATGTACGTATTCTGGCTGAGACTATCCAAACTCGTATGAATCTTGAGATGGCCGTGACGGACGAAATGGTTCAAATCGCACTTGATACCAACCCTGAGTTCGTTTGCTTGGTTCCTGAAAAGCGTGAAGAGCTAACCACTGAAGGTGGCTTGGATGTTGTCGGTCAACTAGAGAAGATCAAAGCGGCGACCGAAAAACTGTCGGCTGCAGGTATTAAGGTCTCTCTGTTTATCGATGCTGATCGTGAGCAAATTGATGCATCAAAAGCATGTGGTGCGCCTTTCATTGAGCTTCACACTGGTCATTACGCTGATGCGAAAACAGAAGAGGATCAGCAAGATGAGCTTAAAAAGATTGCTGCAGGCGCAAGCTACGCAGATGATCTTGGTATTACAGTCAATGCAGGTCATGGCCTGACTTACCACAACGTAGCACCAATTGCGGCACTTCCTGAGATCTACGAGCTGAACATCGGTCACTCGATCATGGGACGTGCAGTGTTTGATGGCTTGAACAAAGCCGTTGCAGACATGAAAGCAATCATGGAAACAGCACGTAACAACGCTTAACTTCTAACTAGTTACTAGTAAGTGGTTAATCAAAAACCAATAGAATCAATAAATCGAAGTTTGATAGTAAGGTAAACATGGCTGTTGTTGGATTAGGTACAGATATCGCAGAAATCGAACGTGTAGAAAAAGCACTGTCACGAAGTGGTGAGGCTTTCGCTCAACGTATTTTGACGGATTCTGAATTTGAAGTATTCCAGCAGCTCAAGCAAAAAGGGCGTTATCTTGCGAAGCGTTTTGCGGCTAAAGAAGCGGCATCTAAAGCGCTAGGCACGGGTATCGCTCTTGGTGTGACCTTTCACGATTTTGAAATATCGAACGATGAGCATGGCAAGCCCGTTTTGAGCTTGCATAAAAAAGCTCAGGAAATCGCACTGGCGAATGGCACAAAGTCGATTCATCTGACGATTTCCGATGAGCGGCACTACGCGGTGGCGACGGTATTGCTTGAGTCGTAAACTTGGGACTGAACCATGTGTTTAGACTACGAGCATGTTTAGGCAACGAACGCGTTTAGACACCGAACGAATTGATTAACACTGACCAAATATTCAAGTTAAAAAAAGCAGAGCTCGTGGCTCTGCTTTTTTATTATCTGAACGCGTTACAGTTTACTAGCAACTAGCAACTAGCAACTAGCAACAGCTAACTTTTAACTGCTAATCGGCTGCAAGTAATGGATCGCCGTTGCCTGAACTTTGTCTAATTCATCCTGTAATTCAAACAGCTCTGGCTCAATGGCCTCAATGGAAGTGCCTGAGCGCAACTCTTTTTCTATCGTCGCACATACCGATTTTAGCCTTGGTACGCCGCTGTATGAGCTGCTACCGTGCATCTTGTGGATGATATGTATCAGTTCTTCAACAGGGAAGTCGTTGTCTTCTATCGCTTTCTCTGCAGCTTCATAAACCTCAGGAATAAAGTCCACTAACATTCGTAGCATATCGCGTGCGAGATCCTCTTTGTTAGCAGCTTGCTTCATTGCGGCCTGCCAATCAATGATGATGTTTTTGTGCACGTTCGCTTCCGTTTCCTGCGGCTGGCTACTATCGATCTCAACTGCGACGGCAGGGTGTTCAGGGTCTATTTTATCGATATGCTCAACCTCTGAAGCCGGACTCCAGTGGAGTAGAACCTGCTGTAAGACATGTTCTTCGATAGGCTTGGTCAGATAATCATCCATACCCGCAGCTAGCAATCGATCTCGTTCACCCGTCATGGCGTGTGCGGTTACCGCGATAATAGGTGTGTTGGCGTTGTTAGCTAGCTTCTTAATGTGCTGACAAGCGGTCACACCATCCATTTGTGGCATTTGGATATCCATGAAGATGATATCAAACGGTGTGGTGGTCGCTTTGTCGATCGCCTGCTGACCGTTGGTACAGCTGATCACGGTTTCCACTCGCTCTTTCAATAACGCAGTAATCAACTTAAGGTTGGCTGGGTTATCGTCTACCGCCAGTACCGTCAACGGCAATTTTTCTTCTGAGTGCGTTTCAATCGCTGGAGCAATCAAGGTTGGAGCTTGATTAGAGATCAGAGTTTGCAGCAGCTTCTTACGAGAGAGAGGTTTGGTAATGCATTGAACATCGACCTCTTTCATCAGTTGCTCGCCTAATGCAAGTTCAGTACTTGGTGTACCAATAATTACGTTCTGGGCAATCTTCTTCGCACCAATTGCCCAGCCACTGACGGTATCAAGTTGGTACTCTTGGTTTGCGGCAAGGTTAAGCAATACGTAGTCATAAGAGGTGCTTTCGTCAGGCATCACTGAACGATAAGTGACGACCAGCCCTTCTTGGGTCAAGATCTGCTGAGTGATTGATGCGGCTTGCATGTTTGGCTCGATCAACAACAACTGTTTGTCTTGTAGACATTGAGTTTCGATAAGCTCGGTCATTGGCATATCAGTCGTTGATAGCCTTAAAGTAAACCAGAAGGTTGAACCTTGGTGTAGGCGACTGGTTAGGCTGATCTCACCGCCCATCTGGCTCACCAATTTCTGTGTGATAACGAGACCAAGGCCGGTACCACCATAGCGACGAGAGATACTCGCATCCGCTTGGCTGAAGGCTTGGAATAGCTGAGCTTGTTGACGTTCTGAGATACCAATGCCAGTGTCTC
This sequence comes from Vibrio bathopelagicus, assembly GCF_014879975.1. Lineage (NCBI taxonomy): Bacteria > Pseudomonadati > Pseudomonadota > Gammaproteobacteria > Vibrionales > Vibrionaceae > Vibrio > Vibrio bathopelagicus. The sequence goes on along the minus strand of NZ_CP062500.1, from coordinate 3,126,492 downwards.
GAACCATGAATTGAAGCTCGATATTGTCTTCGGTCTGAGAACGAAGTTCAACACTGATATCGATATTGCCACGCTCGGTAAACTTGATTGAGTTACCAACAAGGTTGGTTAGGATCTGTTGAATACGTAATGGGTCGCCAACCACGCCTGGTGGCACTTTCGGGTCTATCTTAAGTGTCAGCTCTAGGCCTTTTTCGTGGGCGTTGGTAGCTTGAAGGTTTACAACTTCTTCAAGGCTGGCTTGGAATTCAAATGGAATGTTTTCGAGTGCTAATTTACCGGCTTCCAACTTCGAGAAATCAAGAATATCGTTGATGATGCTAAGTAGGTTATTGGCAGAGCGTTCAATGGTTTGCAAGTAGTCTGTTTGGCTGGTCGATAGATGGGTCTTAAGCATCTGACGAGTAAAGCCAATCACACCGTTGAGTGGTGTTCTCAATTCGTGAGACATGTTAGCCAAGAACTCAGACTTAACACGTGCTGCTTCTTGAGCGCGTTTTTTCGCAATGTCTAACTCAACGTTTTGAATCTCTAATTGCTCTAGGGTTTCACGCAGATCAGACGTGGCTTGGTCAATGCTGTGTTGCATCTCAACGTGATACTCTGACAGCGATACCGCCATCGCGTTGATACCGTTTTTCAGTGAATCTAGCTCACCATGCATCTTGCCTTCGATACGTACATCGAGGTGACCACGTCGAATCCGGTCAACCATGTTTTTCATGTGCGTGATCGGTTGAGTTACATCGTGCATTAAGCGGAACGCAAACACGCCCGATAAACCAAGTCCCAGAATCAACACCAAGAAAGCAGAGAACACCTCTTGATACTGCTGTAATCGCAATGAAGATAGGTCGAGCTCAATCGCGATATAGCCGATCGCTTGGTTAGCTTGCGATTGTCCGTTGGCTGAGTTGATGTATTGCCCCTCAGCTATGATGGGCGTCCTGAGAATCAGCGTGTTATCGAGTAGGTTCGAAGAGCTCAAATGTGGTATCGGCTTATCTTTGGGATAAGTGAGGCTTTCAAAGTCGGGGTGGAAGTTTGAGGTTACGAACAACTCATGGCGTTCATCAAACACCGCGATACTGCGCACAAGGTTAGAGTTTTTTCGATGTGCATAGCTGATGAGCTGGCGAACGGACTCTCGGCTTTCGAGTTGCATGCCAGATGCGCTCGCAATCGCAAGCGGTTCTATAATGCTAGTACCAGTGTTAACCACCTGACCCTCAAGGTCTTGATAGCGGTTAAATGAAAAAAATGCACTCAATAGCAGCCCAATAATTAGGGTTGGAGCTAGAGTTAAGGTAATTACACGGGCTCTTAAGCCATATCTGGTCATGTTCTTTAATTACATCGAGGTCTGGATATGGGAAAATAACGCGCACAATGGCGGTTAAGTGAACGGTAAGCTTAATCAAAGCCGTGACGTTCGACAATGATTCCAAGACATAATAGTGAGTCCTGGATACAAATTACTTCTTAAAAGATACATTAGGCACAAGCAATGGCACGTTTTTTTCAACCAAAAAAGAAAACTCAATTCGAGACCAAGCATCAATCGGTTTTGGTTGAACGAATGGATCACAATGGGGCAGGGATTGCTTATCAAAAGAATAAGCCTGTTTTTATTGATGGTGCATTGCCGGGTGAGCAGGTTGTTATTCAGCTCATCGAGAGTAAGAGTAAATATGCGCGAGCAAAACTGATTAAATTACTGGAGCCAAGCGAACTGCGTTTGAAGCCTTTCTGTAAGCATTTTAATCAGTGCGGTGGCTGCCATCTCCAGCATCTTGGCTACTCTTCTCAGGTAGAACATAAAGCGCAGTCTTTGAACCACCTGATGAGCCAATATCAAACAGATAAAACAGACGTTGTTGAACCGATTATTGGTGATGAAACAGGTTATCGCCGCCGTGCGCGCATCAGCCTATTTGTTGATAAAAAAACACAACAGCTTCAATTTGGTTTCCGTAAAAAGCAAAGTAAGCAGATTGAAAATATTACCGATTGTGCGGTGCTTGACCCTCGTATCAATATCTTGCTGCCAAAGCTAAAAAATTTACTGAATACTTTCAGCAACCTTACTTCTTTAGGACACGTTGAATTAGTGATCGGGGATACTGGCCCTGTTATGGTGCTACGTCACCTTAAGCCTTTGCTTGAAAAAGATGAGCAATCTTTGATTGAGTTGGCTCAGGCAGAAGGCACTACGCTGTATTCTATGCCAGAAACTGACAAGTTGATTCGTTTGGTGGGTGATACGCCAAGCTATAGCGAAACCGGCGTAACCTTGCCTTTTGAGCCAAACCACTTCATCCAAGTGAATCAAAAGGTCAATCAACAGATGGTGACTCAAGCGATTGAATGGTTAGAACCCCAAGCCGATGAGCGAGTGCTCGACTTGTTTTGTGGTTTGGGGAACTTCAGCCTACCTATCGCACAACAATCTGCGTTTGTGGTGGGTGTTGAAGGTGTCGATGAAATGGTTCAGCAGGCAACGTCTAACGCAATTTTGAATCAATTAAGTAATACAGAGTTCTACCAAGCGAACCTTGAAGAAGAGCTGTCTTCACAACCTTGGGCAAAAGAAAGATTTGATAAAATCTTACTTGATCCAGCACGTGCAGGAGCGAGTGGGATCGTTGATCAAATTTCAGGGTTAGGAGCGAAGCGTGTGGTTTATGTTTCGTGTAATCCTGCTACTCTAGCTAGAGATTCAGAGAGCTTAGAAAAACAAGGTTACCAATTGGCTAAGCTAGGCATGTTGGACATGTTCCCTCATACCAGTCATCTCGAATCGATGGCTCTCTTTATCAAGGCTTAGAAGCCCTTAAATTAGGCTTAAAAATGTATTACAAAGGTGCGGGGCTGCCTGCACCGATATCAATATGAGTCGAACTAACGTGGAACCAGTTAGTCATATTGAATTGGGTATAAAACATAATAACTAGGAAGGCATGATGGTTGCGGTACGAAGCGCACATTTAAACCCAAGCGAACAGTTTGAGCTAGATAATTGGATTGCGTCACTGAATCAAGACGCAAAAACCTCGAATAAACTGACTAAAGTTTATCGTCACTGTGAAGAGTTATTAAAAGATCACGAGCAAGGCGAACTTCTGCTTTGGCGTGGGCGCGAGATGATCGAAATCTTGGTCACCTTGTCTATGGATCGCGCAACCTTAGTGGCGGCGCAACTCTTCCCAGTCGTATCAAGCGGTGTTTTTGAGCGTGAAGCGTTTGAAGAAAGTTACGGCAAGGAAACCGTAAAGCTGATTGATGGCGTGGAAGAAATGGCGGCTTTGGGCCAGCTAAATGTGACCCTTGAAGGCAGTGCTGCCTCGGGTCAAGTCGATAATGTTCGACGAATGCTACTTGCTATGGTGGATGATTTCCGCTGCGTAGTCATCAAACTAGCAGAGCGAATTTGTAACCTCATAGAAGTGAAAAAGGCCCCTGATGCTGTGCGCCGTGCGGCAGCAAAAGAGTGTGCCAACATCTATGCGCCTCTTGCAAACCGTTTAGGTATTGGTCAGCTAAAGTGGGAAATTGAAGATTACGCTTTCCGCTACCAACAACCAGAAACATACAAGCAGATTGCTAAACAGCTGTCTGAGCGTCGTATTGTGCGCGAACAATACATAACCGACTTTGTTGACGATCTCACGTCAGAAATGAACCGTTCAAGCATCAATGCTGAAGTCAGCGGTCGACCAAAACACATCTACAGTATCTGGCGTAAAATGCAGAAAAAAGGCTTAGAGTTTGATGAGCTTTTTGACGTGCGTGCGGTGCGTATTATCGCAGACCAGCTGCAAGACTGTTATGCCGGCTTAGGTGTGGTTCACACCAAATATAAACACCTACCCAGTGAATTTGATGACTATGTGGCGAACCCTAAGCCGAATGGCTATCAGTCGATTCATACCGTAGTGCTTGGCCCTGAAGGCAAGACCATTGAAATTCAGATTCGTACCAAGCAGATGCATGAAGACTCTGAATTGGGCGTTGCTGCGCACTGGAAATACAAAGAAGGTGCATCTAGCGGCGTACGCAGTGGCTACGATGAGAAAATCACCTGGTTGCGTAAGCTTATCGATTGGCAAGAAGAGATGTCGGACTCTGGCGAAATGCTGGATGAAGTACGTAGCCAAGTCTTTGATGACCGTGTCTATGCCTTTACGCCACGCGGTGATGTGGTCGATTTACCAATGGGTGCAACACCGTTGGATTTTGCTTACCACATTCACTCGATGGTTGGACACCGTTGTATCGGTGCCAAAGTGGCAGGTCGAATCGTTCCGTTTACTCATAAATTGGCGATGGGCGATCAGGTTGAGATCATCACTCAAAAAGAACCGAACCCTTCACGCGATTGGTTGAATCCGACCACAGGCTTTGTTCATTCAAGTCGAGCTCGTGCAAAAATTAACGCCTGGTTCCGCGCTCAGAGTCGTGAGAAAAACCTCGAAGCCGGACGAGATATTCTAGAAGTAGAGCTAGGCAGAGTCGGCGCAACACTGAAAGATGCTGAGCAATACGCGCTGAAACGATTCAACGTCAACACTCCAGATGAATTGTATGCAGGTATTGGTAGCGGTGATTTGCGTATCAACCAAGTCGTTAATCACATCAATGCTTTGGTCAACAAGCCAACGGCGGAAGAAGAAGACAAGAAAGCGCTAGAGAAGTTGCTTGAGTCAGACAATAAGCCAGCGCATCAGAGCCGTCCGAAAAAGGATGCTGTCGTTGTTGAAGGTGTCGATAACCTAATGACCCACTTGGCTCGTTGTTGTCAGCCTATTCCCGGCGATGTGATCAAAGGATACATTACTCAAGGACGTGGTATCTCAGTACACCGCAGCGATTGCGAACAGTTGAGTGAACTTAATCTGCATGCTCCTGAACGTATCATCGATACTGTGTGGGGCGATGGTTTTGTAGGCTCGTATATCTTAACGCTGCGTGTAGAGGCGCTGGAACGTACCGGCTTGTTGAAAGATATAACATCCCTGTTCTTGAACGAAAAAGTCAGTGTGACGACAATGAAGAGCCGTATTGACTATAAACGTCAGTTGTCGGTGATGGATTTCGATTTGGAAGTGACCAACATTGAGATTCTGAGTCGCGTGACAAGTCGAGTAGAACAAATCAAAGATGTTATGTCGGTCAAACGTCTAGGCTAACTTTCACGTTGCATTAGTCACTTTTACTGCGTTAACTGCGCTTTCTTGTTCCATCACATAGGCGAGCTATGCTCAGGAATCGCGAAAGCTTGTTGCCTTGTTAAAGTAACAACTGCTTAGTGAAAGGTGCGTAATTTAGAGAATTAGACAGTATCAACAAAGGTGAGTAGTTTTGGCTGCTCACCTTTTTAGTTTTAGAAGACGTTATAAATTTAAAAATCAAAGACAGTAATAGGAAGAAAACGATGAATCACCCGATTGAACAACTTGAACAGATTATGACTAAGCTGCGCGATCCTGAAGGTGGCTGTCCTTGGGATTTGAAACAAAATTTTGAAACAATTGTGCCGCATACTATCGAAGAAACGTATGAGGTGGTGGACGCGATTCACAACAAAGATTGGCCGAATCTACAAGAAGAGTTGGGCGACTTGTTGTTTCAGGTGATCTTCTACAGCCAACTGGCGAAAGAGCAGGGCTTGTTTGAGTTCTCTGATGTGGTCGACGGTATTAGTGAGAAGCTGACGCGCCGTCATCCACATGTGTTTTCTGATACAGAATTTGCGAGTGATGAAGAAATTAATGCTAACTGGGAAGCTGAAAAAGCCAAAGAAAAAGCACAGGCAGGCAAAACTCAAGAAAGTATTCTAGACTCAATACCAAACTCTCTACCTGCACTTTCGCGTGCTACAAAAATTCAAAAGCAAGTCGCGAAATTTGGCTTTGATTGGGACTCTATTGGCCCAGTCGCCGATAAGGTTTTAGAGGAAGTTGATGAGGTGCTAGAAGAAGCGCTTCAAGTAACGCCAAACGAAGATTTAGTTGAAGAAGAACTGGGTGATTTATTGTTTGCGACGGTCAATTTAGTGCGACATTTGGGTAAAAATCCAGAAACGGCTCTCAATAAAGCCAATCTGAAATTTTCACGCCGCTTTAAAGGCGTGGAACAAAAAGTTCGTCAGCAAGATAAAATTTTGACCGACTTTTCTCTACAACAGCTTGATTCCATGTGGGATGAAGTCAAAGTGGCGGAGAAAAGATCATCAAAGCTTTTATCATGAATTGATTTGAAGCAAAAAATAAAAAATTGCAGTGTGATAGATTTCACGTTGTGGCGATAAGGGGCTTCTGGTATATTTTCATCCCGTCCAGAAGTAATCCATTTCCCTCATTCAACCAATTTCAGGTTAAACATGACGACAAATTACATTTTTGTTACTGGCGGGGTTGTATCCTCTCTAGGTAAAGGCATTGCTGCAGCATCTCTTGCGGCTATTTTAGAAGCTCGTGGTCTTAAAGTGACTATGATGAAGCTTGACCCTTACATCAACGTTGATCCAGGCACTATGAGCCCGACTCAACACGGTGAAGTGTTCGTTACGGAAGATGGCGCTGAAACAGACCTTGACCTTGGTCACTATGAGCGATTCATTCGCACCAAGATGACTAAGCGTAACAACTTCACAGCAGGTCGTGTTTATGCTGACGTTCTACGTAACGAACGTCGTGGTGACTACCTAGGTGCAACAATCCAGGTTATTCCTCACATTACTAACTCTATCAAAGAACGCGTAATCTCTGGTGCTAAAGGCCACGATATCGCGCTTGTTGAAGTTGGTGGTACTGTAGGTGATATCGAATCTCTACCATTCATGGAAGCGATTCGTCAGCTAGCAGTAGAACTAGGCCGTGAACGCGCAATGTTCATGCACCTTACTCTAGTGCCATACCTAGCAGCTGCGGGTGAAGTGAAAACTAAGCCAACGCAACACTCTGTAAAAGAGCTGCTGTCTATCGGTATCCAGCCTGACATCCTAGTTTGTCGTTCAGATCGTGTTATCCCAGCAAACGAACGTAAGAAAATTGCTCTTTTCTGTAATGTACAAGAAAAAGCCGTTATCTCTATGAAAGACGTAGATTCAATCTACAAGATCCCACAGTTAATCCGTGCTCAAGGCATTGATGATCTTGTATGTACGCGTTTCGGTATCAATGCACCAGAAGCTGATCTGTCTGAGTGGGAACAAGTAATTTACGAAGAAGCTAACCCAACGGGTGAAGTGACGATTGGTATGGTTGGTAAGTACATTGAACTGCCTGACGCATACAAATCAGTAAATGAAGCGCTGAAACACGCAGGCTTGAAAAATCGCCTAAGTGTCACAATTAAATATGTAGATTCACAAGATGTTGAATCTAAAGGCACAGAAATTCTACAAGACCTAGATGCAATCCTAGTTCCTGGTGGCTTTGGCGATCGTGGTGTTGAAGGTAAGATCCTTGCTGCACAATACGCTCGTGAAAACAAAGTACCTTACTTAGGTATCTGTCTAGGTATGCAAGTTGCTCTTATTGAGTACGCTCGTAACGTTGCGAAGATGGAAGGTGCACACTCTTCTGAATTCTGCAAAGAAACTAAATACCCTGTTGTTGGCCTAATCACTGAGTGGATTGACGGCGAAGGTAAAGTTGAAGAACGTACTGAAAAATCTGACCTAGGCGGCACAATGCGTCTTGGTTCACAGCTTTGTCACCTAGCGAAAGGGACGAAAGCTTACGAATTATACGGTAGCGCGACGATCCATGAACGTCACCGTCACCGTTACGAAGTGAACAACAATCTTCGTCCACAAATCGAAAAAGCGGGCCTAAAAGTATCGGGTCTATCTGCGGACAAGAAACTGGTTGAAGTTATTGAGAACCCGAACCACCCATGGTTCGTTGCTGCTCAGTTCCACCCAGAGTTCACTTCAACACCTCGCGATGGTCACCCATTGTTTGCAGGTTTCGTTAAAGCGGCTGGCGAATTCCAGCGCGGCGAATTAGAAAAGTAAAAAGGAATCCAGGTAGCTGCGTAAGTTGTGCTGCTACCTTTAAATTTGACATTTATATATTCAACGAGAAGGAAACATTCAATGTCTAAGATCGTTAAAGTTCTAGGTCGTGAAATCATCGATTCACGTGGTAACCCAACTGTAGAAGCTGAAGTACACCTAGAAGGCGGTTTCGTAGGTATGGCTGCTGCTCCATCTGGCGCATCTACTGGTTCTCGCGAAGCTCTTGAGCTACGTGACGGCGACAAATCACGTTTCCTAGGTAAAGGTGTTCTTAAAGCAATTGAAGCTGTAAACGGCCCAATCGCTGACGCTCTAGTTGGTAAAGACGCTAAAGCACAAGCTGATGTTGACCAAGTTATGCTTGATCTAGACGGTACTGAGAACAAGTCTAAGTTTGGCGCTAACGCTATCCTTGCTGTTTCTCTAGCTAACGCAAAAGCTGCTGCTGCTGCGAAAGGCATGCCTCTATACGAGCACATTGCTGAGCTAAACGGTACTGCTGGTCAGTTCTCTATGCCTCTACCAATGATGAACATCATCAACGGTGGCGAGCACGCTGATAACAACGTTGACATCCAAGAGTTCATGATCCAACCAGTTGGCGCTAAAACTCTTAAAGAAGGTCTGCGTATCGGCGCTGAAGTATTCCACAACCTAGCTAAAGTTCTTAAGTCTAAAGGCTACAGCACTGCAGTTGGCGATGAAGGTGGTTTCGCTCCTAACCTTAAATCTAACGCTGAAGCTCTAGAAGTTATCGCAGAAGCTGTTGCAGCTGCTGGTTACGAACTAGGTAAAGACGTTACTCTTGCTATGGACTGTGCAGCATCTGAGTTCTTCGACAAAGAAGCTGGCATCTACAACATGAAGGGCGAAGGTAAAACTTTCACTTCTGAAGAGTTCAACCACTACCTAGCTGAACTAGCTAACAACTTCCCAATCGTTTCTATCGAAGACGGTCTTGACGAGTCAGATTGGGATGGCTTCAAGCACCAAACTGAACTTCTAGGCGACAAGCTTCAAATCGTTGGTGACGATCTTTTCGTTACAAACACTAAGATTCTTGCTGAAGGTATCGAGAAAGGCGTAGCTAACTCTATCCTTATCAAGTTCAACCAAATCGGTTCTCTAACAGAGACTCTAGCTGCTATCAAGATGGCTAAAGACGCTGGCTACACTGCAGTAATCTCTCACCGTTCTGGCGAAACTGAAGATGCAACTATCGCTGATCTAGCGGTAGGTACAGCTGCAGGTCAAATCAAAACTGGTTCTATGAGCCGTTCTGACCGTGTTGCTAAGTACAACCAACTTATCCGTATCGAAGAAGCTCTAGGTTCTAAAGCTCCTTACAACGGTCTTAAAGAAGTTAAAGGTCAATAATCTCTCTGGTTTTTAAACCAAAGGAATTGTTAATCTAAGCTTTGAATGCCTCGCTAATGCGGGGCATTTTTTTGCTTCAAATTCGTCATTCCCTAGACTAACGAAGAAAGGTGTAGGGAACTTCATTGTTACCACTCACTATTCTGTCCAATAATTCCCCGACTTATTGATTCCCTGACACCACATATCTCGCACCAATAAGCTCATTATGGTATATATGTGCCTTATTCTAGTTCCTTCTTTTTCAACCGGCGAAAGGTGTTATGCGAATTTTTGCTTTAGTACTGCTCATAGTGTTTGGCTGGCTACAACACACACTGTGGCTCGGTAAAAATGGTATTTCTGATTACTACGGTGTGAACAACGAAATCCAAGTTCAGCAGCAAGTAAATGAAAAGCTTCATCTTCGTAATGCTGAGATGTTTGCGGAAATTGACGATCTACGCCAAGGCTTAGACGCGATAGAAGAGCGCGCACGTCATGAGCTGGGAATGGTGAAAGAAGGCGAAACGTTTTATCGTATTATTGGTGAGGAATCTCATTAATGTCGAACCAACTTCAAAGCGTTATTGCAGTGGTCCCTGCTGCGGGCGTCGGCAGCCGAATGAAGGCAGACCGTCCCAAGCAATATCTTCTAATTCACGGTAAAACGATTTTAGAGCACACCGTTGAGAAACTGTTGTCTCACCCCCAGGTGTCTAAAATCGTGGTAGCGGTCAGCGACGATGATCCTTATTACCCTGAATTACCGCTTAACCTTAATCCACAAGTGATCAGAGTTTCCGGTGGAACGGAAAGGGCCGACTCGGTGCTTTCTGCTCTGGATTATATTGCCCAACAGCAACTCAGTGATTGGGTGATGGTGCATGACGCCGCTAGGCCTTGTATCCAATTGAGCGACATCGACAAACTGATCTCTGGTGCTATGACCCATGATGTTGGTGCGATTTTAGCTGCGCCTGTTCGCGATACAATGAAACGTGGTGCGCAAGGACAAATTGAACACACGGTTGATCGTGTAGACCTCTGGCATGCGCTTACCCCTCAGATGTTTCGATCTCAGCCTTTACGGAAAGTCTTGAGCGAGGCCTTGCAACAAGGCGTTTCGATTACCGATGAGGCCTCTGCGTTTGAGTGGAAGGGTTTATCACCAGCACTAATTGCTGGGCGTTCAGATAATTTTAAGATTACTCAGCCTGAAGATTTGGCTTTGGCTGAGTTCTATTTAAGTCAGAATAAGGAATAATGATGATTCGTATTGGCCATGGCTTTGATGTACACAAATTTGGTGGTGAAGGCCCAGTAATTATTGGTGGCGTGAGCGTCCCTTATGAGCAAGGTCTTATCGCACACTCAGACGGTGATGTTGCCCTGCATGCATTATGTGATGCTTTACTGGGTTCAATTGCAGCGGGTGATATTGGTCGTCATTTCCCTGATACGGATGATGAGTGGAAAGGTGCAGATAGCCGCGAATTACTTAAAGATGTTTACCGTCGAGTAAAAGAGCAAGGCTATGTGATTGGTAATGCTGATATTACTATCATGGCGCAAGCTCCAAAGATGGCTCCTCATATAGACTCTATGTGCCAAGCCATTGCTCAAGATTTAGAAACGAGTATTAGCAATGTGAATGTAAAAGCCACGACTACTGAGCGTTTAGGTTTTACAGGTCGCAAAGAGGGCATCGCATGTGAAGCGGTGGTCCTAATTACTAAAAGTGCGTAAGCACCAACACGAAAAGAACAGCATGTCAGATATTTTATCTTCATTGGCTTACCTAAACGGTAAACCAACTGCGAAAGCAAAACTAAAAGCAAAAGCCGAACACTTTGTCGTTAATGAAGACTTGGGTTTTGAGTTTACTGGTGAAGGCGAGCACTTAATGGTGCGTATTCGTAAAACTGGTGAGAACACGAGCTTCGTAGCAAACGAGCTGGCTAAAGCGTGTGGTGTTAAGTCGAAAGACGTCAGTTGGGCTGGTTTGAAAGACCGTCATGCTGTGACAGAGCAGTGGTTAAGCGTGCATCTGCCAAAAGGTGAACCTGACTTTTCTGCTTTTCTAGCACAATATCCAAGCATTGAGATCTTGGCGACAGCACGTCACAACAAAAAGTTACGTCCAGGCGATTTAGTTGGCAACCAATTCGAGCTGACTTTGTCTGAAGTAACGGACTGTGATGATGTGGTAAAGCGTTTAGAAAAAGTCGCTCAAGTCGGCGTGCCAAATTACTTTGGTGCTCAGCGCTTCGGTAATGAAGGTAACAACTTATCTGAAGCTCGTCGTTGGGGTCGTGAAAACGTTCGTACGCGTAATCAAAATAAGCGCAGCTTGTATCTCTCTGCAGCTCGTTCTTGGATCTATAACTTAATCCTTTCTGACCGTATTGAGCAAGATGCGTTTGCGTCGGCATTGGTTGGCGATATCGTCGTTAAAGACGGCGCGCAATTAGCTGTGACTGCAGACAACATTGAAACGGTAAATCAAGATATCGCGAACGGTTCTACGTTTATTACAGTTGCTTTGGCTGGAGATAATGCGTTACCGACGACTGATGCGTCTCAAGCTTTAGAGCAGAAACATCTTGATGCTGAACCGGATCTAATGGCTCTTATTTGTGGCAACCGTATGCGCCATGATCGCCGTGAAGCTTCGTTAAAGCCGATGGGTTTAGCGTGGGAAGTGAACGAAGACAATGTCACTCTTAAGTTCTCTCTCGATGCGGGTTGTTTCGCAACCGCTATTGTTCGTGAATTGGTTGAAGAAGTTCACGTAGAGCGAAGCTACGAGCAATAACGATTCTGCTTGGAGCGAAGTCACTTGATATCGGAAATTAAGTGACTTGGCATTGGAACAAAAGAAAGGATACAAGATGAAGATTTTACTCAGCAACGATGATGGTGTGCACGCTCAAGGTATTCATGAGCTGGCCAATGAATTACGTGATCTTGCTGAAATTATCATTGTTGCACCTGACCGTAATCGCTCGGGTGCTTCAAATTCATTAACTTTAGAACAGCCCCTACGTGTTCAAGAAATTACCGAAAATACATATTCGGTACAAGGAACACCGACCGACTGTGTACATTTTGCGTTAAATGAATTGCTAAAGAATGATATGCCCGATCTAGTATTAACGGGTATTAATCACGGTGCTAACCTAGGTGATGATGTGCTTTATTCAGGCACAGTGGCAGCAGCCATGGAAGGGCATTTTTTAGGTGTTCAATCGGTGGCGTTTTCTCTGGTGGGTAAAAAACATTTTAAGACAGCGGCGGCCATTGCTCGTCGTATCGTCGAACAACATTTAGTAAACCCAATCCCAACCAATCGCCTGTTAAACGTCAATATCCCTGATTTAGCTTTGGAGCAGTTGTCTGGCACTCAGGTGACACGCCTAGGTGCTCGTCATCATGCTGAAGATATGATTAAGCAAAAAGACCCACGCGGTCATGATATCTATTGGCTTGGCCCTCCTGGCAAAGAGCAAGATGCGGGTGAAGGCACCGATTTTTACGCTATCGAGCATGGATTTGTGTCAGTAACACCGTTACAAGTTGACCTGACAGCGCATGAGTCGCTAGGTGCGATGACAATATGGTTAGGGGAGAAGTAAGTGAGTAATCCTCAAGCAGAGCGCTTAATTACTTTTCTGATTGAAAATGGTATTCAGGATCAAAAGGTTCTCGATGCTATTTATCAACTGCCGAGAGAGAGCTTTTTATCACAGGCGATGTATCATCAAGCCTATGATAATAATGCGCTTCCTATCGGACAGGGCCAGACGATTTCTCAGCCGTACATTGTCGCTAAGATGACAGAGTTGCTAGAATTACAGCAAAATAGCCGTGTTTTAGAAATCGGTACGGGGTCTGGCTATCAAACGGCTGTCTTGGCTCAGCTGGTTGATCATGTGTATTCGGTTGAAAGAATTAAATCATTGCAATGGGATGCTAAGCGTCGTCTCAAACAGCTCGACTTCTACAACATATCAACCAAACATGGTGATGGTTGGCAAGGCTGGGCAGCAAAGGCGCCTTTTGATGCCATTATTGTAACAGCAGCAGCGGAGTCGATCCCTCAAGCACTCCTGCAGCAGCTAAAAGATGGTGGTCGCTTGTTGATTCCTGTTGGTGATGATGAGCAACAGTTGCTGAAAATTGTTCGCCATGGTGATGAGTTCTTATCCAGCGTGATTGAAATGGTAAGGTTTGTACCTCTTGTTCCTGGTGAGTTAGCTTAATAACAAGACTAATGGTGTAGGTGGATAGATAGTCGATGCGTTCGAAGGTTTTTAAAGGAAGTACTTTGTTACTTAGCTGTGCACTTGTTGGGTGTGCGGCTAACTCGCCTGCGCCAGTTTCTAGCCTAAACAAGAATTACTCATCGATCGATCGTGGTAGTTATCGTGGCAGTTACTATGAAGTCAAAAAAGGCGATACCCTTTATTTCATTGCTTATGTCACCAATAAAGACGTTAAAGACCTTGTGAGTTATAACAACCTCGCAGCACCTTACACTATTCATCCTGGACAGAAGCTTAAGTTATGGCGTCCTAGCTATAGCGCGCCAGCGTATGGTAAATCAACTGTCGTTGCAGCAGCAGTGGTTGCTCCTGCAGCCGCGGCCACTACAGCGTCTGCGAGTAGTAAGCCTAAAACTACGCCAGTAAAGAGTAAGAGCTCTAATTCCAAGCCTGCGCAAACTTCCGCCAAACCGGTGAAAAAAGATCCACCAAAGAAGGTTGAACAATCCAAATCAAAGGAGTATGTTGGGTCTAAAGGTAAACAGAATGTTACACCGTCCACCAAACCAACAAGTGATAAAGTATCCAAATGGTTATGGCCAACTAAAGGGAGAGTAATCAAGAATTTCTCTGTAGGCGAACAAGGAAATAAAGGCATAGACATAGCAGGACAGCGAGGTCAGCCAATAGTATCTACTGCAGGGGGAACGGTTGTTTATTCGGGTAATGCACTACGAGGCTACGGCAATCTAGTGATTGTGAAGCACAATGATAATTACTTAAGTGCATACGCGCATAACGACCGACTATTAGTATCTGAAGGGCAAAGTGTGAAACCAGGGCAGAAGATTGCAACAATGGGAAGCTCTGGAGCCAGCAGTGTTAGGCTGCACTTTGAGATTCGTTACCAAGGTAAATCCGTTAATCCAAAACGATATTTACCTTAAATACAGTATGAAAAATTACGTATTGTATGGAGTGACACAGTCATTTAGCGACATATGAAGTTGTAATGTCATGCTAATTTCGCCAGGGGGAGGCGTTATGAGTATAAGCAATGCAGTAACCAAAGAAGAGTTCGATCTTAACCAAGCAACCACGGAACCGGAAGCTCTTGGAAAAGCAAAACGAACAGTCAAAAAGAAAGCCGAAACGAAAGAAGAGACTGAAGTTACATCTAAGAGTTTAGATGCTACTCAACTCTACTTAGGCGAAATCGGTTTCTCACCACTATTAACCGCTGAAGAAGAAGTGCTGTATGCACGTCGAGCTCTACGCGGTGATGAAGCAGCACGCAAACGCATGATCGAAAGTAACCTGCGTTTGGTGGTAAAAATTTCTCGTCGTTATAGCAACCGTGGTCTTGCACTTCTCGATCTTATTGAAGAAGGCAACCTAGGTTTGATTCGCGCCGTAGAGAAGTTTGACCCAGAGCGCGGCTTCCGCTTCTCAACTTACGCGACATGGTGGATTCGTCAAACCATTGAACGTGCGCTAATGAATCAGACTCGCACTATCCGTTTACCAATTCATGTTGTGAAAGAGCTGAATATCTACTTGCGTACTGCACGAGAGCTATCACAAAAACTTGACCACGAACCAACGGCAGAAGAAATTGCTTCTAAGCTAGATAAACCAGTTGGTGATGTGAGTAAGATGCTTCGTCTAAACGAAAGAGTGAGCTCCGTTGATACGCCGATTGGTGGTGATGGTGAGAAAGCGCTACTGGATATTATTCCAGACATCAACAACTCAGATCCTGAGGTTTCAACTCAAGATAGCGATATAAAGAATTCGTTGATTTTCTGGTTTGATGAGCTGAACCCTAAACAGAAAGAGGTGCTTGCGCGTCGCTTTGGATTACTTGGCTATGAACCGTCAACATTAGAAGAAGTAGGCCGCGAAATCAGCCTGACTCGTGAACGTGTTCGTCAAATCCAAGTTGAAGGTCTTCGTCGTCTACGTGAGATTCTAATCAAGCAAGGCTTGAACATGGAAAATCTGTTCAACGTAGAAAACGACTAAATGAACTGATGATGTTTCTTTGAATAGAAGACAAATAAAAACGCTGACTTTAAGTCAGCGTTTTTTTGTATTTGATGCTGCCTACTCAAGCGACAGTACAAAACGACAATAGCAACCTACTTGGAAAGAGAAAAGAGACTAAAGCAACTTCTTCAAGCGGTAGAGCTCTTCTAATGCTTGGCGAGGGGTTAAATCATCTGGATCAACATTCGCGAGTGCTTGTTCTACTTCACTTGGTTCAGGTATCAGGCTCAGTTGGTTCGCGATATCAACGCCACTTGGTTTTGATGTCGGAGAGTCGATACTCAATGCTTCTAGCTGAGTCAGCTTCGCACGTGCGTTTTTGATCACTGCTTTAGGTACGCCAGCCAATCCGGCAACCGCAAGGCCGTAAGATTTACTTGCCGCACCTTCTTGAACTGCGTGCATAAAGGCAATGCTGTCGCCATGTTCAACCGCATCTAAGTGTACGTTCGCTAAGGTTGGTATTTGGTTTGGTAGCTCAGTTAGCTCAAAGTAGTGCGTTGCAAATAGTGTCATCGCATTGATTTGATTAGCTAGCCACTCTGCACTTGCCCAAGCCAGAGACAGGCCATCGTAAGTACTGGTACCACGACCGATTTCATCCATTAACACCAGGCTACTTGGTGTTGCGTTGTGCAGAATATTCGCGGTTTCTGTCATCTCAACCATGAAGGTTGAACGGCCTGAAGCCAAATCATCAGAGGCGCCAATACGCGTAAAGATACGGTCGATAGAACCAATCGTCGCGCTTTCTGCTGGAACATAGCAACCGATATGAGCCATCAGTGCAATGAGTGCAGTCTGACGCATGTAGGTCGACTTACCACCCATGTTTGGACCTGTGATGATCAGCATCTTACGTTGATCATTAAGGTCGATAGGGTTAGCAATAAACGGTTCGTCCATAACTTGTTCAACAACGGGATGGCGACCCGCCTGAATTTGTACACCAGCAGACTCAGTCATGGTTGGACGACAGTAATCAAGGGTGTCTGCACGTTCAGCTAAGTTTTGTAGAACATCCAGTTGAGACACTGAAGAAGCAATGTTTTGTAGTCGCTCTAGATAAGGCAGTAACAAATCAAACAACTCTTCCCACAACTTCTTCTCGATAGCTAGGGCTTTCGATTTAGAGCTGAGAACTTTGTCTTCGTGCTCTTTCAGCTCAGGAATAATGTAGCGTTCTGCATTTTTCAGTGTTTGACGGCGAACATAGTGTGGTGGCACAAGGTGGCTTTGTCCACGGCTAACTTGAATGAAGAAACCGTGTACGTTGTTGTAGCCAACTTTAAGCGTGTCGATACCGTGACGTTCACGCTCTTCTTGCTCAAGCTTATCCAGAAACTCGGTTGCACCAGCCGCAAGGTCGCGCCACTCATCGAGTTCTGCGTTGTAGCCTTCAGCTATCACGCCACCATCGCGGATCACCACCGGTGGGTTTTCTTTGATCGCACGCTCAAGCAGCTCTGATACTTCATCCACAGGAGATGCATACTGAGCAAGCTGAGTCAGGTATGGGTGCTTAAGTTGCGTCAGAGTTTCTGCAAGCTCTGGTAAGTATTCCATTGCTTGGCGAAGTCGTGCCATATCACGTGGACGTGCAGAGCGAAGGGCAAGACGTGCAAGAATACGCTCGATATCACCGATCTGTTTCAGCGTTGGTTGTAACTCAGTAAACAGAGCCAAATCTTTCATTTCACCAATCGCATCTAGGCGTTGATCAAGAGCTGAAATATTACGCATTGGTTGATGTAACCAACGCTTAAGCATACGGCTACCCATAGCAGTCGCGGTGTGATCAAGCACTTCGGCTAAGGTGTTATCTGTGCCGCCACTAAGATTTTGGGTGATCTCCAGATTACGGCGAGTAGCCGCATCAAGGATCACTGAGTGATCTTGCTTATCCATTGTGAGTGAACGGATGTGTGGAAGAGCAGTACGTTGCGTGTCTTTTACGTATTGAATCAAACAACCCGCAGCACATAAACCAAGTTTTGCGCTTTCAACGCCAAAGCCAACTAGGTCACGAGTACCAAATTGTTGATTGAGTTGCTGCTTTGCTGTATCTAATTCAAATTCCCATACCGGACGACGGCGATTGCCATTACGACTTGCCATCAAATTAACGGGTTCGAAATCTTCAGGGAATAGCAGTTCACGTGGTGATGTTCTTTGTAGCTCTGCCGCCATCGCTTCTTCGGTTTCCGGCTCACATAGTTGGAATCGGCCAGAAGTAATATCAAGCGTCGCGTAGCCAAACTTACCATTGTGGTGGTAAATGGAGGCAATCAGGTTATCAACACGCTCAGAAAGCAATGCTTCATCGGTCACGGTGCCGGGTGTCACAATTCTTACGACAGCGCGATCAACCGGGCCCTTTGAAGTTGCTGGATTACCAATCTGTTCACAAATTGCTACGGACTCGCCTAACTGCACTAACTTCGCAAGGTAACCTTCAACGGCGTGGTATGGAACGCCAGCCATAGGAATAGGCTCACCATTTGAAGAGCCACGCTTGGTTAGCGAAATATCGAGGAGTTGAGAGGCTTTTTTAGCATCATCGTAGAAAAGCTCGTAGAAATCTCCCATGCGGTAGAACAGCAAAATTTCTGGATTTTCTGCTTTTAGTTTTAGGTACTGCTGCATCATAGGTGTATGCGCTGCTTTTATGTCTTTGTTTTTAGTGGTTTCTTTTTGCATTAAGTTACTTTAAATCAATGAGTTATGAATTTATGGGATCTTCAACAAGTCCCACTAAGTATCAAAGGATTTCACTACAGCGCGATCATTAGTGTAGGTAAAAGTGTAGTTTTTTTATTTCCTATACTAGATAATACAATCGCCGCACAATATTGCGATAAGGGACCCCGATAAATGGCTGATAAGAAGAATATCAAATCTATAACGAATAAGACAATTGAGGCGCTAACGGCTAAGAAAGGTGTCTTGTCTGATACTGGAGAAAACCGAGGGCTAAGAATAGCCTGTGGAAAGACGGGCAGGAAAACTTTTACCTATCGCTATAGAAGCCCAGAGTCAGGTGGTAAACTTGTACAGATTAAGCTAGGTACCTTTCCTGATATGTCACTTGAGCAAGCTCGCATTAAGCTTCGCGAAATGAAAGCCATAAGAGAGCGGGGAATATGTCCAAAGGCTGACTTAGAAAGGCAAGAACAAGAGCGGCGTAAGTTATTAAAGACTGAGCGTGTTAATAGCATTACTCTCAAAGATGTGATCGATCATTATTTAGAAAATTATATTCAAGACAGATTTACTTCTTCTGGTGGAGTGATCTCAGGAGCTCGTAAGGCAAAAGGACAAAAAGAAGTTAGACGAACCTTGTATGTTGATATTGTCGCTCTTCTTGGAGATAGATCTGTTATGGAAGTCGGCAAAAGTGACATTACGTATTTAATTCAAGGGATCATTGATAGAGGTGCGCCAGTACAAGCAGGCTCTGTGTTACGAGAGCTATCCAGTGCCTATGAGTATGCTATTGGTATGGATTATCTCCCTGAAAACTTTGTCAATCCAGCGCTGTTGGCTATTAATAAGTTTAAGAAGAGTAAGGTTAAGCTGACTAATAATAAAGGTAAGAGAGTGTTAGACCATTCTGAGTTATCTAGATTTATCAAATGGTTGCCGAATTCGAGTTTTTCTAAAAACATAAGAGGTATTCTCCGAATGACGCTGTGGACAGGCTGTCGTACTGGAGAGGTTTGCGACTTAGAGTGGCAGCAGATTGATTTTGATAAGAACACCATTTATTTAACTGAAACAAAAAATGGTAACTCTCGTTATGTTCAGCTGCCTTCTCAAGCTGTTCAGTGGTTACGTAAATGGAAAGAGGTTAAATCATACCCTCAATCTATCTATGTTTTTTCTACTTCTAAAGGAGGTTCTCACGTAGTTCAAAAACAACTAACTCAGTATACGTGGCGAATGCGTAGAGATGGATTAATGATTGATATGCCGCTTTGGACTCCTCACGATCTACGACGAACAGTACGAACGGAATTAGCACGTATGGGATGCCCTACGGGAGTTGCTGAAGCAGTATTAGGGCATAGTGTTAAAGGCATTGAGGGAACATATAATTTGCACCGCTATGAAGCTGAGTGTCGAGAGTGGCTACAGCGCTGGGCTGATGAGTTAGACTCGATAGTAAACGTTAAGACTAATATTGTTCAGTTTCCCGAAGTGGTATAATGTCGTAGGGTAAAGGGGGAGATGCCTATATTTATCCCCTTTACCGCTATAAGTTTTAACCTTGAGGGCTGCTCTGCTCGTTGCCATTTGCATCTGACATTTAAATGGTTAATCTTCTTTCGTCTTTTTCAGACTCTTATATTCTTGCCTGATTATTTTATTGAGAGCTTGTTTGATTTTTGATGGATACTTTGATTCAGTTATACCGATAAGCATATCCCATTGCTTTTGAGAAAAGGTTAGAGTGAAGTCTTTGCACTCACTCTTGTCTAAGGAAAACTTATCTCCTATCAGTTTGAACCGATCTTCAAATTCTTCTTTCTTCGTCGTAGTATAGAGGATGTCAAGAAATGAGATAATGCAGTATTGCCTAATGGTAGGGTTTTCAACTGGCGGATAAAATCGAAGGATACTGTATTGTTTAATAAGTCTTTCGTAGGTTTTGTTAATCAGCTCACTACTATCATTTTTCATAATGCCTCGAGATGCAGGCACTTTGCCATAACATTGCTGATAGAGCCGCTTAGCTTGCGTGATGAAACGTATGTTTTCAGAACGATATGCTTCTTTTGTAAAAGCAATGGTATGGAAGTGATCAATCATTTTTTCTATAGCATTCGGGTCATTTACCGGGTCATAGTGTTCTATTGGCCTTAAGGCTTCTATGTATGGTTCATACTCCTTTTGGATCTTAGTTATTTCTTCTTTATCTTTTACTATAAGTTTGTCGACTAGCTGATCAACCAGCTCAGGATCGCAGGCTTTTCCTTCACGCTCCCTATCCTTAACAATTCTTTTCCGTTTAATATCACGCAGCTTACTTTCCCGTGTTTGGTGTCCAATAGAGTTAAATTTAGGCCAAAAAACCTGACCTATATAAATTTTTGAATAACGGTTGCTTGTTATCAGTATGTTGCTTTTTATGGATAGTTTAATTAGTGAGTAAAGAAAAAAATCCGCCCTTGTACTGTTGAGCCAAGATATATAGAAATTTGGAATTATGCATTTTTTTGCTATGTAAAGTAGGTCATTCAAGAGTGTTTGTAGCTGCTCCTTCACATCAAGACTGAAACTTCCGTTCTCTAACACTTCTGTTTCAATGTCTAGTTTTTCAGCAACAATTTCAGTGAAGTGATGCTTGAGACCGCGCTGTTGCATAACAGATAAGTCATAGCCATTTAATAGGTGATTGTTTTGTTTGAAGTATAGGTAGCTTATGTAAAAGCGAAGCTGAGTGTTATCAGCCGTATCTCGCACAAGGGTAAATCGATAGCTAGGACCTTTCATAAGTCATGCACTCTCGTAGGCATTTTCGAAAGAAATACATTATATTTTTCAGTTGGAAATTACAAATTATAGACAAGAAAAATCGAAATATTTCGGCAAGAATTTTCATTGATTGAGATGGGGTGGGCCCTATACTTGATCATGGTGCTATAAGGTTTATTTTAAGAAGTTCTACATTTTGGTGTTTTGTATTACAGTAATCTATTGTTATTTCTTCTATGAAAAATTTGTTTGAGCATGTAGTTGAGAAGTGTCGTCTTGCAAAAATTAGTACTGCTTTCTTTTGGTATAAAATCAAACTTTAAGGGAGTACGTCATCCAACTTCTCAAATAAAAACATGAAATAGAGATGATAGGAGTGAATCAGTTTGATTAGTTGATGAAGGAGCGTTATTTGAGATAACCCGGAGTGTTAAATGAGCCTATCACCTTTGTTTGTATTCAGTTGTCATCATGTAACTTGAAAGCGAAGGGGTATTTCATTCCTATAAAAATGCACCATCAGTTGTTGATTATTTGTATGCTTGTTGTTGGTTTGAATAGTGTGAAAGCCTAATTGAAACGCTTTAAACCTTGATCGGGGGAAGGAGGATATGTCTGTCTGGTTAGTATTATTACGTTAATAACTAAACATCTACCATACCTAGTACACGACTACATCATCACATATCCCTGAGTCACACCAAGTGACTCACAGTACACCATTATAAATAACGGCATCGACCTATCTATGAACCTCAACACAGGAATAGATAGCAATGAATGTACGTTCTCGAAAAAACAAAAACCTTAGACTCACCATTAAGAAAACCTTTCTTGGTCATCCTATCCAGACGGCACACGGTCCACTGTACCTCGACTACTTAGAAATAATGCACGCCACCATTGAACGAGCATTAGATGACTATCCTCGTCTTATGGCTATCCGTGTAGATTTGAGATTTCCCAAGCTAAGAGCCAATGAAGAGTGTGGCAATGTCATCACTGACTTTATCCGCTCGTTACAGTCTCAGATAGCTTACTCTGGCAAGCGAAAAAAAAGACAAGAGGGTGGTAGGGTTCATCCCTGCAAGGTTCGAAATGTTTGGGTTAGAGAGCGCTCTACCTCAATGAATGACCACTATCACTTATTACTCATGTTCAATAAGGATAGATTTAACTGGTTGGGACAAACTCAAACACCAAATGATAATTTAGGCTCC
The DNA here is from genome assembly GCF_014879975.1 of Vibrio bathopelagicus. Classification (NCBI taxonomy): domain Bacteria; kingdom Pseudomonadati; phylum Pseudomonadota; class Gammaproteobacteria; order Vibrionales; family Vibrionaceae; genus Vibrio; species Vibrio bathopelagicus. The sequence continues at coordinate 3,104,095 of NZ_CP062500.1, read as the reverse complement.
TTTATCGTGGAGGCATGGGCGAGAGTCGTCGGTGTTGATTATGAAGAGGCAAATGGATTAGTACATTTCTCAAAGAAGAAGAATAGTGACAGCGTGGTTATTCATCGCTTGAACCGTAACTCTGATGACTTTGACGACGCGTTTGATGAGCTATTTAAGCACATTAGTTATTTAGCCAAAGAAGATACGAAGCACTTTGGTAGCGGTAGGCGGAATTTCGGCCATAGTCATAAGTAGTTTAAAAATTACGGTAGTGACAGTTCCTGTGGGATTAACAACAAACCACAGGAACTAGAATGCCAAACCAGCTCAACGCCACTCAACATCACTCAGAAGCGTCTAACCACCTCACCGTCACTCATGACCGAACGTTTAATGGAAAGCCACTCTACTACCACGAGAGTGGTCTTATCCTTGAGTATTTGGAGGATATCGATCAAGTACTGACTGAAGCACTAAATCAATATCCGAGACTCTTTGCTGTTCACCTCAACCTAAATCTACCGAGTCACTTCAGGGGCGATTACCTAACGGTGTTTGCCCATTTCTTTCATACTTTAGAATTGGAGACTAATGAACTCTGTAAGGACAAATACGCCAATAACACCTATCAACATCCACAAACGGTGATCCGCTATATCTGGGCGAGGGAGTGTGACTCCACTAGCCAGTATCATCTTATCTTGCTCTTTGATCGAGAGCTCTTCCAAAGCTTAGGAACAGGTCGAGATAGTTGGGGGCGTTTTCTCTACAAAAAAGTAAGAAAGACATGGGATAGGGTGATGGAAGCTCACTCTAACCAACGATGCTCAGGGTTAGCGTATTCCCCTAACAATGAAGGTTTTGAGCTTTTCTCCGACACAGAAACGTTCCCGTTACAGCTAAACGAGTTCTTCTATCGAATGAGTCGTCTCGCGAAGCCCATTACCAAACACGGCGATAACCGTAGTACGAGTTTTGGTTGCAGTCGTCGATAACCTAAAAAATCACACCACAAGCAGTACTTATGTCATTCAACTAGCCATAGGTACTGTCTCATGCCCCACACTCCCCATACACCAGCAATAACCCATTCCACCACCTTTAACGATTATCCCGTGATCTACAGTGAGCACGGGCTGTATGAATCTGCCCTTACGAGTATGACCAACCTCTTTGAACAGGCACTAGAGCAGTTTGAGTTCACGTTAGTCATGCATTTGGGGCTATACCTTCCTAAAGACCACCCAGACACCGATTTAACCATCATCAATGACTACATCCACCAGCTTAAAAAGAAACTTAATACAGACTCACTCTATTGCTCGTGGCGTAAGCGAGCCGATAAATCCCCCTCACACAATTACCAAGTCATACTCTTGCTTGATTACAACCAGTACTTTGGCTCCGCTATCTGTTGGGATAAACGTAATCAATTAGCCAACCACCTTAAAGAGGCATGGCAAGAGGCTGTACAGAGCCACTACGAAGGCAAAGAGCGTTCATTGGTATTATTTAACGACCGAGGTAACTACGGCTTAGGGACGCGCTGCAAGAGTAAAAGTAGCGTAGTAAAGAACAATGTATTTCATCGCATGAGCCGTTTAGCTGAGGCATGGGAAGAAGAGCATTACTGTTTTGGCTCTAGCGAGGATTAACCCCACCGCACTTTTTTACAGCGGTGGCTTATCTCATGGGTATATACAAAATACAGGAGACCATTCCCAATGAGATTTCTAAAGTTAAAAGAAGTGATGGAGAAAACGGCTTTAAGTCGTTCAGCGATTTACCGAAAAATGAATAACGGTAACTTTCCATTATCAGTCAACCTTGGAGATAGAGCTGTTGCTTGGGTTGATGGCGAGATTGATGATTGGATGGAATCATGCTTGGGATTACGAGAGAGCCAAGAATAATCCAATTTACAGCAAACATACTGACCACATCAACAGGGAGCCATTGAGGGCTCCCTTTTCAATTAGAGAGAGAAATAAAATGAGTTTTTCAATTTACGTAGATGGCGCAGCACCAAACAATCAACACGGATGCACACAGGGTGGAATTGGTATTGCAGCCTTTAATGAGCACGGTGAACTAGAGTATCAAGATGGCATCACTATCAGACGCAGTACCACCAATGCAGAATTAGAGCTAATGGCCTTAATCGAAGGTCTAGAGTATGCGCAGGATGGCGATGTCATCTACTCAGACAGTGACTTTTGTGTGAAGGGGTATAACGGTTGGTTAGATAACTGGAAGGATAAAGGTTGGCGTAAGTCAGACAAAAAGCCAGTAAAGAACCGCCATCTATGGCAACAAATCGACGAACTGCGTTCACAGAAATACGTAGAGGTAAGAAAGGTCAAAGCTCATTCAGGTAATAAGGGTAATGACATGGCAGACTTGTTAGCCGTTGAAGCGGCAGAAGCCGAGTAAGAAGATAGAGCACAGTTTGTTGGCAGACCGCTAGCAGGCTGTGCGGTCGTATTTATGCCTTGCCCCCTAGGAACAGTGATTCGTCTTTAGGATAGCGTTAAGCGTTTTTATAGATAACATATATCCATAGGCTGATGCGATGTGGGGGCGAGAGCAGGTAGTAGCGCATTTTGCTGGCTAGCATACTTTTCCCTAGAGTCGTAGGAGGTGCAACAGAGTTTTGTTGTAAATGAGAATAGTTTTCAATACCATAAGGGGAACTCACCTATGACAGTAGTATTCGAAATGCATTCACAATCAGTCACCAAGGTAAAGAAGGCGTTTCTTTCCGGTATATGGGCAACATTACTCAGCATTGCGATAGGTTTTACCTTCAAGATCTGGCTTGCGGGGTGGGTAGCAAAAGCCGATTTGGCACTCTTTCATACTGTCGTTGATATCATTTCTCTGTCCATGATTCTGATGACGGGCTTCCGCTCATCCATGGTCGTGACGTATTCTCAAACTAAGAATGATATCGATATTATCAATATCTTCCGCTTTACCCTTATTTTCGTCGTTCTAATGACGTGGGGTGGGGTGATTCCTTACATCAAGCACAGCTTAGATATTGGTGTCGAATACTTACAGTTGGTGGGCATCATTTTTGGTTTGGGGCTTAAGCTCTACTTTGCCAATTTAGTTGCCATGTATCGTTTGTACGATATCACTAACCGTACCACTTGGCTTGATCCTGCGTTGAACGTGGCTTTGTTTCTATTCGCTTACTATATTGCTGGATTCAGTGCGTTAACGGCGTTGTTCTATGGTTTGACCATATCTTCGTTAATAACGGCGCTCTATATGTATATCAGCCGAAGAAAAGAGATATCGACCCTGCCAATTAAGCCTGTGCAGCTTAATTCAGACATGTACGGTTATGTGAAAAAAAGCTTTACTGCAACACTCGAAGCAGGAGCAAGCATTCTTATGATTTACATTGCTGTGTTGTTGACTATACGCTACTTCAGCGTCGATGAACTGGGCGATTTTCAGGTTGTAGTGCGTCCGGTCTTCACATACATGACGATGTTATTCGTATTCCCAATTTACCGCTTTGTTCTGCCTGAACTGTCTGTGAAGGTACGAAATGGTGAATTCTCTGAGATTCAGCTTATCCGTCGATGGGTGTTTAAGTTGTCATTTGTTGTCAGCGGGGCGTTTTTCTTGACGATGCTGCTGTTTGGTTCGAACCTTGTAGAAGCGCTTTTCCCTGCTGAATATATCGGAGCGGTACCAGTACTGTTCCACTTCTCGATGTTCTTCATTTTTATGATGCTGAATGCCTACCAACTGGCCTACATTAAAGCAAACGGGCACTTTAAAACGAGTCTATTTATACGCCTCGCGGGTATCGCAACGCTAGTAATTATGTTCTATGTAATATCGGCGTTTACTGACAATGTCGTGGCGATCATTACCGCATTGTGCTCTGGATACATGATGATGTTTATATTATCGAGTTTCAAAGAGAAGCAGATTCGTGAGTCTGCTCTTGTACAATCACAAACGGTGTAAATAAGGGAAGGTAGGCCACAACCCTATACCGAATGTAAAATGTGGTCTTGCTTATACGTCGACTGGAAAATGCGTCTACTTTAAATGGTATGAGTCATTAAGCTTATCGCTATCAAAGAGTTAGTTATGGTTCCATTGACACAAGGAGTATTGGGTGCGGCGTTGTCTTTTAAGAGAGCTACACTCGGTTACGAGCACCGCCAATCCGAAAGTGTTTTTATGTACAGAAGCAAAAAAAGAATAGGGAGCGATAACGCTCCCCATTGTCATTTTTAGCCTTTGCTGGTGGTATTACTTTTCTGTGATCGCTTCACAACCTTTAGGAACCGTAACTGACGATACCTGTTTACCTGCGATTAGGGCTGCTTTCACATCTAGCTTGTATTGAGTGCATTTACCTACACTGACGTTAACCGCTCCCGTGTCTACCGATGGATTACCTCCAAGCGAACCACCACCTTGAGCCAAAACAAAAGGTGATGCTAGGGTAGTCAGTAGAACAAGTGTGTTTGTTGTGATGTTTTTCATATTCGATCCTTATTGGTATTGATAAATAGATGAGTCGTTTTGCTTTCGGTTTAGAAGGTGTAAACAAAGGTGCCAGCCGTTGAAGTGACTTCAATTTCTTTCACGTTATCGACGGTGCAGTTGTTGCTATATCCCGTGTAGGTTTCACCGAACTTCAATGAAACGTTTCTAGAGAGCTCTGAGGCCGTGCCAGCAGGAATACGACAATTACCTCGGTTAATTACAACGTCGGTGATGACGGTGTTGTTGGTGATGGCTTGTAGGTCAAAGACTAAGCTTCCCCAATGAGAGTTGGTGGAGATCGATACTTCTATATCCGCAACGGCTTCAGGAGACTCTTCCTGCTCAGTGCATCCTGTTGCTCCAATAAACAGGGCCATCGTGACTGCGTATCGAACCGATTGGTTTAGTCGATGTTTTAGTTTGGTCATGGGTTTACTCTCCTCATTGGTGAGTGAAATTCTGGGTAGCCTGCTCCTTCGTGAGCCAGCATGAACTGCTCAACATTGAAGTCAGAGGGATAGGTAAATGAAAATGTCGATACACTGGCCTCATCGATGAGTGGTAAGGCAACGGTGTGTATTGGATGTTGGTCGGATAACCGAAAGAGCAGCAAGAGCGCGTCACATTGAACCGAGAGTCCCAGTGGTTCAATGAGCGTTTGCTCTTGCTGCAAAGCTTGGCTAGAGACCTTTAGCATTCGGTTGTTAAGTAATGCTTCATGGACTGACCCTAAGACTTGTTGCTGCTTGTTACTCCAGCTTCTCGTATTAGGTAGGTTGAGGTGTACTTTGCTTAGCCAAAGTCGTTCTTTTGAAATGGCTGAAGCCTTATCCGGTAAGGGTTTATCTCTCTCCGAGGACCGACCCTGTCCATAATTCAGTACATCAGGAATAAGCGGTTGTAAGTACTTGTTGGTCAGTTGCCAATAGAGCATTTCTTGCTTATTGAACGTCAGCAACTGCTCGGATGTTTTTCGGTAAACATGGGGCATGCTCATCGAATCACACTCCACGTTAAACACCTCCACAATGATGTCATCGAGGTAGCGTTTGATACTGCGCGTGGTGCGGTGGATATCGATTAGGGCTAACTGCTGCTGCAACTCCCTAACGGTGATCCATCGATGTTGAGGAATAAGCATCAGCGTGTGCAGCAAAGCAGATAAGCCTTCAATGCTGGTTTTATTGCTCATGACTACTCTCTCAATACATAGCGCTCCACACCGGAGTCGGACATTTAATGTCGGGAGAATAGAGGTGGGTTCGACACATAATGTCCAACGGTTAAAGCGCCATCAATCGGCTTAGCGAAAGCGTGAGTCGATTAACATTATCGATGGTTGTTTTTATCTCTCAGCTCTGAGATGGCTACCAGCAACCCAATCAGCAGTACCACCAGAAAGCCTAAGGTCGTTAGGGTTCCAATGGCACCAAATAAAGGGGAAAGAGAAAGTAACGTGATGAGGGCAGAGATAAGTTTGATGGTTTGTAGAAGAAGGGAAGTCATGAGTTATTGCGGGGTAAGGGTAATGTCGTCGAATGCCTCCATCTCAACGTATGCGAGAAAATTACTCTCCCACAATCGATACAGCTCGACAGCGTTACGGTTATCTTTCATTGAAAACCAACCGTGATAGCTGGCAAAGCATTGACGAGCGCGAAAGTCAAAATCCAAATTCCTCTCAAACTCAGGGTAGTAGCTCCCCATATAAGCAAAGTCCGTAATGTACTCAATACACCATTCTCCTGTTGAAGATTGGCAAATAGACATTTCGACAGGGTGAAAGCCACCAGCATCAGCACTGTAAGTTTTATCACGAAAGTTAAAGACCACATGACGGCTGGTGGAGAGCGTTTCATTGTTAAGCAAATGTGCCGAGTAACGCACATTGAGTAACGCATACAGCTTCTTAGAAACAGGTAGAGGTAATGACGTAAAGGCTAATTGGGACATCGACAGTCCTCCTTGTTTAGGGATAAATCAGAAAGTAGGTAGGGGATTAGTTAAACGAGCTGACTAGCGAGAGTTGCACGCTATCAAAGACGTTTCGGTTTAGGTGGCGAGTTAATGCGTTCACCCAAGCAGAGAGCACCTCTTGCACTTCTGGATGAGATAAATCCGTTGTACCTGTATCGGGTTGATAAAACCAACGATTAGCAAGGTGAAAGTACAATTCTGGCTCTACTGAAGTACTGTTGTCATTAGGGTAAGAAAAGCTTGCAAAGAACACGATGACCCATGGCTCTGAGATTGACTCTCGTTTGAGCTGTATCTCTATAGGGTGCAGTCCTTGACGGTGGCGGTAGTAACTCATTTGACGGCAGTTCAGTACCAGTCGCTCAGCATGCTCAGGTAGTGTGTGACCTGCTAGAAGGCTCTCTAATGACGAGAGCAGTGCATCATTGATACTGATATCACCATAGTGTTGTTCAATCATAACCAGCCTCGCTCAGCAAATGAGGTGCAGGTTTCGCCCGTTACGATATGGTCCAATACGCGCACATCCACCAGCGCTAAAGCGTCCTTGAGTCTTTCGGTTATACGTCTATCCGCTTGTGAGGGGGTAGAGTCACCGGAAGGATGGTTGTGAGCCATGATCACCGCAGCTGCATTGACCTCTAACACAGCTTTTACTACTTCTCTTGGGTAGACACTGGCGGCATCGACGGTGCCATGAAAGAGCTCTTTAAACTCAATCAGTCGGTTTTGGTTATCCAGTAGCAGTAAAGCAAACACTTCACGTTCATAGCTGCCGAGTTTGCAGCGTACATACTCTTTAGTGGCGTTAGGACTAATTAAGGCATCACCACGCACATAGCGTGTGGCGAGTATCTCAGCGGCATGCTCTAGGATTTCATTTTCCTGATAGCGCTGTTGTTTTTTGTAATCAGAATTTTGGGTAGTTGCCATTACGGGCTCCTGTCGGATTCAATGATGGGTATTCACATTGATGACATATGCCTGAATGTTTTTGGTTTAAGGTGAAGAGTTCTGGTAGATAAGAAGGTGGTAGTGAGCTTCTAATGAGTTCATATGGCTTATTAGTTTTAGAGTGGAAACCTGATGGGTTTAGGACGAGCGAGGGTTGGTGAGAGTCGCTTGATGATGGTGAGTATAATTTGTAGAGTCGTTATTCTAGCCCCCAAACGTGTTTAGGGACCAGTAAATCTTCATTAGGATAATTTTAGCCAACAAGTTGCTTTCAAATTGTCCAACAGGCAGTTATGTCATAACAAAGTAAGCTGCTTTGCAGTTTGTATAAGGGGGTATTTCTTATGTGTTCAGCCGCTTGGTGCACAATTTATCATAGCCTCTTATCAAAATGTTCTGACAAGTCTCTGACTCATACTCTTACCTCACAAACTGCGTTTTATTATCTTTGAATTGCTAAACCCACAGATTAGAATGACAAAATTATTAAGAAACAAAGCACATACTTGTTTCTGTTTGTGACATCAGAGAAGTAACGTCTTCAATAGAATATTACTTAACTTGGAGATCTGTTAGCCGAATCAATATCGACGCGGTTGTCATTAGTACTGTCAGGATATAAACATGTGGTCAGATAAAGAATCTAAGATCGATTTTTTAAATTTCAATGAGATTGCTGAATCAATCAAAGATCTCATTACAGAGAAAGAGTTAATGCCAATATCTATTGGTGTATTTGGTGATTGGGGGGCAGGTAAGTCAACAATTTTAGAGTTGACTGCTAAAGCACTTGAGAAGGAAGAACAAGAGTACATCCAGATTCATTTTGATGCATGGACATTCCAAGGATACGACGATGCAAAAGCTGCATTGTTAGAGACCATTGCAGCACAACTGGTTGAAGCTGCCGCTGAGGATGAAAAGCTACTTGAGAAGGCTCTTGATTTTGCTAAGCGCATCGACAAAGTAAGGTTTATGGGTCTTATGGCTGAAGGTGCTGCTGCTATTTCTGGAATGCCGACATTCGGTGCAATTCAGAACTTTTTTGGTTGGGCTGGGGATGCCTTTGATGAAGATGATGATTTGGATTTCGAAGCAGTTCAGAAAGATACTAAAGCAATAGGTCAGGTTGCTAAAAAGGCTAAAGGACTTGTAAAAGCTAAGAAGAAACTCTCTCCTCCAAAAGAAATTAGAGAGTTTAGAAAATCCTATATATCGTTGCTAAAGGCTTTTGATAAACCTGTAATTGTTTATGTTGATAACTTAGATAGATGTTTACCTGAGAATACGATATCCACACTAGAAGCAATTAGATTGTTTTTGTTCATGCCAAATACTGCATTTGTTGTTGCGGCTGACCCGGATATGATTCGCTTGGCAATTCCTCATTTCCATAAGGGAGCTTCTGTACGTCACCAAACTGACTATCTAGATAAACTGATTCAAATCCCTGTACATGTTCCAAAGCCCGGTTTTGCTGAGGTTAGAGCCTATCTGATAATGCTAATTGCCCAAGACAGAGGTATCCCAATAAAAGAGTTCGACCGCTTGAGGCTAGGGTTGGAAGAATCACTCAGGTTTTCTTGGAAACAGGGGCAGATTTCGGTAGATGATTTACTAGAAAGGTGTGAGCTTGATGACGCTGAGCTTAGAGAAGAGTTTAAGATAGCAGAACAGATGGCTCCAATATTGGCAGAGTCTGCGAACATAAACGGCAACCCAAGAATCGTAAAGCGCTTACTTAATCAAGTTAAGATGAGGAAAAAAACTGCACATCGTAGAGGTATGCAGCTAGATGAGCGAACAATAACTAAGCTAGTGATTTTTGAACGCTGCATGGGTATTCAAGCAACAAATAGGCTGTATGAACTCATTGACTCAGAGAGTGGTAAACCAGAACTCATTGAAGAACTCGAACGAACAGATAAAGAGTTTGATAGCGAAAGGCTACCTGATGAATGGAAGAAAGAAGTTCATTTCCTAGAAAAATGGGCTCGATTAAAACCTTTGTTTACAGGTGTAGATCTAACAGCGGCAGCATACTTGAGTAGACAAAATATCCCGATGGGCTCTGTTAATAGCGTCATGTCAGGCGCAGCACAAAAAATGCTCGAAGGATTGTTGAAACAGAAAACTAGATCCAGTAAAGCGAGTTCTGAACTGATTGAACTTACAGCTAGTGAAGAGTACATATCTGTGATGGATAGCCTCATCGAAGAGTTGCGTAAAGTTGAAGAATGGGGCCTAAAAACCTCCGGAATATATGGAGCAAGGCAATTGGCAGCACATGATGATAGGTGTAAGGCTAATTTTTTAGCTTTCGTGAAGAAAGCTCCCAAGAAACGATGGCTAGAATCATTGATTAAAGAACTAGAGGCAACTAAATAATGGGAACTTCAGCATCAAGTACCGGACCTAATAATAAGAGCCCGTTGTTACCACCATGGGCAGAGCAAGGCGGTTCAGTGGAAGTTGGTTCTGATAATGGAGCTGACGTTAGCGTACCACCACAGGAAGTTGATAATGGAAAAGTACAAGAGCAGATTCCGGGCTCAGTTCCTAATATTCCGTCACCAAATCGACTGACAGGGGCAAGAAGGGCATTCGGGGATTACGCAAAATCAGGAAGTGACAGCTCTAATTTGAGAGGCTCTCTTAAGAAATACTCCAGAAGCTCCGGTGGAGGTTCTGGAGTGAGCCGCAGGCTAGCGAGCGGTATCACTGCTGGCTCCGGTCTATTGGGGATGATGCAAGGTGACAGCGTTAGGTATAACGATAGAACCCTTTCTCTATCTGAGTTGAATGGATTAACTACTGACCAAGCTATAGATCGTATTAGCGATCATCTAACACCTGATAACGGTGATGCTGAACCTGTGCGTTTAGCAATAGATTTTGCATTAGCGGAAGTATTGCCTGATGAAGAAAAGTTTGATGAGTCCATGTTTACAGATGATGTGGTAACAGAAGCTATATCTTGCTATTTAACTGATCTGATTTTTCAGGATGTTGTTGATGGAATGGGCAAGGCTTGGTTTCATGCTGAACACCCTAGTAAACATCACAAAATGGAAGAAGAATTAAGGGATCTAATAAAAGTGATAACTCAATCTAAAGTAGAAAAGCTCACGGGTGATAATGGAGGGCATTTATCGCAGGCTAATATCACTAAAATTCAAATTGACGCGATATCGCAGACTGTAGATGAATGGGAGTCTTTTAATGATTAATTTCTATTTTAACCATAATCCTTCTTTGCTTCCCGAGTATTCCAAGACTTGCCACCCAGTGCAACTCTTCGGTACGCACCCACACGATAGCTCTAAGCACAGTAGAGCTTCGGGTAGCTTACTAAAGAAAGTACGTGAGCTTGGGGTTAGTATTGATGCGGATGCTTTAGATTTGATAACCATAGCTAGTGCCGTTACTGCTGCTGAGACATTTGAACTTCGAGGTAATGCGGCAGATGCATGGTCAAGGGTTATGCACTTGCATATTCCGGTTTTTAACGAAAAATTATGGGGAAATTTATCGGAGCGTCTTAGTTCTATCTTGAGCTTCTTAACTGGTGACCAGTGGAAGTTTACGTTTATGAAAACTTTGCTTGAGGTGCCTAAGCCTATTGTTAGTAACAAATCAAAAGCAAGGTTGAATAGCTTCAAAGGACTAAACTCAGTTTGTCTTTTCTCTGGTGGGTTAGATAGTGCTGTTGGCGCTATAGATATACTAAATGGTAAATCCAATTATAAACCGCTTTTGCTTAGTCATGCTTACCGTGGAGATGGTGTTAAACAAGAGAACATCAAGAAGCTTTTAAAGTCTAAGTATGGTGAGCTTTCTTATAGCATTTCACCTAGTTTAATGGCTGGATTGAAAGGTAAAACTGATGTCACGATGCGTGGAAGAAGCTTTAACTTTTTAGCTATGGCTGTGTTGGGGATTTCTGCTCTGAGAAATGCTAACGAAGATAGTAGTATTTCTACAATTATTGTTCCCGAGAATGGGTATATTTCAATCAACCCTCCACTCACAAGGCGACGAATTGGCAGCCACAGTACACGGACTACTCACCCATATTTCTTGAATCGTCTTGAAGAACTCTTGAAAGATGCTGGATTTAACGTGACATTTGTTAATCCATACCAATTTCAAACAAAGGGTGAAATGTTAAAGGAATGTGTTGATCAAGTTGCAATAGCTAAGGCCATTCCGTTGAGCGTGTCCTGTAGTCATTGGCATCGAAAACATATGCAGTGTGGTCATTGTGTTCCTTGCCTAATTAGACGTTCATCTGTCCATCATGCAGGGTTCACACAAGATGCTCCATACGTCAGTAAGAATTTAAAATTTGTTCATAACGATAAAGATACTAGAGATGATTTGCATGCGGTGCAGACTGCAATTATTAGGCTTAATAAATCTCAAGACTACAAGGGATGGATTAGACAAAGTGGCTCGTTACCGAATGAACAAACTACAAGAGACAAATTAGAGTCTACAATTAGACGTGGACTCAAAGAAGTAGAAACGTTTCTTGAGGCGAATAAAATATAATGATGGATATGCATTGCCATGTCGATCTTTACCCCGATTATGACATGGTTTTAAAAGACATCAGTGATACTGGTTGCTATCTATTATCTGTTACGACAGTACCTTCGGCTTTCAAAGGTACTGTTAATTTAACGCGTGATATTAAAAACTGTCGGACGGCACTTGGATTGCATCCCCAGTTAGCTCATCAGAGAAAAAACGAGCTTGCCCTGTTTGATACATTGATAGAAGAAACACGGTATATTGGAGAGATTGGACTTGATGGTTCAAAGGGCTATAAAGAACATTTTGACGACCAGTTGATTGTTTTTAATCATATTCTTCAAAAATGTGAATCTCAAAAAGATAAAATATTAACTATTCATAGCCTAAATGCAGTTGACGCCGTTTTAGAATGCTTAAGAGAGCACCCCAAAGCGGGCACTCCTATTCTTCATTGGTTTCTTGCAACAAAAAGACAAGCATTGAAAGCAATCGATCTTGGTTGTTATTTTTCTATAGGACCAGCCATGTTGTTCTCGATAAGAGCGAAGAATGTCATTTCTTGGCTACCAAGAGATCGAATTTTATTGGAAACAGATGGTCCATTTGCCAAGGTGAAAGGAAAAATTCTATATCCATCCGATGCGGCCAGTGTTATTCCGTATTTGGCAGAGGTGTGGGGGATTTCTCCTGATGAAGTAAGAGATATACTCAAAGCTAATTTGAAAGGCCTTGTTAGTTAGGCTCGCTTACTTGGTTTTACTTAATTCAGCTTATCCGAAGACACAATGTGGTAGCTGACTCAAACTCGTTTATGTCCAGAAATTAGTTTCAAACCTTGCAAGTTGACTGTGATCACCAAGCGATTCTGTCGTTGATAACAGAAAAAAATAAGACCACCCAGAGAGGCGATCAATTCGCCTCTCTTTCTTTTATTCGCCTATCGCGATCTCACCTAAAGGCACATACCGTGCTTTGTTGTCCTCTCTGTAAAAGTTTCGCTTTTTGACTTGCCATCCATAACGAATGTATTTGGTATCGGTTAGGTAATAGCCTTCTCCCATGGCAAAGCGCTCACGGTGTTCAACGCTTTTATCTGGATCGTTAAGAAAAGCCGTTTCAGGGTGATTCAGACATGCTTTGCGCAGCTCTGGAAATAGGTTTCGAGAGTGTTTCGACCACGCGAGAATAATAGTCTTCAACGTTTTGGTGTGAAACTCTCCTGCATACGGTTCACTGATTTCAGCGTCATAGTCCGTGAGTGTGGCAACAATCACGCCCTTTGCCCATTGTGGTACTTCTAAGGTTTCTTGAAAGGCCTCCTCCGCTTGCTGGTGTTTACGCCACGCTCTTTCCCGATCCTGTTGTTTGGCTTCTTCTTTTGCAGCTTCTTCAGCTTTAGCTTGCTCCTCGACCTGTTTAACCTGCATACGCCCTAGGTTTACGAATGAGTGGTCCAATTCATAAGTGTTTATGAGTTCGATTAACTGCTGGTGGTGTTTGTCATAAAGCCAAGGCTTATCGACATCCCCTTTATGCTGGCGGTAATAACGAGCCATACTTAAGCAGTGCTCAGCAAAGCCTTGGTCATTACCACCACACCCTAAATCCAAGCGGCATTCGTGCTGATGTTCATTATCGAAGGTCACGGTTACTTTTGTTTTGTCGTACCCGCCTAATGGGTTGCGTTTGGCAACCTCCAGCGCTTTCTGTTCGAACTCATTAAAGTCATAGAGTGTCTCTTCAGTGAATTCGCGAGACTCAGACCATTGGACAAGTACCATGGTCGGTTTAATTTTTTTTGCCTCTGATGTGAGTAAAGAATCCTGTTGGTCTTTGGATGAGCTGTTTGGTTGTGTTGTTTGCATAGTGGGTTCCTTTCTACGGATAAAATAAAAAAGACCACCTTGATAACAAGATGGCCTCTAGAGTGGTGGGTGAACGTGTTTTTGGGGGTGTTAAGCTGTTGGGTACGTATTAGATAGAATGCTTCTTTACAGCATGATAGGGCGGCTCTGAGCCATTTATCCAGCACTTGCCTTGGTAGCCATTGATGAGCTGCTGAAAGAGCCACATCTCAAAAGCAGATTTGGGTTTTATTGATACATCAAAGCCATCGTCATCAAATCGTTGCCGTTCTTTCCAAGTTGCATCTAAATCACTTAGTTGCGTTTTTAACTCATCTAGTTGGGTTTGTTTCGAGGTATCTAATGGTGCTTTAAGCCATACCTCTAGGGTGTGACAATACGGCATCACTCCATAGTCTTTAGCGAGGTTCAAAGTGTTACGTAATGCTCGTATCCAACCTTCTGCTTTGGTGTCACGACCATTGAGTTTGACATCTCCTGATTCAGCGGCTGCTGACCAGTCACAACCGTATTTCACGAGTAGCTGGTTGAATGTGTTTACACCACAGAACTGCCAGCTACGTGCTCGTTTGTTTGTCTCCGTGTCAAAGAGATTGCTAGAGCCAATGAGCATGTGGAGCATGAGTAGGTCATCTTCACGCAGTCTAAGTCTGTAACGTTCATGCAGGGCTTGTTTGAGTTCGTTTGGGCTTTGGGTTTCTGTGTGGTTGAGGCGTTCTCTGAAGAAGGTACAGGCTTGCTGAGCGACATCTTTTTTTGGTACACGCAGTGCTAGTTGTTCATAGACAATGTCATAGGACATAAGGAGGGCTCCTGTGGTTGGGGATTCCTATCTATGATATATATCTGAATCTGTTTGGATTCGTTTTAGGTAGGTCTAAACATTAGGCGGGTAATCTGTTCATGAATCTTCTACTCTTGAGGGAGACTTTATCTTTTTAGGGGAAATGTGAGTTTTCTCTTACGTAATGATGAAATTACGAATGGGATAAGTATGAAATCATGTAAACTGCATCTAGGTTATAGCTGGTTTAGGGACACTCATGGCTTCGTCAAACTTTGATTTTTTACAAGGGGTTAATGACACTTTGTATGCGATTGCGCTTTCGGCTGAGCGCAATTTGCACCAAGACCCTCACACTACCTTGTTTAAGGTTCGTTTACTCTCCGAAGAGATCGTTGGCTTTATCGCAGAGCTAGTTAAGCTCACCCCGAATTTATCAACGTTTGACCAGCTAAAAGAGTTGGGAAGCCGGGGATTCTTAGATGATGAACGATTAACAATATTTCATGCATTGAGAAAGCATGGAAACAAAGCAGCGCATGGTTATTACAATAATCCGGTTGCAGCGGAACACGCTTTAGAAATCTCTCATAAAGCTGCGACGATTTACTATCGAGTTAAGACTGGTGAAGCTAATTTTCAGCCAGCAAAGTATGTACCGCCAGTTGAAGAGCAAACAGCAGAATTGGTCGAGCAATCCAAGAAAGAGATTGCGCGGCTAAAAGAAGTCATTAAGCAGTTGGAAGCGCAGCAATCGGTTGAGCTTGCTTTACCACACCCTCAATTCAAATCTCTGGTTGGATTCAAGCAGCAGCTATCCGTATTAGAAGCCAATGATTCAATGAGTGTAGAGAAAGCTAAAGCTCGCATTCGTGAATTAGAAACCCAATTACGTGAGCGCAGCCAAGAACAATCAACCAACGTCGATGAAGCTGAAGAAGCTAAAACGCTCAAGCAGCGTGTCGAGATACTTAAAAATAGCCGCTTTGACTTAACGGAAGAGCAAACTCGATTCATTATCGATCAGCAGTTGAGAGATGCTGGGTGGGAAGCTGACTCGGTTGTTCTTGATTACCGCAAAGGTGTTCGTCCTGAGAAAGGACGTAATATGGCAATTGCAGAATGGGAAATGCAGGGGCAGAAGCATCGTGCTGATTATGTCTTGTTTGTTGGTTTAATCCCTATTGCAGCCGTTGAAGCCAAGAGAAAACGCATTAACGTCTCAGGTGCAATTGCTCAAGCAGAGCGTTATAGCAGAGAGTTTGACCCTCAAAGTATCGTTGACCTTGAAGACGAGATTAAGCCAGCTTGGATTGAGGCTGGACACAGCGAATCGTGGCAAGGATGTGAAGGTGAAGCCAATTATAAACTACCTTTTGTCTTTGCTTGTAATGGCAAGCCTTTCTTGCGTCAAATGCAAGAGCAAAGCGGAACATGGTTCCGTGATTGTCGTTTAGCATCTAATGCTAAACGTGCCTGTCAGAGTTTTATGAGTCCCGCGGGGCTACTGGACTTGCTGCATCGAGATCACCATAAAGCACAGCAAGAGATGGTTGTTGAGCCGTTTGAGTACCTTGGGCTGAGACCATATCAGAAAAAGGCCGTTATCGCGGTAGAAGAAGCACTAGCTCAAAATAAACGTGAAAGCTTATTAGCCATGGCTACAGGTACGGGTAAAACTCGTACCATCATTGGTCTGCTTTACCGCTTCCTCAAAACGGAAAGATTTAAACGTATTTTATTTCTCGTCGACCGCTCAGCTCTAGGTGATCAAGCGACCGAAGCTTTTGATGAAACACCCTTAGAGCAAAAACGTCGTTTGTCCAAAATCTATGACATAAAAGAAATGTCAGATAAGTTGCCAGAGGCCGAGACTCGCGTACATGTTGCGACCGTGCAGGCCATGGTGAAGCGTTTGTTTGAAGATAAAGACAGCGACAATGATAATGCGGTGATCCTACCCGTTGACCAATACGATTGTATTATCGTTGATGAAGCTCACCGTGGTTATACATTGGATCAAGAGTTGGGTGAAGCTGAGTTAGTAGCGCGAGACCCTAACCTTTATCGTTCTAGTTACCGTCGTGTTCTTGATTATTTTGATGCTGTAAAAATCGGTTTAACTGCCACTCCCGCAGCGCATACCGCAGAGATTTTTGGCCCCCCAGTTTACACTTATTCATATCGTGAGGCGGTGGCTGAAGATTATCTTATCGACCATGAAACTCCAATTACCTATAAAACTAGGCTTAACCAAGCGGGTATAAAATTCAATCAAGGTGAGCAAGTCGACGTTGTTGATACCTTATCGGGAGAAGTGAATAGTGTAGAGCTTGAGGACGAGCTTGAGTTTCATGTTGAGAATTTCAACCGCACTGTGATTAACGAGAAATTTGATCGTACGGTGTGTGAAGCTCTAGCTGAAGATATCGATCCAACCAGCCAAGAGAAAACCATGATCTTCTGTGTTACCGATCAACACGCAGATAGAGTAGAACGCTTACTGGTAGAAGCCCTCCAGAAGGTCCATGGTGATGATATTCCTGCTCATGCCGTGCAAAAAATCACGGGTAGCACGGATAAAGTGAAGCAAGCCATCCGTAAGTTTAAAAACGAAACTTTCCCCAATGTAGCAATTACGGTCGATCTACTGACTACAGGCATTGATGTACCTAAGATTTGTAACCTTGTCTTTATGCGCAGGGTTAAGTCGCGCATTTTGTACGAACAAATGTTAGGTCGAGCTACCCGTCGTTGTGATGAAATTGGAAAAACCGTATTTAGAATCTTTGATCCGGTTGACCTGTATGCCTCGTTAGAGCAAGTGAACACCATGAAGCCAGTGGTTAAAAGACCGAATATTACAATTGAGCAATTGATTGATGAAGTGTTTGACGAGCGTAATCTTGATTTAGCAGGTAGTGAAGAAGGACGCAGCTTTGCAGAAGATGCTCTTGATGAACTAAGTCAAAAGGTCATGCGTGTTATGCGCAAGGCGCAGACGCGAGCAGAAAAAGACCCAATCCTGAAACAAGAGCTGGAAAGTATTGAACAAGAGTGGGGATGTCCTGCTGATAAAATCCACCAGCAATTGCACCAAGCTGGACCTAAGCAAGCAGCACAAATGCTAAAGCAGCACAGTAGTTTGGCTAAGCGAGTTGAGAGTGTGCGAGGAATGCTAAATGGTGGTGAGAAATACATTATTTCTGATCATGAGGATGAGTTCATCATTCGAGAGCAGAACTTTTCCGCTTACAGTAAACCAGAGGATTATCTCACCGCATTTGAGCGCTTCATTAAAGATAATCTTAACAGTAATGCCGCTCTTAATGCCGTTGTGAGTAAGCCCAAAGAGCTGACTCGTGCTCAGTTAAAAGAGATTCGTATTTTACTGGATAAACAAGATTTTAAAGAAGCCGATTTACAAAGCGCATGGAAGAAGACAACGAATCGCGATATTGCAGCGTCGATAGTGGGTCACATACGCAGGGCAGCGCTAGGTGAAGCGTTAATGCCTTATGAGCGACGTATAGATATGGCAATGGATAGTATCTATGCCATGCATTCATGGACTAAGCCTCAGCTCAAATGGTTGGATCGCATTGCCAAGCAACTTAAAAAAGAAGTCGTCTTACAAACGGATGATATTAATCGAAGTTTTGCTCAAGATGGTGGCTGTATGGAGTTAGATAAGCGTTTGAATGGGCAGCTAGAGCAAGTTTTAGCTGCACTAAATGAGCACATTTGGCAGCAACAAGGTTAACAAAAACTGCATTCCGCTCTAGGGCTGTGCTGGTGGTATTGTCGTCAATCAGTATATGAACGACCATAAGGCCAAAGCTAATTTAAAGGCTGAGTGATACACTCAGCCTAATTATTTTTATTTGTATTTTGTCAGCTCGTTTACATAAAACAAGCTGTGCACCTGCTAGGAAAAAGCAAAATGAACAACAATGAAATCGTACAAAAACTTTGGAAACTGTGTGACGTACTACGTGATGACGGTATTACTTACACGGACTACGTCACTGAATTAGTGTTGTTGTTGTTCATAAAAATGGAAACCGAACAAGCGGAAGCCGGAATTACTCAACATGTATTGCCTGAAGGGTGTCGTTGGTCGGATATCGCAACTCAAACCGGTATTAAACAGTATGACCACTACCGTCAAATGCTACTTGATCTGGGTAAACACCACGATCCATTACTTGCTGCAATTTATGCTGGCGCACAAACAAGCCTTAAAGAGCCTAAGCATCTTAGTCAATTGGTAAAGCGCATTGATGAACTTGATTGGTTCTCAGCGCGTGAAGATGGTCTAGGTGACTTGTATGAAGGCTTGTTAGAGAAGAATGCTAATGAAACCAAATCGGGCGCAGGTCAATACTTTACTCCACGTCCTCTAATTGACACGATTGTTAAGTTAATGAACCCGAAAGCTGGGGAAACGATTCAAGACCCCGCAGCAGGTACAGCAGGCTTCTTGATCGCTGCTCATGAGTTTATTAAAGATAAAACCGATGACCTTTATGATTTAGGTGAAAAAGAGCAAGATTTTCAAAAGCGTAAAGCTTATAACGGCATGGAGTTGGTTCCCTCTACGCGTCGCTTAGCTTTGATGAACTGTCTATTACACGGTATTGAAGGTGAGGGTGAAGGTGCCATCCATGAAGGTAATACTCTAAGTGGAGAGGGTGCGCAGCTACCGAAAGTGAACCTGATTCTTTCTAATCCTCCCTTTGGCACATCTAAAGGCGGCGGTGGTCCAACTCGTGATGATTTGACCTATGAAACCAGTAATAAGCAACTGGCTTTTTTACAGCACATCTATCGTCATTTAAAGCCGGGTGGTCGCGCGGCTGTCGTACTCCCTGATAACGTTTTGTTTGAAGGGGGCGTTGGGCAAAAGGTTCGAGCGGACCTAATGAACAAGTGTAACCTTCACACCATCCTGCGTTTACCCACAGGTATTTTTTACGCTCAAGGGGTGAAGACTAACGTACTATTTTTCCAAAAAGGCACGCCAGAAAACAAAGACCAAGAAGAAAACTGTACGACCAATACATGGGTATACGACATGCGTACCAATATGAATACTTTTGGTAAACGACGTCCATTGACTGAAAGACACTTTGCACCTTTTATTGAAGCTTATGGTAGCGATGCTAACGGTCAATCACCGCGTAGTGAAGGCGTGTGGCAACAGCTTGGTGAGGTTGAGAGCGACGCTGAAAACACAATAGAAAACGCTCGTTGGAAGAAGTTTAACCGTGAATACATTCGTGAACAAAAAGGCGATAGCTTAGATATCTCATGGCTTAAAGACCTCGAAGCTACTAGCGCTGAAAACCTTCCTGAGCCTGAAGTGCTAGCTGGTGAAGCAATGGCAGAGCTTACTGAAGCCATGTCTGAAATTTACCAACTGATGCAAAGCCTTGGGGCAAATGATGAAGCTGATCAGCAAAAGCAATTACTTGAAGAAGCATTTGGCTTAGCAGAAAAGCCGGAGGCAAAGTAATGAGTGAGTTGCCGAAAGGTTGGGTTGCTTGTACTCCTTCTGACCTTGCAAATGACCCGAAAAATGAAATTGTTGATGGGCCATTTGGCTCAAACCTCAAAGCTTCTGAATATACGGATGAAGGGACTCCAATAGTCCGTATTCAAAACGTTAAGCGCATGGCATTTTTAGATAAAAACATCAAATATGTTACAGATGAAAAAGCAGAATTTTTAAAAAGGCATAGTTTCAAATCAGGTGATTTGCTAATAACGAAGCTTGGGGAACCTTTAGGTTTGACATGTATCGCGCCAGAGCACCTAAATGAAGGGATAATCGTTGCGGATATTGTTAGGTTTAGACCGAACCCGGAAGTAAATCGCAAGTGCTTAGCCTATCTCCTGAACTCTGAGAAGGCAATAAAACAGATCAACGAACATACCAAAGGCTCGACCCGATCTCGGATCAACTTGTCTGTTGTTCGTAATTTAGATATTAGCTTACCTCCACTAGCCGAACAAAAACGCATCGTAGAAAAACTCGATGAGGTACTAGCGCAGGTCGACACCATCAAAGCGCGTTTAGATAGTATCCCTAATTTACTCAAACGCTTCCGCCAGTCGGTACTGGCTTCAGCTGTATCGGGTAAGTTGACGGAGGAGTGGCGTGGTGAGGTTGAGAGTGTTGATTCTCCATATAGCGTTGACTGGAAGTGGCCTAAAGTTCCGCTTTCATGGGAAGTAAAGCAATATCCAGAGTTGGTCGATAGTCGTTTAGGTAAAATGCTGGATAAAGCTAAAAACCAAGGTGTATCAACAAAATACCTTGGTAATATCAATGTTAGGTGGTTTGAGTTTGACCTAAAGAGCGTTCAAGAAATTCTTGTTAGCGAAACAGAGCAACAAGAATTACAACTTGTTAAAGGCGATGTCTTAATTTGTGAGGGAGGTGAGCCCGGTCGTTGTGCTGTTTGGCGGTCCAACTCAGGTGAACAGATTATTTTTCAAAAGGCTTTACATAGAGCACGCGTGATGGATGAAATGATTCCTGAATGGTTGGCATTTAACTTAAAGAATGACGCAGATGGCTTGACTTTGAATCAGTTGTTTACAGGGACAACAATTAAACATTTAACTGGTAAAGCTCTTAAACGCTATCCAATTAGAGTTCCTCCTCTCGAAGAACAAAAAGAAATAGTTCGCCTAGTAGAACAATACTTCGTGTTTGCTGACACTATAGAAGCTCAGGTGAAAAAAGCCCAAGCAAAGGTAGACAATCTTACGCAAAGTATTCTAGCCAAAGCCTTTCGCGGTGAGTTAGTGTCGCAAGATCCAAACGATGAGTCCGCCGATAAACTGCTTGAGCGTATTGCTAAGGCCCGCGAGGAAGCGGAAGCGTTAGCCAAAGCAGCTAAGAAAGAGCAAGCCGCTAAGAAGCGCGCAGCGAAAGCAACAAAGTAACTTTTTATTGAGTACGCCTTTATGCGTACTCTTTTTTTATCAAATAACAAGAATAGGTAGTGAAATGTCAAAAGAAGTGACTTTAGAGCATTTTGCCAAGGCTGCTAGAGAAGTTGGTGCTCACGGAGACAACGATACTCTCCCTTTTGATCTTGATAACAGGTTTATCTCTGATTGCCATGCCGATATTGCGAAGGTTGCTTACGATCTTTTCCAAACCTTAGAGAAAGGGGGAAAAAAGAGCGCGAGGCAGACAATTGACTCTCTTTCCATTTTTCATGAGCGACTTCTAGTACCTAGTGGGACTAGTGGCTTTCGGATCACAACTAAGATACACCCATTTTGGAATGTATACATAAATGGTCTTGCAATTGCCATTTCTGAAAAACTAGCCCCTCTTAGGCACGATGGGGCACATTCATATCGACACTCTGATGAAGACAATCGATTATTTTTGCAGGAGCATTCTTGGTACTCATATAAGTCAGCTACACTCGATGAGCCTTTGTTAGCAGATGATAAATCAGTTGTCGTTCAAACCGATGTATCGGGGTTCTATGAACATATTTATCACCATCGCTTGGAAAACCTGATAGGTGACCTCTTCTCTGAGCACTCTACTGTTTCTGTTCAGCTAGACAGAATACTTAACCAAATGAGTTCAGGAAGATCATTTGGTCTTCCTGTCGGAGGGCAGTGCTCACGTGTGTTAGCTGAAGTCTTAATGCATGCAATTGATGAACTACTTGCATCATCAGGTATAGCTTGGCACCGTTATGTTGATGATTATACTTTGATCGCAAGCAGCCAATCTGATGCTTACAAAGCCTTATCTTCATTATCTAGATACCTTGCAGATTACGGTTTGTCCCTTAACCGTACTAAAACGACTTTTTTAAGTGCATTACACTATAAGAACTTTGTTACAGCACAGCTTAGCTCTGATGATGAGGAGGCTGGGAAACTTAAAGAAATTGATTTGTATTTTGACCCTTACACTGATGACCCTCACGCAGAGTATGAAGAGTTACAGCAGGCGGTAAATGAGATTGATGTAGTAAACCTTTTACAAGCAGAGACGTTTAAGAGTCAGCCTGATTCATACTTAGTCGCTCAAATAAGTCGAACTTTGGAATTTCAAAGCCCACAAGCAGCAGCTCAGCTTTGTCAAACCTTATTGAAATCTAAAAACGTGAATGCATTTAGAGCATCATGGTCGAAAATTATGAGGGGTATTTCAAAGATACGGTCGGACGAACGCTTTAGTTCGATCCATGTAGCAATAGATTCTAGCTTGGACCGTGTTATCGATAGCTGTGAGCACTTATTGCTACCAGAGGCCAATTGTTTACATTTCATGCGGGCTATTAGATTTAAAGAAACGCAAACACGAGCTGTTTTTGTTCAGGAACGATTTAACAATTCAGAGTTTGTCACAGTTAAGCGGGCTAGTGTTGATTGTTGGCGACATTGGAAAAGCAGGTCGCGGTTTTTATCAGCGAGTAACAGATACGATGCTAGCCATGAAGAGTTGCAACGAATGTTTTGGCTGGCGTCATACAAATTTGGGGATGAGGGAAATCACTTTAGAGGCAGGGTGAAGAAAAAAATTGAACACTCTTGGGCTCTAGGGTTTGAGAGTAAAGAATCAAATTCATTCGCTGAACTTTACAAGGGGTGGTCTGCATCATGCGATTCTTAAGACTGCCATTCACAGATCCCCGAACTGTGGCTAGAGACATTCCCGGCATTTCCGAAATTCTATTTCCGGGGTTGGTCCCCGGTATAGTTGCGGGGCTAAATCAAACATGGTTGGAACTTGAGAATATAGAGGCAGTTTCAGAAGTCGAACTCAGCAAGATGAGTTTAAGTCCGGCTATGCTTTATGAGATAGCCTGTGCTAGAGCCGAGTTTTTACTCCGAGGAGAGGAATTGATTGAGGGGGATTATCTAGATATGGCCTTAAAAAGGCAGTCTCGTTTTTTTGATGCTAAAACACCTAGTCAGTTAACTGATAAAGACAGAGGATTAATTCAATTAGTTGCAAGTAACTTAGTGTTGGGACTGGGTGAGCTGGCAAAGGGAAAAGAGATCACCATTTCACCACCTATTGCTGGACTGGAGTGGATATCTTCTAGCCAAGGAGACTTTTGTTTTGCCGATTGTTTGGTGGAAGTAAAATGCACGAATAAGAATTTTTCAGCGGGTGATTACCGCCAAACTCTTCTGTATTGGCTGCTTAACTTCACATATTCATTGTCTAATCCAGATATGCAGCCTTGGAAATTCGGTATTATTTTTAATCCGAGGAAAAACAAATATGTACAATTCAATTTCGAGGAGTTACACCGCTTAGTTGCTGGTGGACGGAATGTGATTGAAACAGTAGAGCTGCTTCAAAATACGATATTGTCAGCTAGAGCAAAACTTATCTAGCTATCGAACAGCAGTTAACGTAGTAACATCTTTACCTAACATGTTACTAATTTTTGCGAACGAGCATCTAACTGCGAATAAAATCACTGTCTTAAAATACGGCTATGGTTTACACTATTTTCGTTGCATCGACTGAAAAATGTAAACCTTTTAGACGAAATTGGATAAATAAAATGAAAACTTATCATACCTACAGCGCTGTAGATGTTGCATTGAGCTTGCTTAAGCATGCGAAAGAGCAAGGTAAATGTTTCTCCAATTTGCAGCTACAGAAACTGACTTATGTTTGCCATGGTCTGTCTTTGGCACATTTTCAACGCCCTCTAGTGGTTGATGACGTATTTGCATGGAAGTTTGGTCCAGTAGTGCCATCTGTGTATTTCCGTTTTAAGTCGTACGGAGCGAAC
This sequence comes from Vibrio bathopelagicus, assembly GCF_014879975.1. Taxonomy (NCBI): domain Bacteria; kingdom Pseudomonadati; phylum Pseudomonadota; class Gammaproteobacteria; order Vibrionales; family Vibrionaceae; genus Vibrio; species Vibrio bathopelagicus. Next base: position 3,079,673 of record NZ_CP062500.1, on the reverse strand, counting down.
GTCATTACCGAACAGGGTGATGTGGTTCTAGATGCTGAAAGCGAATCTATCGTGAAGGATGTTGTTTCTCAACTTGGTCATTTAACTGGACCACAGTTGGTGGACCTAACACACCGTGATGGTAGCCCGTGGCATCAAGTATGGGATGGAACGCACCAGAAAGTGATCCCAGATCATCTAATTCAATCCCACTACACGCAAATTAAACAGTCAGGACGTACTACTAGCCTGTGAGTAATAAAGAAAAAAGTGTCGTCAGTTTCCTAATTGACGACACCCCATCTGCTGAACAAGCATCCAAAACCTTCCATGACGATTACGAACTGAACTTTCAAGACTTCCTTGAACGTACGGTAGATGAAAGTGCAGCTGAAGACTTTTCTTATTCCAATAATGGAGTGAAAAAAGCAGGTAGAAGACTTCGTAAAAAAGAAGGTGATCTTAAGTCAGCCACCGCCACTATCCAGCAGTTCCGTGCCGCCCATGAAAAGCCTCTTAATACTATTGCCTATCTTGTTGGTCGTTGTTGTCGTGAACTCGGTATAGATGTTAAGCCAGTAACTCGATTAAAGCGCTTAGAAACTATAATTGATAAGCTTCAACGTAAATCACTTGATGGCAACACTGCGAACGCAACATGTGTAACCAATATGAATGATATTGGTGGATGCCGAGCGATATTCCCTGATTTGATGTCTTTAGAGCTAGCAATATCTCAATTGCAAGGAACTGTAGAGAAGGTAGGGCGAGTTAGAATTAAAGATATTGATAATTATATCACTAACCAAAAACCAAATGATTGTGGTTATAGAAGCTTACATGTGATTTATCGATATGATCATGCGAGTGGCAAGAGTTTTAACATAGAAGCTCAATTGAGGACTAGGCTTCAACACCTTTGGGCGACCACTGTTGAAATAGTGGACATCTTGGAAGGAACTAAGATAAAGACTCATTCTCATAGTGCCAATGAAGATAAAGACGACCTACAAATTAAATGGGAAGAGCTGCTCTCGATCATGAGTCGTTATATAGCTGATGCTGAAGGGGCTATAGAGTTAGGTCAAGAAGATAAAGATCAATTCTCAATCAGGCTGCGTGAGCTAAATGACGAGATTAATGCACTAGGTAGGCTTAAAACCTTTAGAATCTTATCTGAGAAGGTTGAAGCTTGTTGTGATGATGTAACTGAACATGTTTTGTTAATGATTGATGAAAACTCATTGGAGCTTATCTTTAGTGAGGAGTTTGACAATTACAGCCAAGCTATTTCGGTTTATAACGCTGCGGAAAAAGTGACTCGTAGCCACTCTGGAATAAATACTCTACTTATCTCCACTAAGAATATGGGACAGCTATCAGAAGCTTACCCCAATTATTTAGGTGACTGTGCTTCATTTATGTTATTGCTTCAAGAGGCTATGCAGTTCAGTGGTAGTTAAAAGAGATCCCTTCTCCCAATGGTTATTGTATCTATAAGTAAGCTAGCGTTAGACACAAGCTATAGCAAATGAAGTTAGTATTTTGATTCAAGGAACACTGGCCAGAGGTCCTTGCTCGACCTGAATGGTATTACTAGAGGTTACTATGATCATTTATCAGACAGGTAATATTTTGCATGATCAGGCTGACGCTATCATCAATACCGTAAATACGGTAGGCGTGATGGGGAAAGGCTTAGCTCTACAATTTAAAAAAGCATTTCCTGATAACTTTAAAGCTTATAAGAAAGCATGTGATGATAAATCTCTCGTAATCGGGCAAGTATTATCCGTACCTCTAAACTCAATCAGTGCACCATTTTATGTGATTAATTTTCCAACAAAAGCACATTGGAAAGGCCACTCTAAGCTTGAATTTATAGAGCAAGGTTTAAATAGCTTGAAAGCGGAAGTAAAGCGTTTAGAACTTAAATCGGTCGCTATCCCAGCATTAGGTAGTGGTTTGGGAGGATTACCTTGGCAACAAGTCGAGTTGTTCATTAAAGAACATTTAGCTGATATGCCTGATGTTGAATGGCGGATCTACCCACCACAAGCAGCACCTATGCTAAATAAAACTAAACGACCTGCTATGACAACGGGCCGAGCGGCTGTGCTTGGCTTGATAGAGCGCTATGTGTCAACGGGATTTGGTTATCGCTTATCTTTACTTGAAGTGCAGAAGCTCGTGTACTTTCTAACAGCGGTTGGTGAGCCATTAAACAAGGTTGTCTTTCAAAAGCATCACTATGGTCCTTATGCTGACGTACTTCGTCATGTGCTTGATAAAATGGAAGGCCATTTTATATCAGGTTATGCCGATGGTCTAACTAAGCCTGAAACACCGATTGAGCTTAAAGGCGATGCTGTAACAGAGGCACTTAATTTACTTGAGCAGCATACAGAGACTAAACAGCGCTTTGATAAGGTTACCAAGCTAATAGAAGGTTTTGAGTCTCAAAATGGTATGGAGTTACTATCAACTGTTCATTGGGTAGCAACTCAGGAATGTGATGATAAAGTTCTAACGAGTGAAGATGTGATTAATGGTGTTCATGGATGGAGTGCGAGAAAAGCAAATATGAAATCAGCTCATATTTTGGCTGCTTGGAATCGATTGAGTGAACAAGGATGGTTAGACAGTAAAGCGCCTACGTTGTGATGTGAAACCCTACGCTCTCTTTTGTATTTCGACGAGCAATTTATTATGCGGCTTATGTTCTTAGCTAATGAAAAAGCCCTTTCAGTCATATTGGTTGGAAGGGTTTCATTTTTTTAGCGATAGATGATGCAGCAAGGAGTTGGCGGCGTCATCCAAAATGTTTTAGATATATGTCATTACCGTGAACATCAATATTCAGGTAAAGCATGACATGAATAAAATTAAGTTAATAAAATTAGAAGCTGTGATTGAAATGACGACTTTGAGTCGCTCTGCTATCTACAGGGGCATAAGAGAATGTCGGTTCCCAAAGCAAGTACGCTTGAGCCGTCGCTCAGTTGCTTGGGTTGAAAGTGATATTCAGAACTGGATAAAAGCACAAGTCGCGGAAAGGCAGAACATATAGATTTGAGAGGGGCAGGTTAGGGCCCTCTTTTTTTGTTTCGAGGATATAGGATGTCACGGGGTTTTAGGTTTGTAGAATACTTTAGTTTGTAACTTGAAATTTTGCAGGTGCGGACAAAAAGCAACCAATTGGAATTCGAGGTAGAGAACTAAGGTTTCTTTTCTATCAATGAGTTAGCTTTTTTGGTTAGTGTAGGTAAAAGTATGGTTTTTTAATGTGTTTTATTTTAAGTTGTTGTTTTTAATGTAATTACATACTAATGCATCAGGAGTATGTTTTTGATCGGCTTTCACAGTTAACTTCTTTCGTTTATTTCTATTGCGGCTTAGGATACGTGAAAGCGTTTCGTGCGAAAAGCGACACATGCGAAAAGATGCAAATCCAAATGATATACATCTAGATAAGGGAAGCCAAAGATGCAGACGACTCAAGCTCTTAGTGAAAAACTCGGACACTTACTTGCGAAACATAAACATGTATTAGTGACGGCTGAATCTTGCACTGGCGGTGGTGTTGCTAGCGCGGTAACGGATATTGCTGGAAGCTCAGCTTGGTTTGACCGTGCTTTCGTGACCTACAGTAATGAAGCGAAACAAGAGATGATCGGTGTTCAGCTTGAAACCTTAGTTGAATTTGGTGCCGTGAGTGAGCCGGTGGTTATAGAAATGGCTCACGGGGCACTGCAACATTCAAACGGCACTATTTCTGTATCGATCAGCGGCATTGCTGGCCCTGGCGGTGGCACGGAAGATAAGCCGGTAGGGACCGTGTGTTTTGCTTGGAAGGCTGCAAATGGATGGAACAAAGTAGGAACGCATGTATTTACAGGCGATAGGTCACAAGTACGCCAACAAGCCACGCACCATGCCCTGCAAGTTATTTATGATTACCTATCAATGGAAGACAGGTAACATTTGTACAAATTATTTTCATACAGGTATAGACACTGTATGAATCAACAGTATAATGAAAACCAATTAGTCACCCCTTTGTGGGTTAGAAATAGATTCTAAGTCGCTTGTTGAGACAACCGATTATGTGGAGATAGAAATGGACGAGAATAAACAAAAAGCGTTAGCCGCAGCCCTTGGTCAGATTGAAAAGCAATTTGGTAAAGGTTCTATCATGCGTCTTGGTGATAACCGTACAATGGACGTAGAAACTATTTCTACAGGTTCTCTATCTCTAGATATCGCACTAGGTGCTGGTGGCCTACCGATGGGGCGTATCGTTGAAGTTTACGGTCCAGAATCATCAGGTAAAACAACGCTAACGCTTGAGCTTATTGCTGCAGCGCAGAAAGTGGGCAAAACGTGTGCATTCGTTGATGCGGAACACGCACTTGACCCTATTTACGCTCAAAAGTTGGGTGTTGATATCGACGCTTTGCTTGTGTCTCAACCAGATACGGGTGAACAAGCTCTAGAAATCTGTGATGCACTGGCTCGTTCAGGTGCTATCGATGTTCTTGTTATTGACTCGGTTGCTGCACTAACACCTAAAGCTGAGATCGAAGGCGAAATGGGCGATAGCCACATGGGTCTTCAAGCGCGTATGCTTTCTCAAGCAATGCGTAAGCTAACAGGTAACCTTAAGCAGTCTAACTGTATGGCTATCTTCATTAACCAAATTCGTATGAAAATTGGTGTAATGTTTGGTAACCCAGAAACAACCACAGGTGGTAACGCACTTAAGTTCTACGCATCTGTTCGTCTTGATATTCGCCGTACAGGTGCAATCAAAGATGGTGATGAAGTTGTTGGTAACGAGACTCGTATCAAGGTTGTTAAGAACAAGATTGCAGCGCCATTTAAGCAAGCTGAAACTCAAATTCTTTACGGTAAAGGCTTTAACCGCGAAGGTGAGCTTATCGATTTAGGTGTTAAGAATAAGCTGGTAGAGAAAGCGGGCGCTTGGTACAGCTACAAAGGCGACAAGATCGGCCAAGGTAAATCGAACTCTTGTAAGCACCTACGTGAAAACCCAGAGATTGCTCTGGAACTTGACACTAAGCTTCGTGAATTGCTACTGACTCCTGCTGTTCTTGAAGAGAAAGGCGCAGAGAAAGAAGAAGAAAACGAAGAGCTATAAGCTAACGTTTTATAGAGCGGGTGTTTTAAAGAAACATTCGTTTTGAAAGAATAGGAAGCCTCGCATATGTTATGCGGGGCTTTTTTATTGAAGTGCCTATATCTATCCTTGCTGAGCCTAGTTAGATGATCTTGGTTGTTTGAGGTAGCTTGCCAATTTCTTTTGTTTGTCCCCTACCTGAGCTAGTGGAATATTCTTCATTTTATCGAATTCCAACTAAAATCCTGCCCAAGGGTGTCTTTTCTACAAGAAAACTAGTCGAAGCCTTAACCATGATCTACAATACGGCAAAATTCTAACTCGACTATTTTCAGGAAGAGCTGCATGTACATGAGCACTGACGAGGTTCGCAACGCGTTCCTTAAGTTCTTTGAGAGCAAAGAACACCAAATCGTAGACAGTTCATCGTTAGTTCCACATAACGATCCAACCCTGCTATTTACTAATGCAGGTATGAACCAATTCAAAGATTGCTTCTTAGGCGCCGAAAAACGTGCCTACACTCGAGCAACTACGGCTCAGCGTTGTGTACGTGCGGGTGGTAAACACAATGACCTTGAAAACGTAGGTTTCACGGCTCGTCACCACACATTCTTCGAAATGCTAGGTAACTTCAGCTTTGGCGATTACTTCAAAGAAGAAGCGATTGGGTTTGCTTGGGAATTCCTGACTGAAACACTAGGTCTGCCAAAAGAGCGCCTGTTAGTAACGGTTTACGAGACAGATGACGAAGCATTCGATATCTGGAACAAGAAAGTAGGCATTCCTGCTGACAAGATTGTTCGTATCGGCGACAAAGAAGGCGGCAAGAAGTTTGAATCTGATAACTTCTGGACAATGGGTGACACAGGCCCTTGTGGTCCATGTACTGAAATTTTCTACGATCACGGTGAGCACATTTGGGGCGGTCGTCCTGGTACACCTGAAGAAGATGGTGACCGTTTCATCGAGATCTGGAACAACGTATTCATGCAGTTCAACCGTCACGCTGACGGCACTATGGAACCGCTACCTAAGCCAGCTGTCGATACTGGTATGGGTATTGAGCGTATCTCTGCAATCATGCAGGGCGTTCACTCTAACTACGAAATTGATGTATTCCAAAAGCTAATCAAAGCGACAGCAGAAGTGGTGGGTCACGACGACTTATCTAACCAATCGCTGCGCGTTATTGCTGACCACATCCGTTCTTGTTCATTCCTAATCGCTGATGGCGTAATGCCTTCAAACGAAGGTCGTGGCTACGTTCTACGTCGTATTATTCGTCGTGCAGTTCGTCACGGTAACAAGATTGGTGCACAAGGCGTGTTCTTCCACAAACTTGTGGGAGTACTGGCTGAAGTGATGGGCTCTGCAGCTGAAGAGCTTAAGAAGCAACAAGAGCTTGTTGAAAAAGTACTTCGCATCGAAGAAGAGAACTTTGGTCGCACGCTAGAGCGCGGCATGGTTATCCTTAACGACGCATTAGACGCACTTGAAGGCAAAGAGCTTGACGGTGAAACAGTATTCAAACTTTACGACACATACGGCTTCCCAGCTGACCTTACTAACGATGTAGCTCGTGAACGCGATTTTACCATCGATGAAGAAGGCTTTGAGAAGGCGATGGAAGCACAGCGTAAGCGTGCACGTGAAGCGGGTCAGTTCGGTACTGATTACAACGCAACGATCAAAGTTGACACGAACACTGAGTTCTGTGGTTACACAGGTACTGAAGGTGCTGGTGAGATTTCTGCGTTATTCGTTGACGGTGAAGAAGTCTCTTCACTATCTGCTGGCGACAAAGCAATCATCATCCTTGAAGAGACACCATTCTACGCAGAGTCAGGCGGTCAATGTGGTGACGCTGGTACGCTAAGCACAGCGTCGGGTCTGTTCAAAGTACAAGATACTCAGAAGCTAGGTAATGCATTTGCACACCACGGCGAGCTAGTTGAAGGCGTATTTGCTCAAGGCGATAAAGTAGAAGCGCGCGTTGATGCTGAGCGTCGTGCTGCTATCTCACTGAATCACTCTGCAACTCACTTACTTCACTCTGCATTGCGCGAAGTACTGGGTGAGCACGTTGCTCAGAAAGGTTCTTTAGTTAAGCCAGACAACCTACGTTTTGACTTCTCGAACCTTGAAGCGGTAACACCAGCACAGATTAAAGAAGTAGAGCGTCTAGTTAACGCACAAGTTCGTAAGAACCATGTGATTGAAACGAACATCATGGACATCGAGTCAGCGAAAGAAAAAGGTGCGATGGCACTGTTTGGCGAGAAGTACGATGATGAAGTTCGTGTTCTGTCGATGGGCGATTTCTCTACGGAGCTTTGTGGTGGTATCCACGCGAGCAACACCGGTGATATCGGTTTATTCAAGATCACTTCTGAAGGTGGTATTGCTGCTGGTATTCGTCGTATTGAAGCGGTAACTGGTGAAGCTGCTCTAGATGCAGTTGATGCTCAGAATAACGCTTACGAAGAGAAATTGGCTGAATCGGCTAAGAAAGCGAAATCGCTAGAGAAAGAAATCCAACTACTTAAAGAAAAGATGGCTGCAGCTGAAGGCGCAAACATCATGGGTAAAGTGGAAGATATCTCTGGTACTAAAGTTCTGGTTGCGGCAATTGAAGGCGCAGACAACAAGAACCTACGTACTATGGTTGATAATGCTAAAAACCAAGTGGGTAGCGGCATCATCCTGATTGCGAACGTAGCAGACGGTAAAGTTGGCTTAATTGCTGGCGTAACCAAAGACCTTATCGGCAAAGTAAAAGCGGGTGACCTCGTTAAGATGGTTGCTGAGCAAGTTGGCGGTAAAGGCGGCGGTCGTCCAGATATGGCTCAAGCGGGTGGTACAGACGTTGAAGCACTACCTGAAGCGCTTAAATCAGTACGTATTTGGCTAGAAGAGCGTCTTTAAGCTTAAGTAATTGATACAAAGATGCCCAATCAACTGATTGGGCATCTTTTATTTTGCCTAATGGAAGAACGTCTGAAAAAGGTTTGATTGAGATTAACCAAGAAGTCTAATGGTAACGTTAGACTCCTTGGTTAATTTTTTATTGCTTCGCCATGACGCGGAGTATGTGTTTTTTTGTCATATATAGACATTGGTCTTGGGAAGGTGAGGAAGGGTGAAAATGCCTCTTATCGTGCAGAAATTTGGTGGAACGTCGGTGGGTTCAATAGAACGAATTCATCATGTAGCAGAGAAAATCATTGAAGCGAAAAATGAAGGGAACCAGATCCTGGTTGTCGTTTCTGCTATGTCAGGTGAAACAAATCGGTTAGTTGATTTAGCTTCACAAGTTGATAGCGTACCAAACGCTAGAGAGTTGGATGTGCTGTTAACGGCTGGAGAACAAGTTTCCATGGCTTTGTTAGCGATGACGTTGCACAAGTTGGGTTATGAAGCGACATCGATGACTGGCTATCAAGCCAAGATACACACCGATTCTAATCATAATAATGCGACGATTGAGCGTATTGATACCGCTCCTATTAAAGCGCTGTTAGATGATGACCAGATTGTCATTGTTGCAGGTTTTCAAGGCGTTAATGCGAAAGGTGATATCACAACCTTAGGGCGAGGTGGTTCAGACACCACGGCCGTTGCGTTGGCGGGCGCGCTTCAAGCGAAAGAGTGTCAGATTTATACCGATGTTGATGGTGTATATTCCTGCGACCCTAGAGTGGTTAAGCAATCTAAGAAACTAGATACCTTAGACTTTCCCTCTATGGAAGAAATGGCTCGCAGAGGCGCTAAGGTTTTGCACCTTCCGTGTGTTCAGCATGCGTGGCGACACAATGTACCATTGAGAGTGCTTTCGAGCTTTGAAGAAGGCGAGGGAACTCTTATCGCGGGTAATGACTGTTTGAATGATATTGCTGGGATAGCCATTCAAAGAGATATGGTTCGCATCGAGTGTTTGAATCAAGATTTACCGTCTCTCATGTCGCATTGCCAGTTGTTAGGGATCGAAGTCTGTAGTGTGATCGAGGAAACAGAACGGGCAGCGCTCATTATCAAACCGGACATAAGTGCTAAATTAAAACTAGTTTTTGCTGAAAAAATCCGTAATAGTGAATATGTTAGTTTGTTAACTGTGGTAGGAAGCCGAACACAAGAAATTGTGGTCAGTTCACATGGATTGTTGTCTGAAGGCGAAATTGATGTACAACATCACTTATTGCAGCAGCAGTCTTTAACTTTGGTGATATCACCAACGCAAGTCGATATGGCTGCTAACATATTACACAATGCATACATCGTAGCGCGTGAAACACAGGGTTATCTTAAAAAAGAAGTGCATTTTGGTTAAATAAACTCAATCGATAGTTTACGAAAATATAACTTTTGTTGGATAATGCTCTCGTAGCTAGATAAATTTAGAGATTACTCAAGGAGCAAAGAATGCTAATTTTGACTCGCCGTGTTGGCGAAACACTGATGATTGGTGATGAAGTAACAGTTACTGTACTAGGCGTTAAAGGTAACCAAGTACGTATTGGTGTTAACGCACCTAAAGAAGTATCTGTTCACCGTGAAGAGATCTACATGCGCATTCAAGCTGAAAAAGGTAATGGTAACGTTGCATCTGGCAACTACTAATACTTTTGCGTAGAAGAGGGGCTAGCATTGTTGCTAGCCTTTTTTGATCTTGGGGGAGCATAATCACAACTTAGTGATTAGTTAGTTCAATAATTGGCTTAGTTCAAGATGCCGGGCTGAATGCTTGATATAGAAAAGCCACACCGCTTGAGTTAACTCTTATTGAGGCATTGTGATATTTGTTTGCCATAGTTCAAGTTTTACCGACTTACCCTATGGTGAAATAGAGCATCCCGTAGTATGGTGCAAACAGCAGTTACACTCACTGCGAGATAAATTAGATAATTGTTTTCCGCTGTTAATTATTGCCAATCTTTCACCTTAATTTTTAAGGGAAAAAGCGCTAATTGGATGTTATAAGTTCAATTTGCAAGCGCTTTGATTAAATTGCAAACGGTTGAATGTTTTTGTCCGGTTTTTTTCAATAAAGTGTTTGACATATTTTCGGTAAAACGTAATATGTGCCTCCGCAAGACGGTGAGGTGGCCGAGAGGCCGAAGGCGCTCCCCTGCTAAGGGAGTATGTGGTTTGTAGCCGCATCGAGGGTTCGAATCCCTCCCTCACCGCCATTTCTTGCACGTTTGAATTTGCAAGCAAACACAGAAGTAACAATGTGCGCCCTTAGCTCAGCTGGATAGAGTACCTGGCTACGAACCAGGCGGTCGGAGGTTCGAATCCTCCAGGGCGCACCATTCTTTAGATTACTTTGTTAAAAAGTAATGGATAAGAATAATGAATTAGGTGAGGTGGCCGAGTGGCCGAAGGCGCTCCCCTGCTAAGGGAGTATGTGGTTTGTAGCCGCATCGAGGGTTCGAATCCCTCCCTCACCGCCATTCATTACAGGCCTATGGCCTTTTTTTTGTTTCGTAGAAACAAGAATGTGATATATTTCACAACTTCTTCACTTGAAGATACCGTGCGCCCTTAGCTCAGCTGGATAGAGTACCTGGCTACGAACCAGGCGGTCGGAGGTTCGAATCCTCCAGGGCGCACCACTATTTAGGTTTTTATTAATCCTGATGTTGAATGTTTAGTTTTAACTTTATACTCAATATCGAAACCGTTGCGCCCTTAGCTCAGCTGGATAGAGTACCTGGCTACGAACCAGGCGGTCGGAGGTTCGAATCCTCCAGGGCGCACCACTATTTAGGGTTTTTATTAATCCTGATGTTGAATGTTTAGTTTTAACTTGATGCTCAATATCGAAACCGTTGCGCCCTTAGCTCAGCTGGATAGAGTACCTGGCTACGAACCAGGCGGTCGGAGGTTCGAATCCTCCAGGGCGCACCACTATTTAGGTTTTTATTAATCCTGATGTTGAATGTTTAGTTTTAACTTTATACTCAATATCGAAACCGTTGCGCCCTTAGCTCAGCTGGATAGAGTACCTGGCTACGAACCAGGCGGTCGGAGGTTCGAATCCTCCAGGGCGCACCACTATTTAGGGTTTTCATTAATCCTGATGTTGAATGTTTAGTTTTAACTTGATGCTCAATATCGAAACCGTTGCGCCCTTAGCTCAGCTGGATAGAGTACCTGGCTACGAACCAGGCGGTCGGAGGTTCGAATCCTCCAGGGCGCACCACTATTTAGGGTTTTCATTAATCCTGATGTTGAATGTTTAGTTTTAACTTGATGCTCAATATCGAAACCGTTGCGCCCTTAGCTCAGCTGGATAGAGTACCTGGCTACGAACCAGGCGGTCGGAGGTTCGAATCCTCCAGGGCGCACCACTATTTAGGGTTTTCATTAATCCTGATGTTGAATGTTTAGTTTTAACTTTATGCTCAATGTCGAAACCGTTGCGCCCTTAGCTCAGCTGGATAGAGTACCTGGCTACGAACCAGGCGGTCGGAGGTTCGAATCCTCCAGGGCGCACCACATTATTAGAGAAAGCCTCGTTTTTACGAGGCTTTTTTATGTCTGCTGTAATGTTGTTGCAATAATGTTAAATTTAAGAATTTTTAACTTGTTGTATTTAAAGTAATTCTTGATTGCTTCTTTGTTATTCCACCTTTCTCATATCATTTCTCCTAAAAGCCCCGTTTAAGTCACAGTTTAAATATCTAAAAATGACTCATTTGACAGATTTATGTGATCTGATAGGCGAATAATTAACCTTATGTGTGCGTTATCCGTAACAGAACCTTAAACAAAATTGACAAACTTTTACCAATCGAGATAATCCATGGGTCGGGATCACTATTCGCTGAAATCCTGCACCTATGTCAGGATGACGAAGAAAGGAAGCAACATGACTAATATTGGAAGCCTGCTAGGAGATGCAGCAACTCTAATGATAACGGGAATGTCCGTTGTCTTTATTTTCCTAACTATTCTAGTTTACCTCGTTCGGTTGATGTCAAAACTGGTACCAGAAGAAGTACCTGAACCGATCGCAGCACCTAAAAAATTAAAAATCACAATCAAACCCTTCTGCTGTTAGTCCACAGGTAGTGGCAGCAATTTCGGCCGCGGTTCACCAATACCGTGCGTCTACTGCTAAGTAGCATTTAAAGGATTAAAAGGAGTTTATGAGCATGTCTAAACCACTAGCTATCACTGATGTGGTACTTCGTGACGCGCACCAGTCACTATTTGCTACACGTATGCGTATCGAAGATATGCTGCCTATTGCGGCAGAACTGGATAAAGTCGGTTACTGGTCTTTAGAGACTTGGGGTGGCGCGACGTTTGATTCGTGTATCCGTTTTCTTGGAGAAGATCCGTGGGAGCGTTTGCGTGAGCTGAAAAAAGCGATGCCAAACACACCAATGCAGATGCTACTGCGTGGTCAAAATTTATTAGGTTACCGCCACTACGCGGATGACGTAGTTGAAAAGTTTGTTGAACGTGCCCATAAGAACGGCATGGACGTATTCCGTATTTTTGATGCGATGAATGATGTTCGTAACTTTGAAACGGCAGTGAAAGCAACGATTGATGTTGGCGGCCACGCTCAAGGTACGTTGTCTTACACAACCAGCCCAGTACACAACTCAGATACGTGGGTTGATCTCGCTAAGCGCTTGGAAGACTTAGGTTGTCATTCACTATGTATCAAAGATATGTCAGGTTTATTAAAGCCTTATGAAGCGGAAGAGCTAATCACTCGCATCAAAGCGTCTTGTGATGTACCTCTAGCGCTGCATAGCCACGCGACAACGGGTCTATCAACCGCTACAGCCGTTAAAGCTGTTGAAGCTGGCATTGATATTCTAGACACCGCAATCTCTTCTATGAGCTGTACTTACGGCCATACGCCAACCGAAACGGTTGTTGCTATGTTAGAAGGCACAGAGCGCGACACCAATCTTAAGCTTGATCAGATCGAACCAATCGCGGCTTACTTCCGTGATGTACGTAAAAGTACGCGAAATGGGAAGGTCAGCTTAAGGGCGTGGATTCTCGCATCTTGATTGCTCAAGTTCCTGGCGGCATGTTAACCAACATGGAAGGCCAGCTTAAAGAGCAAGGCGCAGCCGATCGTATGGACGAAGTGCTTGAAGAAATCCCGCGCGTACGTAAAGAGTTGGGTTACATTCCTTTGGTAACACCTACTTCTCAAATCGTCGGCACTCAAGCGGTTATCAACGTCTTAACAGGTGAGCGCTATAAGAGCATCACGAAAGAGACTGCGGGTCTGCTGAAAGGCGAATACGGCCAAGCTCCTGCTGAGGTTGATGCAGAACTACAAGCAAAAGTGCTAGATGGTGCTGAACCAATCACGTGTCGTCCTGCTGATTTACTTAAGTCTGAAATGGATACGTTAACGACGGATCTTTAGAAAAAGCGAAATCAGATGGCATTTCACTCGCTGAAGATACCGTTGATGATGTGCTTACATACGCACTCTTCCCACAAGTCGGTCTTAAGTTCCTAAGAACCGTCGTAATCCTGAAGCATTTGAACCTGCACCGACTGCAGAAACGGCAGCTCCTGTTGCGGCTGTACCACAACCTGCTGCTGGCGGGATTGAAAGCTACAGCGTGAAGGTTGATGGTCAAGTTTATGATGTTGAAGTTGGCCCTCAAGGTGAACTGACATCGGTATCTCCATCAGCGAAACCAGCACAAGCGGCTCAAGCAGCACCTGCTGCGGCTTCTGATGCAGAAGCAGTTCCAGCTCCGTTAGCGGGCAACATCTTCAAAGTTATCGTTCAGCCGGGTGCTGAAGTGGCTGAAGGTGATGTGCTACTGATCTTGGAAGCGATGAAGATGGAAACGGAAGTTCGTGCAGCTCGTGGTGGTATCGTTCAAGAGTTGAATGTTAAAGAAGGCGATGCAGTTACTGTAGGCGCTCCACTACTAAGCTTAGCGTAAGGGAGTCCCATGGAAGGATTGATGACCTTATGGTCTGAAACAGGTATTGCTAACTTTGAGTTCGGCCAGATCTGTATGATGTTGGTCGGTTGCTTACTGTTGTTTTTGGCAATTCGTAAAGGATTTGAACCGTTACTTCTACTACCGATTGGTTTTGGTGCCGTATTAGCAAATATTCCAAATGCTGGGTTTACTGATCCAGGTGGTTTGCTTTATTACGTCTACTACATTGGTATTGAAACGGGTATTTTCCCACTGCTGATCTTTATGGGTGTTGGTGCAATGACGGACTTCGGTGCGTTGATTGCTAACCCTAAAACGTTATGGCTAGGAGCTGCGGCTCAGTTTGGTATCTTCGCAACGCTATTTGGCGCGATCTTGCTGAACTATGTTCCAGGAATGGAATTCTCGATGGCCGATGCTTCTTCGATTGCGATCATTGGTGGTGCCGATGGCCCAACTGCGATCTTCTTGGCAAGTAAGTTGTCTCCTGATTTATTAGGTGCCATTGCGGTAGCGGCTTATAGCTACATGGCGTTGGTTCCTATTATTCAGCCACCAATCATGAAAGCGTTAACGACTCCTGAAGAGCGTAAGATTAAAATGGCGCAGTTACGTCACGTTGGTAAAGCCGAGAAGATCCTTTTCCCGCTTGCTGTATTACTGATGACGATTCTGTTCCTACCTTCAGCAACACCTCTAGTGGGTATGTTCTGTTTGGGTAATTTAATGCGTGAAGCGGGTGTGGTTGATCGTCTTTCAAAAACAGCTCAAAACGAACTGATTAACGTCGTGACTATTTTCCTAGGCCTTGGTGTTGGTTCTAAGCTTCAAGCGGATACGTTCTTGAACTTAGAGACGCTGGGTATTTTAGGTTTAGGTGCGGTGGCGTTCAGTATCGGTACGGCGGGTGGCGTATTAATGGCTAAGCTACTTAATCGCTTCTCTAAAGAAGATATCAACCCATTGATTGGCGCTGCTGGTGTATCAGCGGTTCCAATGGCGGCTCGTGTTGTAAACAAGGTTGGTCTTGAGGCAAACCCTCAGAACTTCTTGTTGATGCATGCGATGGGCCCGAACGTGGCAGGTGTACTTGGTAGTGCGGTTGCCGCCGGCATTCTATTAGCGCTAGTGGGCTAATGAACTGCTGAGTCATGTATCGTTACGTTAATTGGTCGTCAATTTACGAATGAGCGGTTAACTTCGCCTTATTAAATGGTTTATAGTCAAAGGGATGCTTTCGCGTCCCTTTCTTTTTATCAATTAGGGTGTTTGCTCACTAGGGCTTTTATCAATCAAGGAAATGTGGAAATGGAAAACAAACAGATTGCGATTACTCAATTCGGCGGCGTCGAAAACCTAAGTATTCAAACCAGCGCTATTCCTGAGCCTAAAGCCGGGGAGGTCGTGGTTAAAGTTTCTTTTTCAGGTATTAATCCTATTGATGTCAAAACCCGAGCTGGCCTTGGTTGGGCCGCGGCACAGAATAAAGATAACCTTCCTTGGGTACCTGGTTACGATATTTCAGGGCAAATTGTCGCGCTAGGCGAGCAGGCAGAGCGTTTTACTATTGGTGATAACGTAGCCGGCTTTATTGGTTTTCCATTGCAAGGCGGTGGTTACAGCCAATATGCTTCTGTTCCAGAAGCAGCATTAAGCATGGTTCCTGATTCGGTCACTCTAGAAGCGGCAGCCGCGTTACCACTAGCCAGCCAAACGGCAGCACAAGCACTCAACAAAGCTGAAGTGAAAGAGGGCGATCGCGTACTCATCTTAGCGGGCGCAGGCGGTGTTGGTCATCTAGCGGTTCAAATCGCAGTGGCAGCGAAAGCCGAGGTTTATACAACTTGTAGTGAAGCGAACCTTGATTACTTAGCAACGCTAGGCGCTCATGCGATTAACTATAAGTTTGCGCCAGCATCAGAAAGAGTATCCGATGTTGATGTGCTGATTGATTTGGTCGGTGGCGACACCGCTCTCGATGCATTGAAGTGTCTGAAAGATGGCGCAAGAGTCGTGACAGTCCCCACTTTATCTGCAGAATTGATCTGCGAAAAAGCAACATTATTAGGCTTTACTGCATCAGGGATGCTGGTTGAGCCAAACCCAGAGCAAATGGACACTATGCTGTACATGGTCAGTGTCGGATTGCTCAAAACAGAAATTCAAGGTATCTACCCGTTAGACGAAGCGCAGTCAGCTCATCTACAGGTTGAAACCGGGCATACCAGAGGCAAGGTACTACTTAAAATGCAAGAAGGTTGATATGCAGTGCTAGAGTTTTTTAATTCTCTATTTGAAAACATAGCGCTGTGGTTCTCTGACTCGGCGCTGTGGGTACTTTTCATTAGTGGCTTCTTGAGTGCCACGTTATTGCCCGGCGGTTCAGAAGCAAGTCTGGTTGCGGCATTGAGCTTAGATCAGTTCTCAACATCATCGATCATTCTTCTGGCGACACTTGGCAATACATTAGGCGGCCTGACCAACTATTGGATTGGTTTGTGGTTGCCTAATCGAACTCAATCTGAAAAGCATGGTCATAAGGCTATGGCTTGGCTGAGCCGTTATGGTTACTGGACACTGTTATTCAGTTGGTTGCCCATCATTGGTGATCCTTTGTGTCTGGCTGCGGGTTGGCTGAGAATGAAATTTATCCCTAGCGTTATTTTGATAGCGATTGGCAAAGCCGCTCGCTACAGCTTACTTGCTGCTATCTATTTCGGTTTTTTCTAAGGAGAACCTATGAAAAAGGTTTTACTTGGTACATTTTCTCTTATCGCCATCGCTGGCTGTTCTTATAATGTACCTAGCTCAACACCCTTCTTTTCTTCGCTACCTGAAGGTGTCACCTTATTAGAAGAAGTTAAGCCTTCTAAAGATAAAGTCGTGATTCCGTATGCGAAATATCAGCTAGAAAATGGCTTGACCGTTATCCTTTCTCCTGATGATTCCGATCCACTGGTGCATGTTGATGTCACTTATCACGTAGGCTCCGCACGTGAGCAGATTGGCAAATCAGGCTTTGCTCACTTTTTTGAGCACATGATGTTCCAAGGCTCGGAAAACGTCGGTGACCAACAGCACTTTAAGATCATTACCGAAGCGGGTGGCTCGTTAAACGGTACTACCAACCGTGACCGTACCAACTACTTTGAAACCGTTCCTTCTAACCAGCTTGAGAAAATGCTGTGGTTGGAATCAGACCGCATGGGCTTCTTGTTGGATGCGGTTTCTCAAAAGAAATTTGAAGTTCAAAGAGGCACGGTTAAGAACGAGCGAGCTCAAAGCTACGAAAATCGTCCTTATGGCTTAATGTGGGAACGTATGGGTGAAGCGCTTTACCCTGAAGGTCACCCGTATTCGTGGCAACCAATCGGTTATGTTGAAGACTTAGACCGTGTTGATGTGAATGATCTTAAAGCCTTCTTCCTACGCTGGTATGGCCCTAACAATGCCGTATTAACAATTGGTGGTGATATCGATGTTGATGACACGCTAGAGTGGGTTAACAAGTACTTTGGTCCAATCCCTAAAGGCCCTGAAGTTAAGGCAGCTGAGAAACAACCTGCAGTGCTGACTGAAGATAAGTACATCACATTAGAAGACAACATTCGTCAGCCAATGGTGCTTGTTGGTTGGCCAACGACGTATCGTGGTGAAGAGACACAAGTTTCGTTAAATGCATTGTCTAACGTTTTAGGTTCAGGCACCAACAGTTACCTATATCAAAACTTGGTTAAGACGCAAAAAGCAGTGAGCGCGGGTTCTTTTCATGATTGTGCTGAATTGGCTTGTACCATGTATGTTTATGCGATGGGCGACTCTGGTAAAAAAGGTGATTTGACGGTTCTTAACAAAGAATTGATGGATACCTTAGAACAGTTCTCGAAAGAGGGGGTTGAACAAGAGCGCTTAGACCAAATTACCGGTATGGCTGAAGCGGATGCGGTTTTCGCTCTGCAAAGCGTGAAAGGGAAAGTTTCACAACTGGCTTCGAATCAGACCTTCTATGGTCAACCGGATCGTATTGAATCGCAACTCGATCAAATCCGAGCGGTAACACCAGAAAGCGTCAGCAAGGCATACCAAGATTTCATCGAGGGTAAGCATAAGGTTACCTTGAGTGTTGTTCCCAAGAAGCAGCTCGATCTAGCGGTTCGTGAAGCTACATTCACCACTCCTGCTCGCACGTTACCTGAATATGCCAAGGTCACTGAAGACCAGCTTGATTTCAGAAAAGCACCAAATACCTTTGATCGCAGCGTGATGCCAGAAGTGAACTTTGGTGTTGAAGCGACCATGCCTGATCTGTATCGCATGCATTTTGAGAACGGCACTGACTTGATTGGTACCGTGACCAGTGAAACGCCGACAGTGCAGTTACAAATTCAACTACCTGCAGGTGAACGCTATGTTCGTAAAGGGCAAGAAGGCCTGGCGAACTTAACGGCTTCTATGATGGAAGAAGGTTCGACGAAACGAACGGTTGAAGAGTTACAGGCGACCTTAGATAAGCTTGGCAGTAGCGTCAGCATTAGCGCCGGAAGTTACACCACGGACATTTCGGTCTCTACGCTAGAGAAAAACCTGCCTCAAACCTTAGCAATTGTACAAGAGGTTCTATTCGAGCCTAAGTTTGATGAGCAAGACTTCGAACGCGTGAAGAAGCAGATGCTTGAAGGGGTTGTCTATCAGCACCAGCAGCCAAACTGGATGGCTTCTCAAGCAACCCGTGAAGTGCTGTTTGGTGACAGTATTTTTGCTCGTGCAAGTGATGGTACTAAGGACTCTCTAGAGTCATTAACTCTGGACGATGTAAAACTGTTTTACAGTCAGCACTATACTCCGGAGGGAGCTAATATTGTTATTGTAGGGGACATTTCGAAGAAAGAGGTTGGGAAGCAGCTACAATTCTTTGAACAATGGCAAGGCGATGCGGCACCACTAACGCGTCCACAGATCGTCAAAGAGCTTTCTGGTCAGCACCTGTACTTGGTCGATAAACCGGGTGCGCCGCAAAGTATTGTTCGCCTGGTTCGTAAAGGGTTACCGTTTGACGCAACCGGTGAGTTGTATTTGAGCCAGTTGGCTAACTTTAATTTAGCCGGTAACTTCAATAGCCGTATCAACCAGAATCTACGTGAGGACAAAGCCTACACTTACGGTGCTAGCGGTTACTTCGCCAGTACGCGTGAAACTGGTGCGGTAGTATTCAGCGCTCAAGTGAGAGCCAATGCGACGGTTCCATCGATTCAAGAGTTTATCTCTGAGCTAAATGAATTCAGTCAGAGTGGATTAACTGACGAAGAGGTGAAATTTATGCGCCTTGCCGTCGGTCAACAAGATGCACTTAAATACGAAACACCAAGTCAAAAGGCTGGGTTGTTGAGTAATATTGTTGCGCTAAGCCTTGACGAAGATTATCTGCAACAACGTAATCAGATAGTTGAAACTGTCTCAAAAGAGACCTTAAACGAGCTATCTAAGAAATGGTTTGACCCGAATGATTATCAAATAATTGTTGTTGGCGACGCGACTTCGCTTCGTCCTCAACTAGAAAAGTTAGATATTCCAATAGAAGAGCTTGAAATCATTCGTTAGAGTACACATTAAAGGGGGAGGGAAAAGACTCTATTTTTCTCCTCCGACCTAATTTATGATAGTTCTAATCAGAACGATATAAGATAAGTGAACTGAATTTTGACTGATTTTGCTGCGCGACTAAAGCAAGTTGCAACCAACCCTAAGACCTTCTCTCAATTTGGTCGTGGTGTTGAAAGGGAAACGTTACGCTACACGGAAGATGGGCATCTTGCGACTGGGCCGCACCCAAAGGCTTTGGGATCTGCGTTGATGAACGGATGGGTAACGACCGATTTTTCTGAGTCGTTACTGGAGTTTATTACGCCTGTTTCTAACGACGTTCCGACGCTTTTGAATCAGTTGTCTGATATCCACCATTTCACACAAACCAAGTTAGATGGCGAAAAGATGTGGCCGCTTTCTATGCCTTGTTATGTAGGCAGTGAAGATTACATTCAGCTAGCGCAATACGGCACCTCTAACAACGGCAAGATGAAGACTCTATATCGTGAAGGCCTAAAGCGTCGCTACGGTAGCCTGATGCAGATTATTTCAGGTGTTCACTTCAATTTCTCTTTCCCTGATAGTTTTTGGGATAGCCTGTTTGGAGAGCAAACCGAAGAAGCGCGTTGTGACTCTAAGTCCGATGCTTACTTTGGTTTGATTCGTAATTACTACCGTTTTGGTTGGTTAATTCCTTATTTCTTCGGTGCTTCACCTGCACTATGTCCTTCTTTCATCAAAGGCAGAGAGACAAAGCTACCTTTTGAAAAGATTGGAGAGACACTGTACTTACCAAAAGCAACGGCACTGCGCCTGAGCGATCTTGGCTACACCAACAGTGCTCAAAGCGTATTGAAGATTGGTTTCAACAGCCTAGACCAATACCTTGAAGGTTTGAATCAAGCGATCCGAACACCATCAGAAGAATTCGCCGAAATCGGTACTAAAGTTGATGGTGAATACCGTCAATTGAATAGCAATGTTCTTCAAATCGAGAACGAGCTTTATGCACCAATTCGTCCTAAGCGTGTTGCTAAAAGTGGTGAGAAGCCATCAGAAGCACTGGCTCGTGCTGGTGTTGAGTACATCGAGGTTCGTTCTTTAGATGTAAACCCATTCAGCTCAATTGGTATCAATGAGCAACAAGTTCGCTTCTTAGATTTATTCCTAACTTGGAGTGTGTTAACCGACTCGGCTGAGATGGATAACTGCGAACTTGAATGCTGGCGTGATAACTGGAACAAGGTGATCTTAGAAGGTCGTCAGGTTGGTTTAGAACTCAAGATTGGTTGTGATGGCGAGAGACTGTCTCTGCAAGATTGGGCTAAACGCGTATTCAAAGATCTTCGTGTTATCGCTGAGTTGATGGATGCGGAGCAAGGTGGTCGTGCATACCAAGAAACGTGCGATACGCTTGAAGCTTGGATCGATAACCCAGAATTAACCATTTCTGGTCAGTTACTTGAAGAGACTAAAAGATTAGGTGGCTTAGGAAAAGTTGGTTGCGCGTTAGGAAAAACCTACGCTCAACAACACAAAGCGCATCAATATAAGGTTTACTCAGCTGAGTTGATGGAAGCGGAAGTTCAGCGCTCAATGATCGCTCAACAACAAAGTGAAGAAGCAAGCATGCAAGATTTTGACAGCTTCTTAACGGATTATTTTTCGTATTTAAAAGCATAGCGAGACTTTGGTGGAAAGGAAGCAAGCCTTATTAGGCCTGTCCACTCGTGTAAGTGGAAAATGGCTACCCTTAGTGACTGTTGGTGTTGTCTCTAGCCTGTTGGTTGGTTGTGCAACGCCACCGCCTAAAGAACAAAGTAACATCTGCAGTATCTTTAGAGAGCACCCTTCGTGGTACGAAGATGCGTTAGATATGCAAGAAGAGTGGGGAACGCCGATCAACGTAGCGATGGCTTTTGTTAAACAAGAGAGTAGCTATCGTCATGATGCGCGCCCACCAAAAGATTACATTCTGGGCTTCATTCCGTGGGGCCGTGTGAGCAGCGCTTACGGTTATGCACAAGCCCAAGATCCTGCCTGGGAAGATTTCCAGAAGGCAACCAACAATGGTGGTTCAAGAACCAACTTTGACGATGCACTGATGTTTATTGGCTGGTACACCAGCGAGACGCGTCGTCAGTTAGGGGTTTCACTTTGGGATCCGTATAACCAATACCTGGCTTATCATGAAGGTCGTGGTGGTTTTAAGCGTAAATCGTATAACAGCAAGCCATCTTTGATTAAGGTGGCCCGCAAAGTCGAACAGCAAGCAAAAGATTATGGCTGGCAACTTAAACAGTGCCGCAAAGAACTAGAAGACAATCGAAGTTGGTTTTTCTAAAGCCAACCGTCATGGAGAATAGCAATGCCTTTATTAGATAGTTTTACTGTTGATCATACACGCATGAACGCCCCTGCAGTTCGTGTTGCGAAAACAATGCAAACCCCAAAAGGGGATACCATCACGGTATTTGACCTGCGTTTTACTGCACCAAACAAAGATATCCTATCTGAAAAAGGTATCCATACTTTAGAGCATCTATACGCTGGATTCATGCGAGCTCAACTGAATGGTTCAGACGTGGAGATCATTGATATTTCACCGATGGGTTGCCGCACTGGTTTCTACATGAGCTTGATTGGTACGCCTTCAGAGCAGCAAGTAGCAGACGCTTGGTTAGCGGCTATGCAAGATGTACTGAAAGTTGAGAACCAGAATAAGATCCCTGAGTTGAACGAATACCAATGTGGTACTGCTGCAATGCACTCTTTGGATGAAGCGAAAGATATCGCCAATGCGATCATCGCTGCTGGTATCTCTGTAAACAAAAATGATGAACTGGCACTGCCAGAGTCGATGCTTCAAGAGCTTAAAATCGACTAGTTATTGGTAACACCCTAGATAGGGTGAGTTAGATACTAAAAGGCCCGGTTCAATGAACCGGGCCTTTTGTTTTTCATCGAGTAGCGATTACCCGTTAGCTACCTGTGGAAACACGCGTACTAGCTTGATGCGGTTTTCTTCGAGTTCAACAATTTCCATCGGATGACTGGCAACCTGAACACTGAGGTGACTTTCTGGGATATCTTCTAGATGTTCTAATATCAGGCCATTGAGTGTTCTTGGACCGTCAGTAGGGAGTGCCCACTGCAAGCCTTTGTTGATATCTCGGATATTGGCACTACCTTCAATTAAGAAACTACCATCACTTTGCGGAGTGATCTCTTCAGATAAACTAGGTGCAATAGAAGTCGTAAATTCACCCACGATCTCTTCTAGAATATCTTCCAACGTAACCAAGCCGTTGATATCGCCATACTCATCGACAATCAAACCAATGCGCTGTTTGTTGCGTTGGAATTTAAGCAGTTGAATGTTGAGTGGTGTCGCTTCAGGAATAAAGTAGATCTCATCGGCTGCACGCAGCAATGTCTCTTTATTGAATTCGTTCTTTTCAAGCATTAAGCGATAAGCTTCCCGTAGCCTCAGCATACCAACCACTTCATCTATTTGATCGCGGTATAGCACGATACGACCATGAGGAGAGTGAGTGAGCTGACGAACGATCGATTTCCAGTCATCATTGATGTCGATACCGGTGATCTCATTACGTGGCACCATGATGTCATTCACGGTGACGTGCTCTAAATCTAGAATAGACACCAACATATCTTGGTGACGCTGAGGTATCAGGGTTCCGGCTTCATTTACTACGGTCCTAAGCTCTTCGGAACTCAAATGGTCGGTCGCATCATGGCTGGCTTTGACACCTAAGATACGGATGAAGCCGTTAGTAATAAAGTTAACCAAGATAACCAGTGGTGACAGCACCTTCATCAGTATCATTAATAGAATACTGCTGGCGTAAGACACTCGTTCTGGGAAAAGTGAGGCGATGGTTTTTGGGGTTACCTCAGCAAATACGAGGATCACTAGGGTCAGGGCTCCGGTTGCGATTGCAACGCCGATATCCCCATAGATACGCATACCAAGAATCGTAGCGATCGCAGATGCAAGAATGTTGACGAGATTGTTGCCGATGAGAATGAGGCCGATCAATCTGTCTGGGCGACTCAGAAGTTTTTCTACGCGTTTGGCACCTTTATGGCCCGTACTGGCTAAGTGCTTTAAACGGTAGCGGTTCAGGGACATCATGCCCGTTTCAGAGCCAGAGAAATAACCAGAAATTACTATGAGACACGCGAGTAGCGCAAATAAGATACCCGTTGATATGTCGTCCAAAACTATTCTTTTCCTATTTTTGTATCTTGATTAATTTATGACCGAACATGGTCGAGATGTCAATTGAATCTAATGGACTCAATATTTTAAAGGCAAGGTGTGTGAGACCTTGCCTTTATTTTACAGACTAATTCAGGATTATTTCCTGAACGAAGCGGCTACCGAAGTAGGCTAATGTGAGCATGCTGGCGCCAGCAAGGGCGAACCAAGTGACTTTCTGTCCACGCCAACCTTTTTGATAATGACCCCAAAGAAGGATGGAGTAGATAACCCAAGCAATAAAAGACAATACGGCTTTGTGCGCCTTTCCTTGAGCAAACATATCTTGTACGAAGATAAGGCCAGTCAGCAAGGTGCCGGTTAATAAACCATTACCGATAAGAATGATCTTGAAAAGTTGTCTTTCCACCATCATTAATGGAGGTAGATTAGGGTTTATTACTAACGCTTTTTTCTTTTTAAGTTTGTGATCGAGCCACGCGAGTTGCAGAGCGTATAGCGCGCCGATAGTTAGTGTCGCGTATGAGAAGAGCGCCAAAGAGATGTGCACAAGCAGTTTTGGGTCATTCTCTAGATGTTTGATGAAGGTGCTTGAAAGAAAAGTAGCAGCCATCAAGTTAAGTGCAGCGAAGCTATAAACGACGGGCAAGATGAACCACAATCGGGTTTTGAGCATAGCACCGCTCATGACCAAAGAGATGATCAAACTGATCAATGAAGCAACGTTCAAGATACTGAGGTTTTGGCCACTGGCATTAAAGATTAAATCGCCAAGCAACCAAGCATGGAAAGCTAAAGCAAGTAATGCGCTGATAAACACCGTTTTTACACGGATTCCTGTTTGGTGCACGAGACCTGGAATGATCGTGGAAATCGCCATTGTATAAAGAAAGGCTGCTGCGATCGCAATAAGACTGTCCATGGTATCCATTTAAATGATTACTAATTGATGAATTATACCTCGCATCGCTCTTTGGGGCTATGGTGAACCTCACTCAATTCCAAGGGAACAATGTCTCACATCACAAGCGTGGATGATTAACGCTCTACAACGGGTATGACTCTAATCCACGCTAATGTATACTCACAGTAATAGTCGCAGGATTGAGCGAAGAGAAAACTATGTTTGATAATTTAACGGATCGTCTATCCAAAACGCTGAAGAATATCAGCGGTAAAGGTCGCCTGACCGAAGACAATATTAAAGAGACGCTGCGTGAAGTACGTATGGCGCTATTTGAAGCCGACGTTGCACTGCCAGTTGTCCGTGATTTTGTTAAGCGCGTAAAAGAAGGCGCTGTTGGTGTTGAGGTATCTAAATCTCTAACACCTGGCCAAGAGTTCATTAAGATCGTTCAAGCTGAACTTGAAGCTGTTATGGGGGAGTCTAACGAGGCTCTTGACCTAGCAGCACAACCGCCAGCAGTCATCTTAATGGCGGGTCTACAAGGTGCGGGTAAAACCACATCGGTAGGTAAGCTATCTAAGCTCCTGACTGAGCGTGACAAGAAGAAAGTTTTGGTTGTGTCTGCCGACGTTTACCGTCCAGCAGCGATCAAACAGCTTGAAACCTTAGCAAGCGATGTTGGTGTCGACTTCTTCCCATCTTCAGCTGACCAAAAGCCTCTTGATATTGCAAACGCCGCAATCGACCACGCGAAGAAGAAATTCTACGACGTACTAATTGTCGATACTGCCGGTCGTTTGGCTATCGATGAAGAGATGATGGGCGAGATCAAAGAGCTTCATACTGCAATTAACCCAGTAGAGACACTGTTCGTTGTTGATGCAATGACAGGTCAAGATGCTGCGAATACTGCAAAAGCCTTTGGCGATACGCTACCACTTACCGGTGTTATCTTAACGAAAGTGGATGGTGATGCGCGTGGCGGTGCTGCACTGTCTGTTCGTCACATCACTGGTAAACCGATTAAATTCTTAGGTGTTGGTGAAAAAACTGACGCACTAGAACCGTTCCACCCAGATCGTGTTGCTTCTCGTATCCTTGGTATGGGCGACGTACTGTCTCTTATTGAAGACCTACAGAAAAACGTTGATACCGAGAAAGCAGAGAAACTGGCTAAGAAGTTCAAAGAGAAGAAAGGCTTTGACCTTGAAGACTTCCGTGAACAGCTAGGACAGATGCAGAACATGGGCGGCATGATGGGCATGATGGATAAGCTTCCAGGCATGTCTCAGCTACCTGACAACGTAAAAGATAAAGTTGATGACAAGATGTTCAAGCAAATGGAAGCGATCATCAACTCTATGACAATGAAAGAGCGCCAGCGTCCTGACCTAATCAAAGGCTCACGCAAGAAGCGTATTGCTGCAGGTTCTGGTACTCAAGTACAAGATGTAAACCGTATGCTGAAACAGTTCACTCAAATGCAGAAGATGATGAAGAAAATGCAGAAGGGTGGAATGAAAGGCATGATGCGCAACATGCAGGGCATGATGGGCGGCGGTGGAGGTATGGGCGGAATGGGTGGTGGTTTTAACCCGTTTGGCCGATAATCTACAAATGTAAGCTTTAGCTACGTTACTTTTCATAGTGTTAGCCGTGTCACAGAAAGTGTACGGTGGCTATGTTGGTGAAAAAATAGCTAAAGCCCTTGCATTGCACCGGAATAAGAGTAAAATTCCGGGGCTTTAATTTGGCACGAGACCCCAAGCTATTTACTTATACTTGGGGTTAATTATTTTATTAAGAAAGCAAAGAGGACGACATGGTAACCATTCGTTTGGCACGTCACGGTGCAAAGAAGCGCCCATTTTATCAAATCGTAGTTGCGGATAGCCGTAACTCTGTAACTGGCCGTTTCATCGAGAAAGTAGGTTTCTTTAACCCTACTGCTCAAGGTCAAGAAGAAGGTCTACGTCTAGACCTAGATCGTGTTAACCACTGGGTTGGTCAAGGCGCATCTCTATCTGACCGCGTAGCTAAGCTAGTTAAAGACGCTCAAAAAGCGGCTTAATTCTTTTTTAAAAAGAGAAATAGCTTATGTCGATGAAGGGTAAAGAAACGATGAGCGAGCAAAACGAAAGAATTGTTATGGGTAAACTTGGGTCTACCTATGGTATTCGTGGCTGGCTTAAAGTGTTCTCCTACACAGACAATGCTGAAAGCATATTTGATTACAGTCCTTGGTATTTAAAGCTAAAGGGCGAGTGGGTTGAGTATAAAGTTGAAAGCTGGAAACGTCATGGCCAAGGCTATGTATGTAAGCTAGCGGGATTAGATGTACGTGAAGACGCGCAACTGATGACCAACTTTGAAATTGCTATTGACCCTGCTTCATTACCAGAATTGTCAGAAGATGAATTCTACTGGCGCGAATTGTTCGGTATGCAAGTTTTTACCACTAAAGGTTACAACCTTGGTGAGGTCACTGACCTATTAGAAACTGGCTCGAACGATGTTCTAGTAATCAAAGCAAATCTTAAAGATGCTTTTGGCCAAAAGGAACGGTTAATCCCGTACCTTGAAGAGCAAGTGATCAAGAAAGTTGATCGCGAAGCTCGCCGGATCGAAGTTGACTGGGATCCTGGATTCTAACTCCAAATTACAGAGCGAGAGAACACATGTGGGTTGGCGTAATTAGCCTGTTTCCTGAAATGTTCCGTTCTGTTACTGATTTCGGAGTAACAGGTCAAGCGGTTAAAAAAGGTCTTTTATCTATTGAGACATGGAATCCTCGTGATTTCACTCATGATAAACATCGCACTGTTGATGACAGACCTTACGGTGGTGGTCCTGGCATGTTAATGATGGTTCAGCCTTTGCGCGACGCTATCCAAACAGCCAAACAGGCAGCACCGGGAAAGACGAAGGTTATCTACCTTTCACCTCAAGGTCGTAAACTCGACCAACAAGGTGTTGAAGAGCTGGCAACAAACGAGAACTTGCTTCTTATTTGTGGTCGCTATGAAGGGGTAGATGAGCGCATCATTCAATCTGAAGTCGACGAAGAATGGTCGATTGGAGATTTTGTGATGACGGGTGGCGAACTGCCAGCCATGACGTTGATTGATTCAGTCTCTCGGTTTGTTCCGGGTGTACTTGGAGATTTCGCATCAGCAGAAGAAGATTCTTTTGCAAATGGTTTGCTAGATTGTCCCCATTATACGCGCCCTGAGGTGCTAGACGATAAAGATGTGCCCTCGGTACTCAAGTCTGGAAACCATAAGGACATTCGTCGCTGGCGATTAAAACAATCGTTGGGCCGAACTTGGCTAAGAAGACCAGAACTCCTGGAAAACCTAGCTCTGACTGACGAACAGGAACAATTACTGGCTGAATTCATTAAAGAGCAACGCTCTTAACGAAAAGCAAGCAGTAACCTATTAAATTTAGTATCAGTTTATTCTAGGAATTTATACAAATGAGCAACATCATCAAGGCTCTTGAAGAAGAGCAACTAAAATCAGACCTTCCTAAATTCGCACCAGGTGACACTGTTGTAGTTAAGGTTAAGGTAAAAGAAGGTGACCGTGAGCGTCTACAGGCTTTCGAAGGCGTTGTAATCGCTATTCGTAACCGTGGTCTTCACTCTGCATTCACAGTTCGTAAGATTTCGAACGGTGAAGGTGTAGAGCGTGCGTTCCAAACTCACTCTCCAATGGTTGATAGCATCGAAGTTAAACGCCGTGGTGCAGTACGTCGTGCCAAGTTGTACTACCTACGTGAGCGTTCTGGTAAGTCAGCTCGTATTAAAGAGAAGCTTACTAAGAAGTAATTCTTTTTGCATTCTATCGATAAAAGCGGAGCCATTTGGCTCCGCTTTTTTGTGCCTGAGATTTAGAGTTATCGCAGATAAGAGATCTCCTACTCGCTCGTTTCTCGCTCTTGGGGCGGATATCGAGAATAGAGAAGAGTGTCATGCGTGAGCATACCGTCGGAAATCTGTTCCAGAGCTAGGTATATGATTTAGTTCGAAGTCATTAGATTCCCAACTCGTTCGTTCCTCACTCTTGAGAATGACGAATGGGTAACCGGAATCTGGCATTGGATGATGAAGACTTATTGAGGTAGAGGTCCAGTAGGAAGGCTGTGGCTAATAGAATCCCGTAGGGACAAACCGTCATTCCCTAGACTGACGAAGGAAGGAGTAGGGAATCTCTAGTAGCGCCGTGTTATAGGTAATAAAAAAGGATTGCCGTAAAACGCCAATCCTTCAAAATTTACTCGCTAGTGCGGGTCTTCCGACCAACCATCGCTATCTGACATGTCAGGTGCGCCAGCGATGCTGTTCTCTTCGTCTGCCCATTCACCGAAATCAATCATCTGACATTGCTTGCTGCAAAACGGGCGATGTGGGCTTTGCTCGCCCCATTCAACGTCGGCATTACATTGAGGGCATTTAACGATGGTGATTTTCTTCGACATAGTGATTCTTAATTTGAGGGGTAATAATAGTGAGTTTAGGCTCGAGTGAGGACTCAAGCCAAACTATAAAAGGAAATTAATTAGGTGCAGATAGCCAATTCAAATTCGATATCTTGAGTACAGGCTTGGCCGGTTTCAAAACTCATGAACTTAACGGCAAAACGGTTCTTATGACCTGAGATCATCGGGTAGGCGCCGTATTGCATTGGAATAGAAAGGCGAAGGATATTTGCTTCATCAGCATCGCTCTGGAAGAAGCCAGCACGAGCAATTTGCTCTTTAAAGTGACCAGTCTCTCTGGTGAGCTTTAACCACAGTGTTAACGCTTCATAGAGGGGCTGTAGGCTATCCATCCATGATTTGGCATCTCTCATTTTTTTATCGAGTGGCAGGTGCAGCCAATAATGCAGTGCGGGTAAATCAAAGCAGCATGAGCCACCTGGAAGATTGAAGCGTTGACGAATCGCACTCAGGAAGCGGTCTTCTTTTAGGGATTGCCCAAAACGCTCTGCCTGCATCAGATCACGATAGATGTTACCAATGTCGGTAAGCAATGATGTCAGCATCTCTTGATCGACACCTTCAACATCTAACCAACTTTTGTAGGTTACACGCTGCTTCTCAATGTCTTTCGCCAGTTCGCTCTTGAGTTGGATCTGTTCGAAGATTTCAATCAGATCAAAGATGGAACGGAAAAAGAGTTGATACTGTTGAGCATCGGAAAATGTAGAAGACAAGTGTAGCTGCCTCAAGAGTGATTCGACTCTTAAGTAGATGCGTGTTTTCTCATTTAGAGGATGTTCAAATTTGTGGGTGATCATCAAGCAAACCTTCATTCAACATTGTTCTATTCTGACCCATCTACTGCACTGATTGCCAGATACTTTTGATGTAAATCTGTGATTTGAGGCAAAAGTTCTTGGTTTTTAGTATGGTTTTTAATCACGTCATCTGCAACTGCTAAGCGTTGTTCTCTTGAAGCCTGTGATTTTAAAATTGATGCAACTTGTTCCCTAGAAACATTATCACGATTCATCGTCCGTTCTATTTGTACTTCTGCTGGCACATCTACGATTAATACGCGATCGGCCATGCCTTGCATTTGGTTTTCAACCAATAGCGGTGCGACTAATAAACCATACGGGGATGTGATTTTAGACAGGTCACTGTCAATTTTGTCACGGATCATGGGATGAAGAAGATCATTGAGCCATTGTTTTTCTGTGGGATCAGTGAAGATCACTTCGCGCAGTTTAGCTCGGTTTAGTGTCCCATCTTCGAGCAAGATAGCCTCACCAAAATGCTCTGTAATCTGCTTTAAGCCGTCACTGCCTAGAGCGACCACTTCACGTGCCACGATATCAGCATCGACAATATCAATATTGAAGTGTTCATTGAATAGGTTAGCTACTGTGGTTTTGCCACTGGCGATACCACCACTTAATCCGATAATGATTGCCATGATTAAATCCCTAGCACAGAAGTGAAATACCAACCCATGATGTCATTGCCCCACAATAGGCTTACCCAACCAGCAATCGCGAGGTAGGGACCAAATGGGAAGGCTTTATCTATGCCTTGCTGTTTCAAGCGAAGTTGAATCAATCCGAAAACTAAACCGACCAGCGATGACAAAAGAATGATCATTGGTAGGTGCTGCCAACCAAGCCATGCGCCAAGCGCTGCTAAAAGCTTGAAGTCGCCGTAACCCATGCCTTCTTTGCCTGTCAGTAGCTTGAACAGCCAGTAAACGGACCATAGGGCTAAGTAGCCTGCTATTGCACCAATCACTGAATCTTGAAGCGATACAGGACTGACGTTAAACAGGGCTAAAGCGATACCAGACCAAACTAAAGGTAAGGTGATTTGATCAGGTAGCAGCATGGTATCGAGATCGATAAAGGTTGCGGTAATCAACGCAAAGGTGAAAAAGATCAGGGCGATAGCGTAGTAACTGAAACCAAAGTGGCTAGCGACAACAGTACAAAGGATTGCGGTAAGCAGTTCGACTAAAGGGTAGCGAGCGCTGATTGGAGTCGTACAGGTATGACACTTACCCTTTAAGAACAACCAGCTTAAGACTGGTATATTGTCTATTATCCTTAATTGGGTTTTGCATTTTGGGCAGGTAGAACGAGGAATGCTGAGATTAAACTTTCCCTCTGGCGCTGGAATTTTATATTGAGAGAAATACTCCGAGCACTCTTGTTGCCATTCTCGTTCCATCATAATCGGTAAACGGTGTATGACGACGTTGAGAAAACTGCCGATAAGAAGGCTAAAAATGAAAGCTAATACGGGGAATAGCCAAGGATAGTAGTGAAATACTTCCATAGTGTCCTTTTACCACTTGATCTATATGAGTAGAGATTGGCTACTCATGGGTGTTTAGTTGCTTTTGGCTATCCTAACACACTCATAAGATTAAAGATCGGTAAGTACATCGCGACAACGAGGCCGCCAACAACCGTACCCAAAAAGACAATAATCAGCGGTTCGAGAATTTTACCTAGGTTATCGACGGTGTTGTCTACTTCGAACTCGTAAATGGAAGCTACTTTATTGAGCATATCATCAAGGTTTCCGGACTCTTCACCAATCATCACCATCTGCAAAACCATCTCCGGGAAGGCATTGGTATTGCGCATTGCAATGTACATCGGCATGCCTGCGGCAGTCTCACGGTGAACCTCGATGATTGCCGCTTCATAATGTAGATTACCCGCCGTTTTAGCCGTTGTTTTAAGGCTCGTTAAGATGGGAATCCCAGAACTAAAACTGGTTGATAGCGTCCGGCTGAACTTTGCAATTGATGCCTTAGTGATGACAGCACCCAGGATAGGGAAGCGTAAACCAAGACGACTGGTTGAAAGTCGAATCGAGTAAGATCGCTGACGCAGTTGCTGAATGGATAGGAATAATAAACCAATACCAATAGTAGTATAGAAACTGTAGGCCTGCATCCAGTGGGAAAGATAAAGCACTTGCTGAGTGAACCAAGGTAAGTCTGCGCCGAAACCAGAAAACATCGATTCAAATTCAGGAATGACCATGGTTAGCATTAAGTAGGAAACGGTAAGGGCGACCGCTACAACCATTGCTGGGTAGATGAGAGCCTTTATAACCTTAGATTTTAGTTGCTCACTTTTTTCACGGTATGTCGCCAAACGTTCAAAGACTTGCGCTAGGTTGCCTGAGAGTTCGCCTGTCGCAACTAAGTCGGTATACAGATCATCAAAGTGACGGCTTGCGGTTCGCATGGCTTTTGAAATCGGAGTGCCCGCTTCTACACCTTTACAGATGTGCGACAAGATAGACTTCATCTCAGCTTTGCGATGATTGTCTGAGACTAACTTGATGGCCTGCACGATAGGGACACCCGTTGCTAACATGGTCGCGAGTTGCCGAGTCAACACGGTAATGTCTTTGGCCTTAACTCGGTGCGTTAAACGAGTCAGTGCTGAGATGCTTTTCTTTTTGATTTTCTTTATTTGGATATGCTGATCTTTGAGCTTTTCTCGTACCTCTAATTCCGTCAATGCTAAGGTTTGCCCTGATACTTTCTTTCCGGAGCTGTTTATGCCCTTCCAATGGTAACTTTTAAGTTGTGATTGTTTGTTCTTACTACTCATTCTCGCTCCGTGAATTATAGATACAGAACACGTTGTAGTTCTTGATAGCTGGTGGTGCCTTCAAGCAGTTTATCTAGCCCTGATTCTTGCAGTGTTCGCATGCCTTCTCGGTGCGCCAAGTTTTCAATGGCTAACGCGTTCGGTTTGTCGATCAGGCTGCTTTTTAGTTGGTCGCTAAATGGCATAACTTCATAGATACCCACTCGCCCAGAGTATCCCTGATTACACTCATTACATCCTTGTGGATTGGCTTTATAGATTGTTTGGCTGTTAGGGATAGAGTGACGCAGAAATATATCCGGAGAGTCGTCAGCTGCTTTGCAGTGATTGCACAATCGTCTTGCCAGTCGTTGGGCGATAATCAAGCTTAATGATGAAGCAAGGTTAAAAGGTTCAATTCCCATGTGAGCGAGTCGAGTTACGGTTTCTGCGGCGGAGTTGGTGTGCAATGTCGAAAGGACTAGGTGTCCAGTTTGCGATGCTTTGATCGCGATCTCTGCGGTTTCTAAATCGCGGATCTCTCCGACCATGACCACATCGGGATCTTGTCGTAAAAACGATCGCAATGCTTCGGCAAACCCAAAACCGATTTTGGGTGCGACTTGAACTTGATTGATACCACATAGATTTATCTCTACCGGGTCTTCGGCTGTTGAGATGTTGCGCTCTGTGGTGTTAAGCACTCGAAGGCCAGTGTAGAGAGAAACGGTTTTACCACTGCCGGTTGGCCCGGTCATTAAGATCATACCTTGTGGGCGCTTTAATGCATTGAGGTAGAGTGCTTTTTGATCCTCGCTATAACCCAACTTATCGATATCTAAATTAGCCGCACTGCTGTCTAGAAGACGCAGTACGATCTTTTCACCCCATAGCGTCGGTAGCGTCGATACTCGCATATCAATCGCGATTTCATCGTTTAACCGCAACTTAATACGACCATCTTGAGGCAAGCGACGCTCAGCGATATCCAGCTTGGCGAGGATCTTTAAGCGAGCAGATAAACGGCGACTTAGATGGGAGGCGGGTTGTTGTATTTCAACAAGGATGCCATCGCAACGTAAGCGCACTCGATAGTTTTCTTCATAAGGTTCGAAGTGGATATCGGAAGCGCCTTTACGTACCGCATCGACCAGTATTTGGTTGATAAAGCGGCTAACAGGGGAGTCGTCTTGGCTGAGATCTTCAATCGAAGTCATCTCATCGTCGGAGACTTCAACGAGGTTGGCGAGTTCGTCTTGAGTGATCTCTTTGCGCTTGGAGTCTTGCCCGGAAATAGAACGGCCATACAGCTTACGTATCGCGCCTTCTAATTCAGAGTAGTTAGCGAGAACCAATTCGATTTGTAATCCGGTCGCAAAGCGGAAATCATCTTCAGCTTGTAAGTCGGTTGGGTCGGCCGAGGCAAGTGTGAGAGTTGAACTTGAAACTGAAATCGGGATAGCGCGATACTTGGTAATCAGCTCACGAAGCCCTAATTGGTCACACAAGGTTTCGTAGTCAGTATTGGTTAATTGTACTAACGGTAAGCCGAAGATGGCCTGAATGTTATGTGCGAGACTCTCGCCTGTGAATATGTCCAGAAGGAGCAAAGCTTCAGGCGTAGAAACACCTGAAGCTTGCACATGTTCCGCAACGGCTTGTTCTTGAGTCAGGCTAAGTAGATTAGCCTGACGTAGAACGGTTGGGAGGTTGGTTAGCACTTATGAGCAACTATCAATTGTTGGTAAGTTACTTACGCCACCTGAGACTACAGCACATGCCCAGCCAGTGTCGGTTCTAGAGTATGTGATGTAGGCGTTGGATATCGCACTTTTTGATCCGAATAGGAATTTAATATCGTTGTCGGTTGGTACACTAATAGTTCCTAATACATTAGAACCTGCGGAGATGCCTAAGTCACCTAAATCAGTGTTAGCTGCTAATTTCCCTTTTTCTTGATAGGTTAGTTCTGCCGGCGTGAGTAAAGCTTTCATAGTTGCTACTGCTGCTGCAACTTCACTTTTTGCTACGTAATCTTTGTATGCGGGTATCGCGATCGCTGATAGAGCGCCAATAATTGCCACCACAATCATCAATTCAATCAGCGTGAAACCTTTCTGATTTGTTCTTCTATTTTTGTTATTCATCGTTCTATTCCATTGTTTAGTTTGTTTCAGTGCAGGCACTGGTTGATTGAGAGGATAGAAGTCGGAATGGGGAAGTGGAATGGTGTTCAGGTGTGGTCGCGAGTGGTTTTGTATTTATTAGTGTAGTGTTTCATATAGCGCGCAAAATTATGCGATCTACTTAAATAAGTGATTGAAATACTGATAGTTTAGGCAATAAAAAAGGCACGATAGTTAACCGTGCCTTTATAAATAAGTTATTTATATTTCAATAAATTAAGCTTTGAATCTCATTGATAAATCCATCGCTTTTAAATGCTTGGTGAGTGCACCTACTGAGATGTAATCAACACCCGTTTCAGCGAACTCTGCGATAGTGTCTAGAGTGATGTTACCTGAGTTCTCTAATGCTGCACGACCAGCGTTTATTTTAACGGCTTCACGCATCATGTCTGTGGTGAAGTTGTCTAGCATGATGATGTCCGCACCTGCACTGATCGCTTGCTCTAGCTCTGATAGGCTCTCTGTTTCTACTTCAACTGGTTTGCCTGGGTTAAGCTCTTTTGCCGTCGAGATTGCTTTCTCGATACCACCACATGCGATGATGTGGTTTTCTTTGATTAGGTAGGCATCGAAAACACCGATACGGTGATTGAAACCGCCACCACAAGCCACTGCGTATTTTAGTGCACTACGTAGGCCAGGAATCGTTTTGCGAGTGTCTAACAGGCGGCACTCTGTATGTTTAATTTTGTCAGCGTAAATGGCTGTTGTTGTCGCACAACCCGATAGCGTTTGAATGAAGTTCATGGCATTACGCTCACCGGTTAATAGCGCGCGTGCTGGGCCTGTTAACGAACAAAGCGTTTGGTTTGGTTCAACCTTGTCGCCATCTTCTACGTTCCACTCGATAGTGACTTCACCGCCCAATTGTTTAAACACTTCATCAGCCCAAGCTTTACCACAGAACACACCGTGCTCACGTGTAATGATGGTTGCGCTGTTGATTGCGTCTGCTGGGATTAGACTTGCCGTGATATCAGCCGCTGGATCTAACGTTCCACCTAGATCTTCTTTGATGGTCTCAGCCACTGAGCGAGCGATCTCTAGCGGCAGTTGCTCTTTTAAGTAATCAAGGCGTTGGTGGCTGTTATGTGTGTTTTTCATCGCAAATCTAATCTTGAAAGGGAGTGGGAATGGAATGATACTCTTGCTTAACTTCAAATTAAAGAGGCTAGCGCGACTGCTCGATGGGCAAGGTCACAATCTATTGTGCTAGCAGAAAAAAAGTGAGACCAAGATGACGATCAGCTCCAACGGATGGTATGACAACGCTCGGCGTGTTCCTTCCCCTTATTTTGATGCAAGGCCAAAGAGTGACGATATCTCTTTGCTGGTGGTTCACAACATCAGTTTACCTCCGGGGCAATTTGGTGGACCTTACATTGAACAGTTTTTTACGGGAAAACTCGACCCCGCTGAGCATCCGTTTTTTAAGGTGATTTACCAAATGGGCGTCTCGGCGCATTGCTTGATTCGTCGCGATGGGGAAGTGGTGCAGTTTGTTTCTTTCTTAGACCGAGCTTGGCATGCGGGTCAATCGAGCTTTGCTGGCCGAGAAAGATGTAATGACTACTCGATTGGCATTGAATTGGAGGGCAGTGACTTTGTTGCTTATACCGAGCAGCAATACCAATCTTTGGCTCAATTAACGGAGGCTCTGGTGTCGAACTTCTCGCAGATTACGCGTCAGCGTATCACTGGCCATCAATACATCGCCCCGCTACGAAAAACTGACCCCGGTTTGGTTTTTGATTGGAAAAAATATCAAGGTCAACTGAGCTTCTAAATTCGAACTCACAATAAGACTCTGCTCATTGAAGGGCTCTAGATAATCAATGATGAGCATAATTGTTTGTGAATTTTTGTTGTGCTTTTGTAAAGGAAGTGGTCGGACGGTGAGCATCAATAAATCGAGAGTGTGACGAGCTTATCAAACGCTCTAATGTTAAGACTTATGAACAGGATTTCTGCCTCTAATGTGCACTTGGTTCGATTTTTAATCAAGTGGCACTAATCTTTCTGAAACAATTCATTTTTATCCTGAAACTTTCTAGCACGAATACTCCCCAAAAGTATTACCCCTGTAAATGGTAAGACCAATTTGGTTGCTGTTTTAAATTTCATTTGTTAAATCGTGGTTAATTCACACTGCGTTCTATGATGCAGGTCAACTTTACACTGGACAGTGGCGTTTTAATTATGTTAATTTCTGCCCAACTTAAAATTGGTATTACCAATTGTCAGCGAAGAAAAAGAAGAACAACAAACTATGGCTTATCAAAGGATTCGTCAGCCAAAACTCTCGGACGTTATCGAACAAGAGTTAGAAAGGTTGATAGTGGAAGGAACACTGGCTCCAGGGCAGCAGCTGCCGCCTGAGCGCGAACTGGCGAAACAGTTCGATGTGTCTCGTCCTTCAATCCGAGAAGCGATACAACGTTTAGAAGCCAAACGCTTGCTTACTCGCCGTCAAGGTGGAGGTACGTTTGTTAGCGAAAATATCTGGAAAAGCTTTTCAGATCCTTTGCTTAATTTGTTGTCCTCCCATTCTGAAACCCAACTAGACTTGTTGGAATCGCGTCATGCGATGGAAGGGATTTCGGCTTACTTCGCGGCATTGCGTGGTACTGATGAAGACTTTGCTCGAATTCAAGCATGCCAAGAAAAAATTCACGGTGCGCAGGATAAAGGTGACATTGAAGCCGAATCTGCAGCGGTGATGGCTTTTCTTATTGCTTTAACAGAGGCAGCACACAATGTGGTGTTATTGCACATTGTTCGTAGCTTGGCTCCGTTACTCGAACAAAACGTCTTAGAAAATTTAAAGCTGTTGCATCGTCGTAAAGACGTTGTGGAGAAAGTGAGTATACATCGAGCTAACATTGTGGATGCGATCGTTTCAGGACAGCCAGAACAGGCTCGTGAAATGTCACACTCTCATTTAGCTTACATCGAAGAAACATTGATGGATTTGACCAAAGAAGAATCGCGCCGCGAACGTTCTTTACGTCGAATCCAACAGGGTAAATAGCCGTAATACTTCGGCTTTTTACGTGTTTAGTAGAATCCAACTAACAAAAAGGATAGATCGCCATGTCTGACATGAAGCATGACGTTGATGCTCTGGAAACTCAAGATTGGTTAGAAGCTCTTGAGTCAGTAGTACGTGAAGAAGGTGTAGAACGTGCACAGTTTTTACTAGAACAAGTTCTAGATAAAGCGCGTTTAGATGGTGTTGATATGGCTACAGGCATCAACACGAACTACATCAACACAATTCCAGCAGCACAAGAGCCAGCTTACCCTGGTGACGTAACTCTTGAGCGTCGTATTCGTTCGATTATTCGCTGGAACGCAATCATGATCGTATTGCGTGCTTCTAAGAAAGACCTAGACCTTGGTGGTCACATGGCTTCTTACCAGTCAGCTGCAGCGTT
The DNA here is from genome assembly GCF_014879975.1 of Vibrio bathopelagicus. NCBI lineage: Bacteria > Pseudomonadati > Pseudomonadota > Gammaproteobacteria > Vibrionales > Vibrionaceae > Vibrio > Vibrio bathopelagicus. The sequence continues at coordinate 3,041,154 of NZ_CP062500.1, read as the reverse complement.
CTACGAAGTATGTTTCAACCACTTCTTCCGTGCTCCAAATGAGACGGACGGTGGCGATCTAGTTTATTACCAAGGTCACATCTCTCCAGGTATCTACTCTCGTGCATTCGTTGAAGGTCGTCT